>DATBLA010000001.1:0-5578 GCA_036555645.1 Actinomycetota bacterium
GTAGGCGTCGCGCGCGAAGCGGACGTCTCCCCCGGTCTGCTCAGCCAGGCCCTGGACCGAGTCGTCGTTCAGGCCGAGGTTCAGGACCGTGTCCATCATCCCGGGCATCGAGAACTTCGCGCCCGAGCGCACCGAGACCAGAAGCGGGTCCTTCGGGTCGCCGAGCGTCTTGCCCATCGCGTTCTGGAGACCGCCGAGGTGCTCGCCCGCCTCCTCCAGCATCCCGGCCGGAGCGCCGCCCTCGGCCAGGAACGTGAGGCAGGCCTCGGTCGTGATCGTGAACCCCGGGGGCACCGGGAGCCCCATGTTCGTCATCTCGGCGAGGTTGGCGCCCTTGCCGCCGAGGAGGTCCTTCATGTCCCTGTTGCCCTCGGAGAAGTCGTAGACGTACTTGGTCATGGCGGCCTCCGGCCGGCTCGAGTCGAAGGCCTCAGTCTACGGAAGGGGTGCCGCCGATCAGGCGCTCGGGGGTGAATCGCTGAACACGATCCACTGCCCGTCCGGCGACCATGCTCCTGCGAAGAACGTGGACGGGTACACGGTCGTTCGGTTGCCCGGATCCTCGAGCGGGACCGTCGCGAAGCCGCCGTCCTGGATCGAGATCGCGAGCTGTGTGGAGTCGGGCGACCAGATCGGGTGGAACCCCTCGCCGAGATCGCTGATCGCCTCGGTCTCGAGCTCGAGCACCTGCACGCTGACCTCGGGCCAGTCACCGACCTCGAACGCGATCCGCGTCCCGTCGGGCGACCATGCCGGGAAGGAAACGAGCGGCTCGTCGAGCAGCAGGTGGCCGTTCGAGCCGTCGGCGGCGATCACCCACAGCTTGCCGGCGCCACCGTTGGTGTACTTGCCGCGGATGAACGCGATCTGCTGCCCATCCGGCGACCAGATCGGGGCGTACTCGTCCGCCGTGCCGTTCTCGAACTCGGTGATCCTCACCGGGTTCGAGCCGTCCACGTCCATGACCCAGATGTCGAACGTCCCTGCACGATCGGACTGGAACACGATCTTCGTGCCGTCGGGCGAGTAGACCGGGAACAGGTCGGTCGCGGGATCGTGCGTGAGTCGGAAGGCGTCCGTCCCGTCGACGGCGATCGTGTAGATCTCGGCGGTGAAGGCCGTGCGGGTGTCCTCCTCGACGCTCTCGGGGACGGGAAGACCCTCGGCGAACGCGATCCGCTCGCCGTCCGGGGACCAGGAGGTCGGGAGGTCGCGCTCCGAGCCGTAGCCGATGCGCGTCAACCCACTGCCGTCGGGGTGGACGATGTACATGTCCAGGTCCCAGCAGGAGTCCTCGGGGAAGCATCCGCCCTCGCCGTCCGGCGGGAGGACGACGCCGCCACCGCCCGAGGTCCCGGGCGTCGTGCTGTCGGGCGTTCGGATCACGGCGAGCGCCGTCCCCATGACCACGAGGACGAGCGCGATGGCCACCGCGCCGGCGGCCAGGCGCTGGTTGCGGCGCCGGCGGTCCCGGTACTGCACGAACCGGCCGAAATCATCCTGCGCGGGCACGGCCCCAAGGGCCGAGTCCCTCGCGCGCTCGAGCAGCTGCTTCGAATCACTCATCGTCGGGCTCCGTCCTCGATCGCAGGCTGGCGCGTCCCTTCGAGACCAGCACCCGGACCGTCCCGGGGCGGATCCGCAGGGCTCGCGCAGCCTCGTCCACGCCGTATCCGTGCAACTCGGTCAGGACGACGGCGGCGCGCTGCCGTGGGGTCATCGCGCCCAGCGCCCGAAGGATCTCGTCGCGCTCGGCGACCGCGTCGAACGGGTCGATCGCCGGCGGTGGCGCGAGCGCACGCCGCGTCGCCCGAACGGCCCTCCGGTAGGCGCTTCGATGCGCGTTGAGCGCCGTCCGGAACAGGTAGCCGGTGGGATCGTCCATCGCACCCACCCGGTCCCACCGCTCCCAGACCTTGAAGAACGCCTCCTGGACCAGGTCCTCGGCTTCGAACGAGCTCCCGGTGATGAGGATCATCGAGCCGAGCAGCCTGGGGCGCTGGGCGTGGAAGAACGCCTCGAAATCCGCCGAGGTGGCGATCGTCTCGAGGTCGCGAGGCACGCTGAGGGGTGTGGTCTCGGTCACGGCACAAGAACGCCGTGAAGCACTGTTTCATATACGCGGCAGCGCAGAATGTGACGCTCCGCTCGCCCGGTCAGGCGGCGGACTCGATGGACCGGAGGGTCGGCTCGTCCGTGGCGAACACGACGGTGACCGCGCGGTCGTCGACGGGGAGCACTCGCGCGATCTCGCCGCCCTCGCCGATCCACTCGGTCATGGCCTGGGCGAACTCGTCCGCGTCCTCGGCGCTGTCCCACACGGTCGACAGCACGACCGCCGTCTCCTGCCCGTTCGACCACGCGCGGTACGTCCCTCCGTCCCAGCCGGCCGCGGCATCGGCCGCATCGTCGGCTTCCAGCCGCAGCCCGAGCGCGATGTCGAGCCACGACTCGCCGACGGTCATGACGTCGAGGTCCTGCCAGCCAGCCCCGAGCTCGTCCGCGAGATCGGGAACGTCGACCGGTGTCGGGGCGTCGTTCGGGAAGCGCTCCGGGTGCAGGATCTGCTCGGTCGAGACCGGGATGTCCCGGAAGGCCTCGTCGATCTCGTCGACGCCGCCGCGGGCGCTGAGGGCGGTGACGAACCGGAGTCCCTCGTCGTAGGACCACGACTCGAGGCGCAGCACGAACGGCGGCACGCCCTCCAGGGTCGTGTCGAGGGACGCCGCCTCCAGGCCGAGCTGCACCTGCTCCTCGACCGTCAGGTAGGTCTGTGCCCACCGAACCATGAAGAACGTCGCGTTGCCCTCGACGAGGGCGAGGGCAGCCGAGGCCTCCTCGTCGCGGCACTCGGCGCCGAGCACGTCCAGCCGGTCGAGCCCGAAGCGTTGGTCGTCGATCGCGTGGGTGAGCTCGTGGGCGAGCGTCGTGAGCTCGAACGGCGTCGGCTCCTGCTCGGCCGTGAACTTCAGCGTCCCGTCCAGCGTGTTGTAGTAGCCGATCACGGCGCCCGAGCCGTACGCCTCGTAGGCATCGCGCAGGCTCGTCCCGTCCGGGATCACGCCGATCGTGTCCCAGGCCTGGCTCCGGCGCGCGTACTGCTCTTCCGGGTATGCGAGGTCGGCGAACGCGACGAGGTCGTCCCCGATCTCCTCCTGCGAGACCGCCTCGGCCACGACCGGGCTCGCGAAGCCGAACCCGCGGATCTCCTCGAGCTCGTTCATGACCTGCCGGATCGCCGGCGGCGTCGGACCCTCGGCGGGGACGCCCGACCCGCCCTCGCCGGGATCGACCTCCGGGATCTCGCACAGACGCCGATTCGCGGCAGCGGCCGAGCCCGGACCCGCGGCGGGGGACTCGACGGGCTCGGGCGAGGCCGGAACCGGCGCCCTCGGGCTCTCCTGGTCTTCCGACCCGTCGCCGCCGAGGTCGGTCCCCGTGCAGGCGGCAGCGGCGAGTGCGAGCACGGCCGCGAGGGCGGCCCAGCGAAGGCGGCTCACGAACGGTCCCGGGCAACCACGCTGAACAGCGCCACGACGATCGCTCCGAGCGACAGACCCGCGGACAGCCATAGGAGACCTATCGACCGGAGGTTGCCGAGCGATGAGGCCACGAGCGCGACCCCCGCGGCGAGCAGGAGCCCGAACGCGAGCGCGTACAGGCCGACGTGCGCGGACCGGCTCCGTTCCTCCATGCTCAGAGCCGTTCGTCGAGGTAGGCCACGAGGTTCGCGACCGGGATGCGCTCCTGGGCCATCGTGTCGCGTTCGCGGACCGTGACCTGACGGTCCTCGAGCGTGTCGAAGTCCACCGTCACGCAGAACGGCGTGCCGACCTCGTCCTGGCGCCGGTACCGGCGGCCGATCGCGCCGGCGTCGTCGAACACCGACATCCAGCGCGGCGCGACGAGGTCGCGGACCGAGCGGGCCTCGGGCGTGAGCTGCTCGTTGCGCGAGAGCGGAAGCACCGCCACCTTGATCGGGGCCAGATCCCGGTGCAGCGCGAGGAGCGTTCGCTTGGCGGTGTCGCCCTTGGAGGTGGGCGCCTCGTCCTCGCGGTAGGCATCGACGAGCGCGGTGAGCACCACCCGGTCGACCCCCGCGGCCGGCTCGACGACGTAGGGCACGTACCGGCGGTCGTTCTCCTGGTCGAAGTACGACAGGTCCTGCCCGCTCGCCATCTCGTGGCGTTTCAGGTCGAAGTCGGTGCGGTTCGCGATCCCCTCGACCTCCTGCCAGCCGAACGGGAACTCGTACTCGACGTCGGAGGCGGCCTTCGCGTAGTGGGCGAGCTCGTCGGGGTCGTGCGGGCGGATGCGCAGCTTGTCCTTTCGGATGCCGAGATCGACGTACCACTGCATCCGCTCGTTCACCCAGTACTCGAACCACTCGTCGTCGGTCCCGGGCTCGACGAAGTACTCCATCTCCATCTGCTCGAACTCGCGCGTGCGGAAGATGAAGTTGCCCGGCGTGATCTCGTTGCGGAAGGACCGGCCGACCTGCGCGATCCCGAATGGGATCTTCTTGCGCGAGGTCTGCTGGACGATCGGGAAGTCCACGAACATCCCCTGCGCCGTCTCGGGCCGCAGGTAGGCCACGCTCGATTCGTCCTCGACGGGTCCCATGTGCGTGGAGAACATGAGGTTGAACTGGCGGGGCTCGGTGAACCGGCGCTCGCCGCAGTTCGGGCAGGCGGGATCGGGGCCCAGGTGATCCTCGCGGAAGCGCTGGTGGCAGTTCAGGCACTCGACGAGCGGGTCGTGGAAGCCCTCGACGTGGCCGCTCGCCTCCCACACCTTCGGCGACATGATGATCGCGGCCTCGAGCCCGACGATGTCGTCGCGGAGCTGCACCATCGAGCGCCACCAGGCGTTGCGGACGTTGCGGCGAAGCTCCACGCCGAGGGGACCGTAGTCCCAGGACGAGCGGAGACCCCCGTAGATCTCGCTGGACTGGAAGGCGATCCCCCGCCGCTTGGCGAGGGAGGTGACGGCATCCATGAGGTCGGCCACCGGTGGCTCCTTCCCGGTCGCTGGCTGCGGCCGCTGGCGTTCGTCCAGTGTAGGTGGAGCGACCGGCCACCACGGCCGATACGTGTGGAGAGATGACGGCATCGAGGACGTGTTCGGCGTGCGGGGCCGACCTGACTCCCCACGTGATGTGGTGCGTGCGCTGCTACCACCAGGTTCGCCAGCTGACGCCTCGGGAGGTCTCGTCCGCGCCGGTCGTGCACTTCCTCGACCCGCCCGATCGCCCCAGGTCCTCCCGGTGGCAAAAGGGTGCGACGACCTTCGGGCCCGTGGGTCGGCTCGTCCTCACCGCCTTCGTGCTCGCGCTGGCGCCGTGGGGAGGTCTGGCAGGCTTCTCGACCGCCTCGAGCCCACTCACCCTGTGGTGGCTGCTCGGATGGGCGGTCTTCGCCTCGGTCGTGCTTCGAAGCGTGTGGCGGCGGGAGGCGCCGATCGACGGCTCACCGGGGGCGTTGGATCGAGCGCGGGCGCGCATGGAGGCGCGCCACCCGACGATCGGCCGGTCGTTTCGGATCCCGCCGATCGTCGTCCTCGGCGCGATCGGCGTCGT
>DATBLA010000002.1:0-6096 GCA_036555645.1 Actinomycetota bacterium
CTCGACACGCTCGAGCCGGAGCTCGGGGACAACCTCGTCCACGGGCTTCAGGCGGGTGCGCACGCCCCGGACGATGACGCGATCGCGCTGCAGCGCCTCCGCGTGGGGGAGCTCCGGACGCGGTTGGCGCGGATCGAGGGACCGCGCGCGATCGACCTCCTGGCCGTCGCGGACGCGCTCGTCCCGACGAGCGTGTGGATCGTGGGCGGCGACGGCTGGGCGTACGACATCGGGTTCGGCGGGCTCGACCACGTGCTCGCGACGGGTCGAGACGTCAACGTCCTGGTCCTCGACACCGAGGTGTACTCGAACACCGGGGGGCAGGCGTCGAAGGCCACGCCGCGAGGCGCCGTCGCGAAGTTCGCGGCCGCCGGGAAGTCGAGCGGCAAGAAGGACCTCGGGATGATCGCGTCGGCCTACGGGAACGTGTACGTCGGGCAGATCGCGATGGGCGCCGACATGCCGCACACGGTCAAGACGCTCGTGGAGGCCGAGCGCCACCGGGGGCCGTCGCTCGTGATCGCCTACAGCCACTGCATCGCGCACGGGGTGGACATGTCCACGGCGATGACCCACCAGATCGAGGCGGTGAAGAGCGGCTACTGGCCGCTGTACCGCGTGGACCCGTCGCTGACCGCGGCCGGCGAGCACCCGTTCCACCTCGACAGCAAGCGCCCGTCGATCCCCGTGAAGAGCTTCGCGCTGAAGGAGGCCCGCTACGCGATGCTCTCGCGGACGGACCCGTTCCGCGCGGAACGCCTGCTGGAGCAGGCGCAGGAGGACGTCGACGCCCGCTGGCACCTGTACGAGCAGCTGGCGGGGATCGACCGGACCGTCCCGCACGAGGACGCGGCGGCGAGCCCGCCCGGGGACGCACCGGCGGCCACCGCGGCCGCCGCGCAGGAGGAGGGGGAACCACGATGAGCGTCGACCTTCGCAGCACCTACCTGGGCCTCGAGCTCCGCTCCCCCCTCGTCGCCTCCGCCTCCCCCCTCGGGCAACGGATCGAGACGCTCCGGCGCCTCGAGGCCGCGGGCGCCGGCGCCGTGGTCCTCCCGTCGCTCTTCGAGGAGCAGATCGAGCACGACGAGCTGCAGCTGCACGGCACCCTCGAGGTCGGCGCCGAGTGCTACGCGGAGGCGCTGTCCTACCTCCCGGAGTTCGAGGACTACAACACCGGGCCCGAGGCCTACCTCCGCCACGTCGAGGCGACGAAGAAGGAGCTGAAGATCCCCGTGATCGCCAGCCTGAACGGCATCTCGCTCGGCGGCTGGGTGGCCCACGCTCGCCGGATGGAGGAGGCGGGGGCCGACGCGCTCGAGCTGAACATCTACTTCATCGCGGCCGATCCCGACGAGCCGAGCGAGGCCGTGGAGTTCCGTTACGAGAGCCTCGTGGAGGCCGTCCGCGCGGAGGTGACGATCCCGCTCGCGGTCAAGATCGGCCCGTTCTTCAGCTCGGTCGGCCACGTGGCGCGACGGCTCGTGTCGGCCGGCGCGGACGGCCTGGTCCTGTTCAACCGCTTCATGCAGCCGGACATCGACCTGGAGACGATGTCGGTGGATCCGACGCTGCATCTCTCCACCGCCGCCGAGCTCCTGCTTCCCCTGCGATGGGTGGCGATCTTGCGCGATCGCGTGGACGCGTCGCTCGCCTCGACGACGGGGGTCCACACCTCCGAGGACGCGATCAAGATGCTGCTGGTCGGGGCGGACGCCGTGATGGTCGCCTCGACGCTGCTCCGCAACGGACCCGACTACCTCGCGGAGCTGCTCGAGGGCGTGGAGCGCTGGCTCGACGAGCACGGCTACGCGTCCGTCGAGCAGGCGAAGGGGAGCATGAGCCAGCGCAACGTCGCGAACCCCATCGCCTTCGAGCGCTCGAACTACGCGCAGGCCGTGACCTCGTTCGTGAGCCCGTACGACTGGCGGATGGCGAGCGAGCCACAGTCCTGATCGGCAGGCTCGGCCGGGCGGTATCGTTCGCCCTCATGGACCTCCGCGAACGCATCGCCTCCGACATGCCGATCACGATCGCCGCGCTCGAGCGGCTCGTGCGGATCCCGTCCCGCGGCTACCCGGGCTACGACCCGGCGGACGTCCGCGCCTCCGCCGAGACCACGCGCGACGTCCTGATCGAAGCCGGCGTCGCGGGGGCGAGGCTCCTCGAGCTCCCGGGCGGTCACCCGGCGGTCTTCGGCGAGATCGCCGGCCCGGCCGGAGCGCCCACGATCCTGCTGTACGCGCATCACGACGTGCAGCCGGAGGGCCCGCTCGAGCAGTGGGATACGCCGCCGTTCGAGCCGGTCGTGCGGGACGGGCGGATGTTCGGTCGCGGCGCCGCCGACGACAAGAGCGGGATCGCGATCCACGCGGCCGCGGTCCGAGCGCTGCTCGCCGAGGGCCCGATGCCGTGCGCGCTCAAGATCGTGATCGAGGGCGAGGAGGAGTGCTCCACCGAACACCTTCCCGACCTGGTCAGGGGCAACGCCGATCTGCTGCGCGCCGACGTCGCCGTGATCGCGGACGGCGGGAACCACCGGACCGGGGTCCCGGCGATCGACGTCAGCCTCCGCGGCGTGACGGACTGCGTCGTCGGGGTGCGCGTCCTCGACCAGGCCCAGCACAGCGGCAGCTACGGGGGGCCGATCCCCGACGCGATCACCGCCCTCGCGCGGATCATCGCCTCGCTGCACGACGACGACGGGAACGTCCGGATCGAGGGGCTCCGCCGGTTCCGCTGGCCCGGGATGCAGCTCGACGAGCAGGAGTTCCGCCGCGAGGCGGGCGTCCGACCGGGCGTCCGCTCGATCGGGTCGGGGTCGCTGTCGGATCGGGTGTGGGCCGGGCCTGCGGTCTCCGTGCTGGGGATCGACGCGCCGGCGATCCACGGGTCGTCGAACCAACTCGTGCCGGTTGCGCGGGCGCGGGTGAGCCTGCGCCTCGCGCCCGGCGACGATGCGGCCGAGGGCCGGCGCAGGCTGATCGCCCACCTCCGAGCCCACGCCCCGTGGGGGGTCGAGGTGTCGATCGAGGACGAGGCGGGCGGGTTCGAGGCGGGCCAGGGTCACCTGGTCGACACGGACGCGGCGGCGTTCCGTGCCGCCCGGGAGGCGCTCGCGGAGGCGTACGGCGTCGAGCCGCTCGAGGTCGGATCGGGCGGCTCGATCCCGCTCGTGCCGATGCTCGTCGACACGTTCCCGGGCATCGCCGTGTTGATCGTGGGGGCGATGGACGACCGATCGAACATCCACTCGGTGAACGAGAGCGTCGACCTGGGCGACCTGGAGCGATCGGCGCTCGCCGAAGCGCTGTTCATCCGCACGCTCGCCGCTGGATCGTGAGCCGCGGTGCTAGGTTGAATCGATGAGCCAGGACGCCCAGACGCCGCCGGTCGAGGTCGTCGGTCAGCCGCCGGAGGAGGCCGGGACGGCGCCGTCCGGCGAGACGATCACCGAGCCGGCCAAGCTGCTGCGGATCGCCAGCATGGTGCGCGAGCTCCTGGACGAGACCCGCCAGGCCACGCTCGACGAAGCCGGCCGCAAGCGGCTCGCCGAGATCTATCAGCGCGCCGTCGGCGAGCTGGGCGAGTCCGTCTCCGACGACCTCCGCGAGGAGCTCGCGAGCCTCACGCCCCCCGTCGGCGAGGTCCCGAGCGAATCCGAGATCCGGATCGCCCAGGCGCAACTCGTCGGATGGCTCGAGGGGCTCTTCCACGGGATCCAGGCCGCGATGTTCGCCCAGCAGGCGGCGGCGCGGGCGCAGTTCGAGGAGCTCCGCCGGCGTGGGCTGATGGCGCAGAACCCCGAGGCCGGCACACCTGGGGACGGACCTTCGCGCTCCGGTCAGTACCTGTAGGAGCGGCCGCATCGAGAGCGGCCGTCGAGCCCGTCCGTCGCCGCCCGTCCGTTCGCCGCCCGTCCGTCGCCGCTAGGGCTCCGCGCCCTCGAGCGGCTCGACCGCGACCGCGCGGTCCCTCCGCCGTCCCGAGGTCCCGACCGCCTGGGCGCCGCCCGCCAGCCGCTGCGCGATGATTACCGGGATCAGCATGATCAGCATCGCCACCACGGCGACGACGTTGACGATCGGCCGGTTCCTCGGCTGCCGCAGGTTGTTGAAGATGAACTTCGGCACCGTCGTCTCGGCGCCCACCAGGAAGTTCGTCACGATGATCTCGTCGAACGACAGCGCGAACGCGAGCAGCGCGCCGGCGATCAGGGCGGTCCGGACCGCCGGGAACGTCACGTGACGGAACGTCTGCCAGCCGTCCGCCCCCAGGTCCATCGACGCCTCGACCAAGGAGCCCGGCGTGCGTCGCAGCCGCGCGATCACGTTGTTGTAAACGACCACGATGCAGAAGGTCGCGTGGCCGACCATCGTGGTGAAGAGGCCGATCGTGACGCCGAAGTTCGTGAACGAGGAGAGGAGCGCGATCGCGGTCACGATGCCGGGCAACGCGATCGGCAACACCAGCAGCAGGGACATCGCGTTGCGGCCGAAGAACCGGTAGCGGTGCACCGCGAACGCCGCGGCGCTCCCCAGCAGCAGCGCGAGGATCGTCGCGACCGTTGCGATCTGCAGCGAGTTCACGATCGACGTGCGCAGGTCTTCGCTCCGCCAGGCGAGCCCGAAGTACTTCGTGGTGAAGCTCGTGATCGGCCACTTCTGCCCGACGCTGTTGTTGAAGGCGTACAGCACGACGATCACGAGCGGGATGTACAGGAACAGCATCGCGACGATGGCCCCGAACCGGATCAGGAAGCGCGCGAACCGGGATTCCATCGTCTACAGCGCCTCGAACGCGCCCATGCGCTTCGCGATCAGCAGGTACACGATCATGATCGCCACCGGCACCAACGCATAGGCGGCGGCGAACGGCACGTTGTTCGCAACGCCCACGTTGTCGTAGATCACGTTCCCGATGAACTTCGTGTTCCCCGCGAGGCTGGGGACGATGTAGTCCCCGAGCGTGAGGGAGAAGGAGAAGATCGAGCCGGCGACGATGCCCGGCACGATCAGGGGGAACACGACGCGACGGAACGTCATCCACCCCTTCGCGCCGAGGTCGCCAGAGGCCTCCAGGTACGACGACGGCACGCGCTCGAGCGCCCCATAGATCGGCAGCAGCACGAACGGCAGCCAGAGGTAGGTGAACGTGATCCAGATCGCCCAGTTCGAGTTCCCGAGCTGCAGCGAGCCGAGGCCGAGGGACTCGACCATCCAGTTCAGGAACCCGCCGGGTGACAGGATCAGCTTCCACGCGAACACCCGGACCAGGTAGTTGGCCCACAGCGGGATGACCACGGCCACGAGGATCGCGTTGCGCACCCGAGGCGTCGCGAGGCGCGCGGCGTAGTAGGCAAGCGGGAACGCGAGGATCACATCGGCCACGGTCACCGCGAGGGCGAGCGCGACCGTGCGGATCGTGATCGTGCGGTAGACGGGGTCGTGGAGCAGCGTCTGGAAGTTCTGGAGCCCCCAGTCCTTGACGACCTCGCTGGTGAAGACGTCGAGGCGCCAGAACCCGGAAAGGAACAGGATCACGAGCGACCCGATGTAGATCCCGATGAACCACAGGAGCGGCCCGCCGAGCAGCAGCCCGAGCCTCGTGCCCCCGTGCCGGTGCAGGAACGTGGAGACTCGGCGGACGACCGACGTCCCGGGCCGGCCCGTCGTCACCGCCGACACATCGTCCCCCCGATGATGGACGGAGCCCCGGGGACCGTCCGGTCCCCGGGGCCACCGATCGTCGTTACGCGCCGCGGATCTCGGTCCACTTCTGCTGCCAGACCGAGTAGTCCATGCAGACATCGCCACGGTCGTCGTGGCAGTTCGCCTCGGGCGTCCGCCACACCCAGATCGAGTCCAGGAAGTCGGCGTTGCCGCAGTTGCCGTACCGCACCGTATCCACGAGATCGGCGTACTTCTTGCCGAGCAGCGTCCGCAGCTCGTCACAGGAGTTCACGTTGCTGCCGGCCGCGCCGTACCAGTAGGCGACCTCCGCCTGGATGTCCGGCTTCAGGGTCCAGTTCATCCACTCCAGCATGCAGTTCGGGTGCGGCGCGTTCGCCGAGATCATCCAGGTGTCCGCCCAGCC
>DATBLA010000003.1:0-1920 GCA_036555645.1 Actinomycetota bacterium
CCCGCGTCGCGGCCGGTGTGCTCCTCGAACGTTCGGAACATCGCGATCGAGTCGCGCGCGACGGCCGCGAGGAACGGGTTCGTGTAGTAGGCGCGGCAGATCGCGCTCGAGCGGCCGGTGGGGCCACCCGCCGGGGCCACCTTCTCCAGGACCACGACCCGGACGCCGCGGCCGGCGAGGTGGAACGCGGCGCTGGCACCGTGCACCCCCGCCCCGACGACCGCGACGTCGTAGCCGCTCATGCCGCTCGCCGTGCGAGCGGCCGGATTCGAACCTCGATCAGAGGGTCTCCCACAGACCGATGACGTTGCCCTCGGTGTCCTTGAAGTACCCGAAGGCGCCCATGTTCGCGATCTCGGTTCTGGGCGTGAGGGTGGTGCCTCCCGCCGACTCGATCTCCTTCAGGCTGGCGTCGATCGAGGCCACGCCGACGGTGACGACCGGCGCCGGCGTCAGATCCGTGCGGGCCATGAGGCCGCCGTTGATCGCCCCCGGCTCGGTCGGCATGCGGGTCTGCTCGTCCACGGCCGTCGTCTCCGCGATCGTGTAGTCGCCGCCCTCGCCCATCGACATCGTCTCGAGGCTCCAGCCGAAGACCGACCCGTAGAACGTCTTCGCACGAGCCAGGTCGTCGACGGGGATCTCGAAGTGCACGACCTTGTCCATGACGCGTCCTCCTCCCGGTGAGGGACCGAACCTCCACCCTATCGAGTTGCGCCGCGGCGCACCGCTCGGTACCGGAAGCAGCTCGTGACGTGGTCGTTCACGATGCCGCAGGCCTGCATGAAGGCGTAGCAGACCGTCGGTCCGACGAACCGGAACCCCCGCCGCTTCAGGTCCTTGCTCATCGCGCGGGACTCCGGGGTCTCGGAGGGGATCTCGCCCAGGCGCTTCCACTGCCCGACGAGCGGCCGCCCGCCGACGTGTGCCCACAGGACGCCGTCGAGCGTCTCGCCGGCCTCGTGCAGCTCGAGCACCCGTCGGGCGTTGTGGACCGTCGACTCGATCTTCAACCGGTTCCTGACGATCCCGGGGTCGAGCATGAGCCGCTCCACCTTGGCCGGCGTGAAGCGGGCGACCTTCGAGGGATCGAAGCCCGCGAACGCGCGCCGGTAGCCCTCGCGCTTTCGAAGGATCGTCGACCACGACAGGCCGGCCTGGGCGCCCTCGAGCGTGAGCATCTCGAACAGGCGCCGCTCGTCGTGGACCGGAACGCCCCACTCCTCGTCGTGGTACGCGACGTACATGGGGTCGGCGACGGGCGCCCACTCGCAGCGCCGCCTTGTCTTCGGCACTCAGACCTCGTCCGGGCTCACGACGAACCCGAGTCGATCGGCGCCTCGGCGCAGCCGCCGGTCGAGCGTGACGAAGCGGCACCCGAGCAGGTCGGCGAGCGCGAGGTACTCCGCGTCGTACGTCTTGGCGTACCCGAGATCGCTCGCGATCCTCCACGCCGTCTCCCCGAGCCGCCGGTGATCCCGCCGTCTCACGCCGGACCGCGCGAACGCCTGGAGCGAGCTCGTCGCCTGCTTCTCCGAGAGGTCTCGCCGCCATGCCGCCTCGTGCAGGACGGATCGGACCTCCGACCACAGCAGCGGGGGGGCGATGAGCTCCTCACGGAACACGTCGAAGCCCCCGGGCGACGCGCTCGCGGGCAGCGCGACGCTCGCGTCGATCACCAGCACGTCAGCGCCCGCGCCGCGACCGATGCAGGAGGCGCACCCAGTCCGGTTGCGGCTCGCCGGTCCAGGTGCGCGCCCACGCGTTCGGGAGCGGGAGCGAACCATCCTCGGACAGCAGGTGCTCCAGGTCCGTTTCGTCGATCAGATGCTGGGTCCCGACCTTCTGTGCTCGGAGCTTGCCGGAGCGGATCCAGCGGCGGACCGTTTCGGGGTCGCGCCCGATCCGGTTCGCTGCCTC
>DATBLA010000004.1:0-12054 GCA_036555645.1 Actinomycetota bacterium
CAACTCGCGGAGCTGGCGCATCACGTCCCGGCGTCCGTCGTCGTCGAGCCGGTCGATGAACAGCGCGCCGTTCAGGTGATCGGTCTCGTGCTGGAAGATGCGGGCGAGCAGTCCCTCGGCCCGGACGGCGATCGGGGCGCCGGACAGATCACGACCCCGGAGCCGGACCGAGAACGCGCGCGAGGTGAGGTGGTACGGGCCGGGGATCGACAGGCATCCCTCGTCGATCGCGTCCTCGCCCTCGAGCTCGGAGAGCCCGGGATTGGCGACGAAGCCGGCGTGCCCGTCGCGATCGTCGTAGACGAAGCAGGCGAGGCGTCGTCCCACCTGGTTGCCGGCGAGCCCCACGCCCGGGGCCGCGAGCATCGTCTCGACCATGTCCTGCGCGAGACGGGCGAGCGCATCGTCGAACCGCTCCACCGGCAGGGCGACCTCGCGGAGCACGGGGTCTCCGAGCGTGCGGATCGGCATCACGGCCATGTCGGGCTCCGGGTCCTCGTGGCGTTCACACGTGGGGTTCGGCCTCGACCCGCGACACGACCCCCCGTTCGGCGCATCGCCGCATCGCCTCGCCGAACCGCGCGACGTCCGCCGGATCGAGCGCGAGCAAGCATACCGTCGCCTCCGACGTGCTCGAAACGAGGAGCGCGTGGTGCGGGAGCCCGTCGAGCACCGATTCGAGCTCGGCGTCCCCGACCACGCGGAACACGGCGGCCCCTGCCGGGAAGCCGGCCTCCTCCAGACGCGCGGACTCCGCACGATGGAACCGAGCCGGCCGTCCCGCCACGAGGGCCTGCACCGCCGGGTCGTTCGGATGCGCCGTCTGCACGATCACGCGACCGTCGCGCCGCGCCCACGCCGCCGCCTCGAACCAGGTCGTGAGCGCTCGCTCCCGGGCGGCCAGCCCCGGGCGGCGCAGCGACACGTCCGCGTTCAGGATCGCGACGAGGTCCAGGCCGAGCGGACCGAAGTCCTTCACGGTGTCCACGCCGCCGACGAGCACCTCCGGATCGGCCGGAGGGCGGGCCGGCGCGCTCGGCTCGAGATGCTGGACGGGAACGCGAGTCACCGTCCGCGCCCACTCCTCCACGCGCTCGGCCCCGCCGCGGGCGATCCCGAAGTCGTTCGAGCCGCACGTCGCGCAGCGGCCCTCGGCGCCGCAGACCGCGCACCGCACGCTCCCGCGCTCCATCCGCACGGTGCCGCGACACTCGGCGCATGCCGCGGGTTCGCCGCAGGACCGGCAGACGCGCGCGACCCCATACCCGCGCAGCGGTTCGTAGACGAAGGCCCGGCGCGCCTGAGCGAGCGCGCGGAGCAACCGGGGCGAGCGACCCTCGGGCCCGGGAGCGACGACCTCCACGGGGGCCCAGGGACGTCCGGGGGTCTCGACCGGGATCCCACCGCCGGCCACCGCCTCGAGCGAGGGCGCGAACGACTCGAGGACGCAGACCGCGCCCTCGAGCTCGGCTCGCGCGCGGGCCACGTCGCGGGCGTGGAACCGCGGGGAGCGCTCGTCCCGATGTCCCGCGTGAGCCTCGCGATGGACGAACACGAGTCCGAGATCGGGCACGGGCGCGAAGACCGCGGGCCGGGTGCCGATCACGACGGGGCGGCTCCCGCTCTGGATGTCGATCCACGTTCGGTAGCGGGCCCGCCGGTCCCCGCCGAGGAACCACTCGACCGCGTCGCCGAACGCCTCGCCGATCGCGGCGGCGGTCGCGGGGAGCGGGTCGGCCTCGGGGACGATCACGATCGCCGTGCGCCCCGAGGCGAGCGTCGCGCGAACGCACTCGACCGCGATCGCCGCCTCGTCGTCCGGACCGGGCCGCACCACGAACGCACCGGCTCCGCCGGCGAGCGCTCGGAGGAGGCGGTCGCCGTTGCGGCATCGCGACAGCGGCGACGGCCGACCCCGATCGACGCGCTCCGGCCCGGGCGCGCTCGGCGTCGTCTGCGAAGCGCCCCTCGTCGGCTCGGTCTCCTCGCCGGCCACCCGGGGAGGGCTCGAGCGCCGGATGATCGAGGCGAGCGGTGCCACGTAGCGGACGCTCATCCAGCGGAACAGCTCGAGCATCCGCTCGTCGAACTGCGGGATCGGCGAGACCACCGCGCGGATCGGGGCCATCCGCTTCGGGAGGTCGTTCGTCGGTCCGAGCACCCAGCCGCGCACCGCCCGACCGTGGAACGGGACCTGGACGAGCGAGCCGACCCTCGCGTCGAGTCCCTCGGGGAGCTCGTAGGTGAACGGGCGGTCGAGCGAGAGGACCGGCCGGTCGACGCAGACGGCGACGGGGCCTGGACGCGGAGCGGCGTCAGCCGAACGCGCGGCGGAGCTCATCCGCGCGATCGGTCGCCTCCCAGGGGAACTCCTTGCGGCCGAAGTGGCCGTAGGCGGCCGTGTCCTGGTAGATCGGGCGCCGCAGGTCGAGGTCCCGGATGATGGCCGCGGGCCGGAAGTCGAACCGTTCCCAGACCGCGTCCGTGATCGCGGCCGGGTCCACGTGCTCGGTGCCGAACGTGTCGACGGCCAGGGAGACCGGGTGGGCGGTTCCGATCGCGTAGGCGACCTGGATCTGGAGCCGCTCGGCGACGCCGGCGGCCACGAGGTTCTTCGCGACGTACCGCGCCATGTACGCGGCCGATCGGTCGACCTTCGTCGGGTCCTTGCCCGAGAAGCAGCCGCCGCCGTGCGGCGCCATGCCGCCGTAGCTGTCGACGATGATCTTGCGCCCGGTGAGGCCCGTGTCGGCCTTGGGACCGCCGATCTCGAACCGGCCGGTCGGGTTCACGAGGATGCGCGCGTCCCCCGCGTCGATCTCGAACTCGCGCAGGACCGGATCGATGACCTCGGCCGCGACGTCGGGGGCAAGCAGCGTCTCGACGTCCACCTCCTCGCGGTGCTGTGCGCTGATGAGCACGGTGTCGACGCGCGTCGGGACGGTGCCCTCGTAGGCGACGGTGACCTGGCTCTTGCCGTCCGGACGCAGGTACGGGATCACGCCGGCCTTGCGGACGTCCGCGAGCCGCTTCGCGAGCCGGTGCGCCATCGCGATCGGCACCGGCATGAGCTCCTCGGTCTCGCGGCAGGCGAAGCCGAACATCATGCCCTGGTCGCCGGCGCCGAGGAGGTCGAGCTCGTCGGACGAGTGCCCCTGGCGATGCTCGAGTGCGTCGTCGACCCCTCGGGCGATGTCCGGCGACTGATCCTGGATCGAGGTGATCACCCCGCACGTGTCGCCGTCGATCCCGAAGCTCGTCGACGTGTAGCCGATGTCGGTGATCGTGCGGCGGACCACCCCGGCGATGTCGATGTACTCGGTCGTGCTGATCTCGCCGGCCACCATGACGAGCCCGGTCGTCACGAGGGTCTCGCACGCCACCCGGCCGTTGGGATCGAGCTCGAGGATGGCGTCGAGCACCGCGTCGGAGATGCGATCCGCGAGCTTGTCCGGATGGCCTTCGGTGACCGATTCGGAGGAGAACACGTAGCCGTGGCCCATGGTCGGGCGGAGCATAGCAGCGACCTCCGACCTCACCGGGCGAGCAGCTTGACGAGGCGGTCGCAGATCGCCGCGGCGAGCTCGGCCTTCGTCCACTCCCGCACCGGCTCGTCCTGCCCGTCCGCCGACAGGATGGCCGCGCGGTTCGTCTCCGAGCCGAACCCGGTGCCTTCGCGCCCGACCTCGTTCGCCACGAGCAGGTCGAGGTGCTTGCGCTGCAGCTTCTCCCGCCCGGCCGCCTCGAGGTCTTCCGTCTGCGCCGCGAACCCGACGAGCACGAGGCCCTCGGCCGCGTCGCCGAGCTCCTGGAGGATGTCGGGGTTCGGGACCAGGCGCACCTCGGGCGGTCCGCTCTCCTTGCGGAGCTTGCCCTCGGCCCGCGCGTCCGGACGGAAGTCCGCGACGGCCGCCGCCATGACGACCGCGTCCGCGCCTCGAGCGGCGTCGAAGACCGCCGAACGCATCTCCTGCGCGGTCTCGACGCGCACGACCTCCGGGCCGGACGGCGGGTCGACGGTGCCCGGGCCGACGACGAGCGTGACCTCGGCGCCGCGGGCGTACGCCTCGGACGCCACGGCGAACCCCATCTTGCCGGTCGAGCGGTTGCCGAGGAACCGCACCGCGTCGATCGGCTCCCACGTCGGTCCCGCGCTGATCACGACGTGGCGGCCGGCGAGATCCCCGGCGAGCGCCTCGGTCACGGCGTCGAGGATCTCCTCCGGCTCGCTCATCCTGCCGACGCCCTCGTCGCCGGCCGCGAGCGGACCCTGCGCCGGTCCCACGAGTCGCGCGCCGCGGCGGGCGAGGGTCTCGACGTTCGAGCGCGTCGCCGGGTGCTCCCACATCCCGGTGTGCATCGCCGGCGCGATCACGATCGGGGCGGACATCTCGAGCATCGTCGAGGTGAGCAGGTCGTCGGCGACGCCGTTCGCGAGCTTGGCGATGACGTTGGCCGTCGCCGGGGCGAGGACCGCGACGTCGGTCTCGTGGGCGAGCCGCACGTGGAGCACCGTCCCGGGCTCCTCCCACAGGTCGGTGTACACGCGATGGTCCGACAGCGCCGCGAACGTGGCCGGTCCCACGAACCGCTCGGCGGAGCGCGTCATGACGACCCGCACCGAGGCCCCGTGCAGTCGGAGCAGCCGGACCAGGATGCACGCCTTGTAGGCCGCGATGCCCCCGGTGACGCCGAGCAGCACCCGACGACCGCTGAGGACGGAACGTTCGGACCCCGTCGCGTCCTCCCCTCTGCCCTCGAGCCGGGACCGGGGCCCCGCGCTACTTGATGCCGACGCCCTCCGGCCGTTCGGCGTTGATCTTGCCCTCGGCGATCTCCTCGAGGGCGATCGACAGGGGCTTGTTCCGAAGCCCGGTCTCGACGAGCGGCGGGACGAACTCGGCACGCCCTTCGCCGAGCTGGTTGTAGTAGGAGTTGATCTCCCTGGCCCGCTTGGCTGCCAGCGTGACGAGCGTGTACTTCGAGTCGACGTGCGCCAGGAGGTCGTCGATCTTCGGTTCGATCATGGGTGGGTCGTTCCTTCCGTGGTTGGGTCGTTGACCTGCGGGAACGCCTCGATGATAGCAGCGACCTCCCCCGTCGCTCGGTCCACGTCGTCGTTCACGACGGCGTGATCGAACGCGTTCCGCTGCTCGAGCTCCCAGGTCGCCTTCGCCAGTCGCCGCGCGATGCTCGCCTCGTCCTCGGTCCCCCGAGATCGCAGCCGGCGGGCGAGCTCGTCCAGGGTGGGCGGCTCGAGCAGGATGAGCACGGCCGCGGGCTCCCGGGCGCGGACCTGGGCCGCTCCCTGCACGTCGAGCTCCAGCAGGACGTCCCGCCCCTGCTCGAGGGCTCGGCGCACGGGCTCGGCGGGCGTTCCCGACCGGTGACCGAAGATCTCGGCCCACTCGAGCAGCTCGCCGGCGGCACTCATGCGGTCGAACTCGGCGTCGCTCACGAACAGGTATTCGACGCCCTCGCGTTCGATGGGACGCCGTTCCCGGGTGGTCACCGAGACGGAGAGCACCAGGTGCGGGATCCGATCGATGAGCCGGCGAACGAGGGTGCCCTTGCCGACGCCCGAGGGACCGGCCAGGACGACGAGCCTGCCGCGCCGGACGGCCAGCGCCCTACTTCTTCGCGAACTCGCCGAGCAACGACTCCCGCTGCTTGGCGCCGAGACCCTTCACGCGTCGGCTCGCGGAGATGTCGAGCCGCTCCATGATCTTGCGCGCCCGCACCTTGCCCACACCCGGGAGCGACTCGAGGACGTTGGAGACCTTCATCTTGCCGACCGTGTCGTCCGAACGGGCCAGCACGTCCTTCAGCGTGAGCTTGCCGGACTTCAACTGTCCCTTCAGCTCGGCGCGCTTGCGTCGCGCCTCGGCCGCCTTCTCGAGGGCCTTCGCTCGATCCTCGGGGCTCAGAACGGGTAGGGGCATGACGACACTCCTTCGATCGTCTTCGGGAACGCCGGGAGTATAGTCACGCGCCCTCGGGCCAGCAACGCGACGCAAGCGCCCGACCTGCGGTTTTCGTTGCGCCCCACCATCACCGAACCGACGACACGATCGCGCGCGCCGCGCCAGCCGGGTCGGGAGCGCCCGTGACCGGACGTCCGACGACGAGATAGTCGGCTCCGCGTTCGACCGCCTCCTCGGGCGTGAGGATGCGCACCTGATCGTGGCCGTTCGTTCCGGCCGGGCGGATGCCGGGGACGACGACGCACGCGTACTCGCCGAGCACCTCGCGGACGACGGTCACGTCCTCACCGGAGACGACGACG
The DNA here is from genome assembly GCA_036555645.1 of Actinomycetota bacterium. GTDB lineage: Bacteria > Actinomycetota > UBA4738 > UBA4738 > HRBIN12 > DASSJM01. The sequence continues at coordinate 6,287 of DATBLA010000004.1, forward strand.
CCCGTCGCCCCCGCCGCGGTCGCCTCGTACGCGAGCGACGCGGGAGAGGCGAGCCCCTCCCCGCCCAGGCTCGAGAGCACGGTCACGGCCAGGATCGACGGCTCGGGGGCGTCGGCGGCGTCGGCACCCTCGCGGGCGCCGCGGACGGCGGCCGCCACCATCGCCTCGCCGCCGAGCGCGTGCACGGTGAGCATCGCGGCGCCGAGCCGGGCCCCGCTTCGAGCCGCCCCCTCCACCGTGGCCGGGATGTCGTGGAGCTTCAGGTCCAGGAACACCGGCGCGAACGCACGGAGCCGCGTCACGGACTCGGGGCCGTGGGCCGCGAACAGCTCGAGCCCGACCTTCATCAGGCCCACGTGACCCTGCAGGGTGCGGCCGAGCGAGACGGCCGCCTCGAGGTCCGAGGTGTCGACCGCCACGATGAGCGGGTTGACCGGGCGCGGGATCACGGGACCCCCTCGACGCGCTCGCGCACCCGGAGCCGCCCGCGCAGATCGGCCGGCGAGGACAGGCCCTTGCTCCGCAGGTACTCCAGGATCCCCCGCCCGATCTCCACGTGCGCGGACGGGTCCGTGAGCAGCGCCGTCCCGAGCTGGACCGCCCAGGCCCCCGCAAGGAGGAACTCGACGGCGTCGTCCGCGCTCGCGATGCCGCCGACGCCCATGATCGGCACCTCGGGCAGGGCTCGGGCGACCTGATACACGGCCGCGAGCGCGATCGGCTTGATGGCCGGCCCGGACAGTCCGCCGATCGGAACGGCGGTGCGCGTTCGCAACCGGTCGGCGTCGACGGCCAGACCCGGCACCGCGTCCACCGCCGTGATGCCGAACGCGCCCGCGCGCACGCAGGAGCGGGCGATCTCGACGAGATCGGGAAGCAGCGGCGGGAGCTTGGCGAAGACGGGGACCTGCGACAGGCGGGCGACGGCGCCGACCACCTCGAGGATCCGTTCGGGACGGGCGTAGACGGGCTCGCCGTCCCGCTCGTCGTCCGGGCACGACAGGTAGACCTCGAGCGCGACGACCCCCGGCTCGCGGTGTAGGCGGCTTGCGACGCGCACGTACTCGTCCAGGCTCGACCCGGCCACCGACCCGATCACGGGGACGCCGACCTTGGTGAAGCGCGGGAGGTCCTCGGTCAGGAACGCCTCGACGCCCGGGTTCTGGGGACCCGTCGCGGACAGGAGCCCCGCCGGGGTCTCCGCGGCGCGCGGCGTCGCCCACCCCTTCGACGGCGCGAACGTGAGGCTGCGCGTCACGACGGCGCCGAGCCGATGCAGGTCGACGATCCCCGGGACGTCGTGCCCCGTCGCCAGGCATCCCGATGCGGCCAGGACCGGGTGCGCGAAGCGAAGGCCGCGCAGGTCGACGGCCGAGGTGGGCTTCGTCCGGCCGCCGCCGTCGCCGCGGCGCGGGTCGCTCATCCGGGCCAGGCGCGGACGGCCGGGAACCCCTCGGGCGGGGTCGGCACCATCGCCGGCTGCTCGCCCATCCATCGATCCCACAGGATGCGCGCGGGATTGAACACCGGACCGTCGACGCAGGCTCGGAGGTGGTCGTACCCGGAGCCGTCCTTGCGGATCACCGGCACCGTGCAGGTGAAGCACAACCCGATCCCGCAGGCCATCTCCTCCTCGACCGCGACCTGCGACGGGATGCCGCGCTCGAAGCAGAACTCGGCCAGCCGTCGGAGCGTGCTGCGCCGGGCCGCCGCGTAGATGACCTGCGTCCCGGTCGACTCGACGATCTGCGGCAGGGCATCGAGGACGTCGCCGCGCTCCCCGAGGCTGCCGTCCCCGGTCGTGATGACGATCGTCTGCGACAGACGCTTGCCCTCGATCGGCTTGAAGACGCGCTCCTGCGTCTCGGCGCCGAGCAGCATGTCGACGCGCTTGCCCCGCGCCCGGAGCTCCTGCGCGAGGAAGTAGATCGGCGCGGCGCCGTGGTCCTCGGACACGAGCAGGCACGTGGACAGCTTCGCGGGATAGGCGAACGCCTTGCCCAGCGGCCCGATGACGTCGAGGAACTGGTGGGGCTTCAGCTCCGCGAGCCACCCGGTGCCCGGCCCCCGCGGATCGAAGACGAACTCGAGCGTGCCCGCCCACCCGCCGCGCCGAGACGCCTGGTGGATCGAGAACTGCCGCCGCAGCAGGAAGGTGCGTCCGCGCGGCATCGCGATCGAGACGAACTGGCCCGGGCGCACGCGTTCGGCCACCTCGGGCGCGACGAGCGTGAGGGCGTGGTAGGCGCCGAACCGGCGCGTGTTCAGGACCTCGGCCCGGGCACGCTTCACGCGAGGGAGCCTCGCCCGCGCGAGGTCACGACGCAACTCCGGCCTGATCGCCCTCGAGGCCGAGCCGCTCCTGCGCGGGGACGCTGCGAGCCGCCGCGTGCATCTCCTGGATCGACCGCGGCTCGGGCGCTGAGCCGCGCTGCGCCTCGATGCCGCGCAGCGCCGCGAAGACGCCCGGCATCGTCGTGACGCACGGGATCCCCGCACGCGCGGCGGCCGTGCGGATGAAGTACCCGTCGGTTCGGGGCTCGCGCCCGAACGGCGTGTTCACGACGAGATCGACGTCGCCCGAGCGGATGAGGTCGACGACCGAGGGCCCGCCCTCGGAGACCTTCGCGACGCTCGTGACCGGGATGCCGGCCCGTTGCAGCACGCCGGCCGTCCCCCGGGTGGCGAGGAGCCGAAAGCCGATGTCCGCCAGCCGCTTCGCCGGGTAGACGATCGCGCGCTTGTCGCGGTTGGCGACGGAGACGAACACGGTCCCGCTCGCCGGGAGCCCCTGCCCGCTCGAGACGAGCGCCTTGGCGAGCGCGCGGCCGGGATCGTCGTCGATGCCCATGACCTCGCCGGTCGAACGCATCTCGGGACCGAGCACGGTGTCGACGCCGGGGAATCGCCCGAACGGCAGCACCGCGGCCTTCACGGCCGTGTGCGGGAGATGGAGGTAGTGACGGCGATCGGCCGGCAGGGCCCCCGCGGCCGTGAGCTCGCCGAGCGTCCGGCCGAGCAGGACGAGCGTCGCGATCTTGGCGAGCGGCACGCCGGTCGCCTTCGAGACGAACGGCACGGTGCGGGACGCGCGCGGGTTCGCCTCGAGGACCCAGACCCGCTCGTCCTTGACGGCCAGCTGGAGGTTGATGAGCCCACGAACGCCGAGCCGGCGGGCGATCGTGCCCGTGATCGTCTCGATCTCGTCGAGCTCCTCATCGGACAGCGTCGCGGGCGGGATCTGGCACGAGGAGTCCCCCGAATGCACACCGGCCTCCTCGATGTGCTCCATCACCGCCCCGACGAACAGGTCGGTCCCGTCGCAGACGGCGTCGACGTCGACCTCGACCGCGCCCTCGAGGAACCGGTCGATGAGCACGGGGTGATCGGGGCTGGCCTGAGCCGCCGTCGTCACGAAGCGCTCGAGCTCGTCCTGCGCGTACACGATCTCCATCGCGCGGCCGCCCAGGACGTAGGACGGCCTGACGACGACCGGGTAGCCGATGCGCGCCGCGACGGCCCGCGCCTCGTCGAGATCGCGAGCCTCGCCGTGCGGCGGGGCGGCGATGCCGAGCTCGCCCAGGAGCTCGGCGAACTTGCCACGATCCTCCGCGAGGTCGATCGAGGCCGGTGAGGTCCCCAGGACGGTGAAGCCGGCGGTCTCGAGATCGTGCGCGAGCGACAGCGGGGTCTGCCCGCCGAGCTGGCAGATCACGCCGACCGGACGCTCGGCCTCGCACACGGCGAGCACGTCCTCGGTCGTCACCGGCTCGACGTACAGACGCGAGGCGGTGTCGTAGTCCGTGGAGACCGTCTCCGGGTTCGAGTTCACCATCACCGCCTCGTAGCCGGCGCGGCGGATCGCGTCGGCCGCGTGCACACAGGCGTAGTCGAACTCGATCCCCTGTCCGATGCGGTTCGGTCCCGCCCCGAGGATCACGACCCGAGGGCGCTCCGCGTCGCGCACCTCGTCCTCCTCCTCGAACGTGGAGTAGTGGTACGGCGTCTGCGCGGGGAACTCGCCGGCGCACGTGTCCAGCGTCTTGAACACCGCGCGCGCGCCGAGCGCCGTCCGCCGCGCCCGGACGCCCGCCTCGTCCGATCCCGTCATCGCGGCGATCCGCCGGTCCGAGAGCCCGGCACGCTTGACGGCGAGCAGTTGCTCGGCTCCGAGCTCGTCCAGCCCGTGCCCGGCGATCGCGGCCGCCTCCTCGACGACCTGCGCGATCTGATCGACGAACCAGGGGTCGATCCGCGAGGCCTCCGCCACCTCGTCGATGCCCAAGCCGGCCGCGAGCGCCGCCTCGACGAGGTGGAGCCGGCCCTCGTCCGGCGTCGCGAGCCGGTGCAGGAGGTGCTCGGGGTCCCCTGCCGCTCGGCTGCCACCCTCGAGCTCGCGACGCTCGAGGGAGCGCCACGCCTTGCCGAGCGCCTCCCTGAACGTGCGCCCGATGGCCATGACCTCGCCGACCGACTTCATCGTCGAGGTCAGCACCGGGTCGGCCTCGGGGAACTTCTCGAACGCGAAGCGGGGGACCTTCACGACGACGTAGTCGAGGGTCGGCTCGAAGGCCGCCGGCGTCCGGCCGGTGATGTCGTTCGTGATCTCGTCCAACCGGTACCCCACGGCGAGCAGCGCGGCGATCTTCGCGATCGGGAAGCCGGTCGCCTTGGAGGCCAGCGCGGACGAGCGCGAGACGCGCGGGTTCATCTCGATGAGCACCTGCCGCCCGGTGCGCGGGTCGACGGCGAACTGGATGTTCGAGCCGCCGGTCTCGACGCCGATCGCGCGGATGCACGCGAGGGCGGCGTCGCGCATCCGCTGGTACTCGCGGTCGGACAGCGTGAGCGCCGGGGCGACCGTGACCGAGTCCCCCGTGTGGACCCCCATCGGGTCGACGTTCTCGATCGAGCAGACGACGACCGCGTTGTCCGCGGCGTCGCGCATGACCTCGAGCTCGAACTCCTTCCACCCGGCCACCGACTCCTCGACGAGGATCTCGCTCACCGGGCTGGCATGCAGGCTCCGGGCGGCGACCGACTCGAGCTCGGGCCGATCGTGAGCGAAGCCGCTCCCCCCGCCGCCCAGCGTGAACGAGGGTCGGACGATGACCGGGTACCCGAGCTCGTCGCCGAGCGCGAGCGCGTCGGGCAGCGTCGTCGCGATGCCGGCACGCGGAACGTCGAGGCCGGCCGCGAGCATTGTCGCCCGAAAGCCGCTTCGGTCCTCGGCGCGGCGGATCGCCTCGAGCCCCGCGCCGATCAGGCGCACGCCGAGGCGGTCGAGCTCCCCGGACTCGGCGAGCGCGACCGCGACGTTCAGCCCCGTCTGCCCGCCGAGCGTCGGCAGCAGGGCGTCCGGTCGCTCGCGCTCGAGGATCCTCGAGACGGACTCGGGGGTGAGCGGCTCGATGTAGGTGCGGTCGGCGAACTCGGGGTCGGTCATGATCGTCGCCGGGTTCGAGTTCACGAGCGACACGCGGAAGCCCTCGCGCCGCAGCGCCTTGCACGCCTGCGTCCCCGAGTAGTCGAACTCGCAGGCCTGTCCGATGACGATCGGGCCGGACCCGATCACGAGGATCCGTTCGAGGTCGGTGCGCCGCGGCATCAGGGCCTCCCGTCCCGGCGCATCAGGCCGCCAGCTCCAGAAAGCGGTCGAAGAGGTAGCGGGCATCGTGCGGTCCCGGCCCGGCCTCCGGGTGGTACTGGACCGTGCAGCCCGGCACGTCGCGCAGCGCAAGGCCCTCCACAGTGCGGTCGTAGAGGTT
>DATBLA010000005.1:0-6625 GCA_036555645.1 Actinomycetota bacterium
GACCGCGGGCCCCAGCGCCCGCTCGGGAGCGACGGCGGCGAGTCGGGCGAGCGCGGCCGCGCGCACCTCGGTCGAGGGATCGAGCGCGTGCGTCTCGGCGAACGCAGCGGCAACCTCGGCGGGCGCGAGGGCGAGCTGCTCGATCGCGGTGCGACGCACGGCGGGGTCGCCGGATCGAAGCAGCTCTTGCAGCTTCGCCTCGGCGCCGGCCTCACCCCACGAGATCGCTGCGGCCGCGCCGGCAACCGACGGATCCTCGTCGTCGATCAGCCGGCGCACGGCCTCGAGTCCCGGGTCCACGGCATGCAGCGCCGCCAGCCGAACGCTCGCGTCGGCGTCGTCGAGTCCCTCGGCGACATCGGGCCGGGCGCCCGGCGAGAGCTCGGCCGCCAGTTGGTAGGCGAGCCGGCGAACGCGCACGTCGGGGGAGCGCATCGCGGAAGTGAGCGCTCGCCCGGCCTCGACGTCGTTCGAAACGACGAGAGGCACGTCTCGCGCCGTGACGGCCCCGAAGACGTGCGGCCGCCCCGCGTGGAGCGCATCCACCAGCGCGTCGGCGTACGAACGGCGGATCGCGAGCGCCACCGCCGCCGTGGCGATCGCGGCGGCGAGCCCGATCATCGCGAACTGCCTCGGGGTCATGACGTCCTGCCCGACGAGCGCGACGAGGCCCGCGATCGCCGTGCCGACCTGCGAGGGTCCGCCGTTCATGAACGCGCGCGTCTGATCGCGCCGGTCCTCGGGCACGACGTTCACGAGCGTCTCCCAGGCCGGTGAGGCGACTCCCTGCAGCCACACGCCGGTGACGGCGCGCTGCGCCGCGACCGCGACGAGCCCCGACTCGACGAGCAGGACCGCGAACGAACCCGCGTACAGCAGCGGCAGCACCAGGATCACCGCCGTCACGCCGAACCACGCGAACAGCCGGTTCGTGAGCAGCACCGAGACGAGGAACGCGCCGCCGGTGATCGCGGCGCCGAGCAGACCGAGGAATCCGGCCAGCTCCTCGGGATCGCGGAACCGATCGGACGCCGCGCGCGCGAACGGAAGGAACAGCGAGAAGTAGAGGACCGAGAACAGCACGGCTGCGACCGCCATCCACCGGAGCAGACGGGAGCGCCGCACGAACCCGAAGCCGCGCGCGATGTCCTCCAGGGTGGAGGCGCCCCGGCGCGCGACCCGGCGGCGCGGCGCGACCGAGCTCGGGCCCAACGCGAGACGGATGAGGACGAACGCGGCCCCGAGGCCGGCGATCCAGACGAAGAGGAGGTTCTCGGTGCCGATCGTGCGCGCGAGAGGCCCGGTCATCAGCCCACCGGCCACCGACCCGAGGATCCCGCCCGCGCCGAAGATGGGGAACAGGCGCTTTGCCTGGCGAGTGTCGACGACGGCGCCGGCGGTTCCCCACAGGCCGATCGCCTGACCGAGCATCGCGATCGCGACGGTGACCCAGAGCACCGGATAGATCCATCGCACGTCGGTGAGCAGCACGCCCCGTTCGGCCGCGATCGCGATGCCGAGGGCGACGGGCGACAGCACGTAGGTGCGTCGCGGGCCGAGCCGGCCGAGGACGCCGGTGAGCGCCACCATCGCGACGAGCGTCACGGCGGCCTGGAAGAGGTAGATCGACGGCAGCGCGTCCGTGCCGATCCGATCGAAGAAGAGGGCGTTCACGCCGCTCTCGCCCACGGCGATCGCCGCCATCGAGACGAACATGAGGGCGACGACGAGCCCGACGGTTCGGCCTTCGCCCTCGCGAATGCGTAACGCGCGCGAGGCGAGCCCCACGGCAGCCGCTAGCCGGTCGTCGTGCCGACCCGCAGCGTGGGGAGGACCAGCGCGTCGAACGGGTGGCCCTTCAGGGAAACGTGCCGCCGCTCGAGTCCGTCGGCGGACAGACCTGCGCCCTCGCGCACTGCCTCGGTGAGGAGGATCTCCCCGATGCCGGCCTGCGACGCGAGGTGCGCCGCGATGTTCACGGGGTCGCCCAGCGCGGTGAAGTCGCTCGATTCGTGATCGCCCACCATGCCCACGAACGCCGAGCCCGTGTGCACGCCTGCACCCAGTGGCACCCACGGTCCGTCGGCGTCCTCGTGGCCCGTCGCGCGAAAGAGCTCGCGCGCAGCGGCCATCGCCTTCCGGGCGTGGTCCGAGCCCGCGAGGAACGGCACGAAGAGCCCGACGATTTGGTCGCCGACGAACTTCTCGATCACGGCGTCGTGCTCGATCAGCACCTCGCGCGAGAGCCGGTAGAACCGGTTCATGAGCCGGGAGAACTCCATCGTGGGGATCTGTCGCGCGAGCTTGCTGGAGCCGCGGACGTCCGCGAACAGCATCGACGCCTCCACCTCGGCGCCGCGGACGTCACCGTCCTCCTCGGCGGGAGGGCACAGCGCCGCCTGGCCGTTGAGACTCACGAAGCATCGCGAGCACAGGTTCGGGTTCTTGGACCACGGCGTGAACCCGTAGCGGCGCAGGATGAACCTGCCGGGCGCGCCGAACGGTGCCCGACACAGCTTGCATCGGGGGTTCGAGGGGACGAACCGAAGCGGGCTGCCCTTCTGGAGGAGGGGATGCGTTCCGCGCAGGAAGTCCTGCCACTCCGCCTGAGCGGAGCCGTACCCGTGCCCGTGCCCGTGCGGCATGCACGCAGGGTACCGTCCCCGTATCGCAACGCGCCAGGGTTCGTCGGGGTCAGGCCGCCCGACGGCGACCGCGCACCTTGCCGAACACGATCTTCGCCAGGCCTCGCGCTCCGATGACCCTCATGAGGTTCTTGGGGTTCAGGTAGTCGCCGATGGACTCCGAGCCCGTCATGACGCCGAAGAACCGATCGGTCTCTGCCTGGTCCGCGGCCAACGTCTCGAAGAGCACGCGTTGCTCCACGGCGGGCGGGGGGAAGGACGCCAGCTGCGTCGTGAAGTTGAACATCGGGAGCGACTCGGCGTCGCGGACGCGTTCGTAGTCGGTCATCGCTTCGGCCATCGGCCTGGCCCCGCCGAGGCCCTCCACGATCGCGCCGGCGGCGAGCTCTGCCTGCCGGAACGCGTTCCCGATGCCCTGGCCCGTGATGGGGTCCATCACGAGGCCGGCATCGCCCACGAGCACCCAGCCGTCCCCCCAGGGGCGCCGCACGACGTTCGGAACATCGTTCGTGGATCGGATCCGCTCGGCTCGCCGGGCCTTCCGGACGCGCTCGGCGACGTCGGGGCCCATCGCGTCGAACGTCGCGAACGTATTCGCCTCGGGGTCGGCGCGGAACTCCTCGAATTCCTCGACAGGCCACGAGATGAACGAGAGAGCGAGGCCGTCGTTCGTCGGCCAGAGGCCGGCCGATCGCCGGTCGCGCGAGTAGATCTCCCCACCGGCGAGCGGGAGGTCCTCGAAGTACGTGTACGACGCCATAGAGGTGGAGGCCGCCTCGCGGGTGATCGATGCCTCGAAGGCCCTCGCGACCAACGAGTGCTTGCCGTCCGCGCCGACGACGAGGGGTGCGCGCTCGCTGAACTCGCCGCCTCCGTCCTTCGTGCGCCCACGGATGCCGACCGCGCGGCCGTCTTCGACGAGGATCTCCCGGACCACGATCCGCTCGCGCACCTCGGCGCCGGCGTCCCGCGCGGCGCTCACGAGGAGCTCGTCGAGCAGCGTCCGTCGCGGGCTGTGGACGGCGTCCACACCGCGATCCGTCGGGTAGGAGCCCGCCAGCCGCGCCCACCCCAGATCGAAGCTGACCTCGTGCGCCGGGGGCGTTCCGGCCGCCACGACGCGATCGAGGAGCCCCCACTCCTTGAGGAGGGCGCCGCCGGGGACCTGCACCTGATGCGTGGAGAGGGTGTCGCTCGGGAACTCGGCCCGATCCACCGCGAGCACCCGTAGGCCCTCACGCGCGAGCAGCATCGCGAGTGGGGAGCCCGCCACGCGGGCGCCAATGACGATGACGTCGTACATCGTCGTTACTCCTTTCCTGATCCGGGCGGCGAGGACGGCGCCAACGCCATCGTGAGGACGCGATCCAGGGCATCGAGCCGCCGATCCATCTCGTCGTCGTCGAACTGCTCGGTGATCGTCTGCATCCCGATGAATCCCGCGATCGCGACCTCCGCGAGGGCGTCGGTGTCGACCTCGCTCCCGATCCACCCCGTCTGCTGCGCCTCACGGAAGTCCTCCGCTGCGGAGCGGATCCAGGTGCGCAGCGACCCACACACCTCCTCGCGAACATCGGGGTTCGCGGCGAGCTCGTCGGCGAGCCTTCGAAGGGGAGCGGGGCCTCGCCCCTCGCGCGCCAGACGCACGATCAATCGCGGCACGGCCACCATGCGGTCGACGATGTTCGGCAGCGTCGCCACCTCGGCGGCCACGCGCTCCTGCCAGAGCCGACCTTCCTCGTCGAGCACGGCGAGGGCGAGCGCGAGCTTCGAGGGGAAGTGGAAGTAGAAGCCGCCCTTCGTGAGCCCCGACGCGAGGATGATCCGGTTGAGCGACGCCCCCGCGTAGCCGTTCTCGATGAACTCCGTCCGAGCGGCTTGCAGGATCTGGCCCCTTGATCGCTCCGCTCGATCGAACGCTGCCGCGGGTTCCACCAGGCTCTCCTCTCGATCGTCCTGGTCAAGACTACAAACCGACCGGTCGGTTTGTCAAGCGACGGACGACCGAGGCCGGTTTCGCGCCAGGGCCGCCTTCCGTAGACTCGGCGGGTGAGGGCGCTTCGCTCGTTCGGTCTCGTGGTGGCCCCGCTGCTCGCCCTGTCGACGCTCGTCCCGCTCACGGCCGAGGTGGCGCCGATCGTGCGCAACCCGGCCGACCCCGCGTATCGCGTGCATCTGCACACGGGTCCGAAGGGTGTCGTGTGGGCGGGACACGAGCGGATCACGTTCACGAACGCGGACCCCACGCCGCTCGACACGATCTGGATCCGCATCTGGTCGAACGGCGTCCAGGGTTGTGACCCGCTCGCGATCGACGTCACGAACGTCACCGGCGGCACGGCCGGGGCCCTCTCGGTCGACTGCACCGCGATGCCGGTCGACCTCGACGCGCCGCTCGACCCGGGCGGCCGCACGTCGGTGGAGATGGATGTGAGGATCGAGCTACCGGCGATCAACGACCGGTTCGGCCGATACGGAGGGGTGTCGCTCGCCGGCACGGCGCTCCCCACGCTCGCGATCCACGACGACGACGGCTGGCACCTCGATCCGTTCGCGGACCTCGGCGAGAGCTTCTACTCGATCGTGGGCGAGTACACCGTCGACCTCACGGTCCCGCGCGCGCTCGACACGGCCGCCACCGGGCGCCTCAAGAAGACCACGAAGACGGGAACCCGCGAGATCAGACGGTACGTCGCGCACGACGTTCGCGACTTCGAATGGGCGGCGGGACACCTTGCGAGGCTGCACGAGCGCGACGACAACGGCGTTCGCGTGAACGTCTGGTACCGAAAGGCGATCGTCTCGAAGCCGGAAGCGAGCCACATGCTCCACGCGGCCCTGAAGTCGATGAACGAGTTCTCCGGCGACTTCGGCGCGTACCCCTACCCGGAGGTCGACGTCGTACTGTCGGCGTTCACGACGTTCGGCGGGATGGAGTATCCGCAGATCGTGTTCTCGAATCCCGTGCGCTACACGGTGTCGCACGAGCTCGCGCATCAATGGTGGTACGGCATCGTGGGCGACGACGAGTACGCGGAGCCCTGGCTCGACGAGTCCTTCGCGACCTGGTCCCAGTACCTGCCGTTCGACCCGTGGAAGAACTGCCAGGCATACGGCTGGCCGTCCGCCGACGCCCGCATCACGAACGACATGGCGTACTGGTCGACGCACGCAAGCCAGTACTGGGTGATCTACTCCCAGGGTGGTTGCATGCTCGCGAACCTCTCCCACCGGTTCGGCTTCCACGACTTCCTGGAGCTGCTCGCCGAACATGCGGGGAACGCATGGCTTGGGGTCGCCCGCACGGAGGCCTTCCAGCAGGTCATCGAGGACGCCGCGGCGGTCCAGTTGCCCTCCTTCGACGTCGACGCGTTCTGGTCGGATTGGCGCGTGGGTCCGCCGTAGCCCGCTTCTCCGCGCCGGCCGTTCCCGGCTAGAATCCGCCGCAACGCAGCCCATCCGCCGAAGGGGGAGCACGCATGACCAACGTCACGAGCCTGATCGCGCAGGTGCCGATCTTCGCCGACTGCTCGCCCAAGGACCTCGCCGCGGTCGTGCGCGGGCTCAAGGAGGTCAACCATCAGGCGGGGACGGTGATCGCGCGCGAGGGCGACCCCGGCATCGGGCTGTTCGTGATCGCCGAAGGCACCGCGAAGGTCTCGGTGGGCGGCAAGACGAAGGCGAAGCTCGGGCCGGGGGACTTCTTCGGCGAGATCGCGCTGCTGGACGGCGGGCCGCGGACGGCGACGGTGACGGCGCAAAGCGACGTGAGGCTCTACGGGCTCACCGAGTGGGCGTTTCGCGGCCTCCTGCAGGAGCACCCGGCCGTGGCCGTGAAGACGCTCCAGTCGATGGCCGGCCGCCTCCGCCAGGTGACGAAGGCCGCCACGGCCTAATCTGGCATCACCTGCATCTCGGCCGAACCCAGGGAGCCGAGCCATGCCCGAACCGCCGGAGGAACTGACCCGTCTCGCGCAGGA
>DATBLA010000006.1:0-6584 GCA_036555645.1 Actinomycetota bacterium
ACAACTTCCTCGAACAGGTCCCGCGCCCCGACAATCGTGTGACGTTGTCCGATCGGACGGACCGGTTCGGCACACCGTTGCCGCGGCTCGCGTGGTCGATCGGAGACCTGGAGCGCGAGACGATCCGCCGCCTGCACGCGCTCCTCGACGAGGATCTGCGGCGTCGCGGGTTCGGAGCGGTCGACAGCCCCCTGCTGGCGGGCGAGACGGAGCCGTGGGGGATCACGGACGACGCCTCGCACCACATGGGAACGACGCGGATGGGCGACGATCCCTCGACGTCCGTCGTCGACCGGGACTGCCGGGTCCACGGCGTCGAGAACCTCTACGTTGCTGGCTCCTCGGTCTTCCCGACCGCCGGGTACGCGAACCCGACGCTCACGATCCTCGCGCTGGCGCTACGGCTCGCCGATCATCTGTCCGGCTGAGCCACGCGCTGCCGAGATGAGAGCCCGGCCACGAACGCGTCGAGGTTGCGGCGCGTCTCGGCGAGGGAGTCGCCCCCGAACTTCTCGAGCGCGGCGTCGGCCAGGACGTGCGCCACGACCGCCTCTCCCACGACGGCCCCGGCCGGGACCGCGCAGATGTCGGTCCGCTGCCCGATCGCGAGCGCCGGCTCCCCGGTGCTCAGGTCGACCGTGGACAGGGGACTCGGGACCGTGGAGAAGGGTTTCATCGCCGCGCGGACTCGGATCGGCTGTCCCGTGCTCGTGCCACCCTCGATCCCGCCGGCCCTGGCGCTCGAGCGCCGCAGGCCCGGGAGGATCTCGTCGTGCGCCTTCGAACCCGGTCGGGCCGCCGACGCGAACCCGTCGCCGACCTCGACGCCCTTGACCGACTGGATGCTCATGAGCGCGAGGGCGAGCCGGGCGTCGAGCTTTCGATCGAAATGGACGTGGGAGCCCAGACCCGGCGGGCACCCGTGGGCGACGACCTCGAACACGCCGCCCACGGTGTCGCGATCGGCGCGGATCCGGTCGATCTCGGCGACCATCCGCTCGCTCACGGCCGGATCGAAGCATCGGACCGGGGAGGCGTCGACGGCCTCGACGTCGTCGGGACCCGGCAGGCGGCGCGAGCGCGAGGCGACCGAGCCGATCCGCACGACGTGCGAGACGATCCGGATGCCGAGCTCCGCGAGCAGCGCCTTGCAGAACGCGCCGAGCGCGACCCGGGTCGCGGTCTCGCGGGCGCTCGCGCGCTCGAGCACGTCGCGCACGTCGTCGAACCCGTACTTCAGCGTCCCCGCCAGGTCGGCGTGTCCCGGTCGGGGCCGCGTGAGCCGGTCGGCCGGGTCGATCTCGCCCTCGACGTTCATGAGGTCGCGGTACTTCTCCTCCCATTCGGCGTTGGCGATCGCCACCGCGATCGGGCTGCCGAGGGTGCGGCCGTGGCGAACGCCCGAGACGATCTCGAGGGTGTCGGCCTCGAGCTTCTGCCGGCCGCTGCGACCATGCCCGAGCCGGCGCCTGGCGAGCTCGTCCGCCACCGCCTTCGGGGAGATCGGCACCCCCGCGGGCAGGCCCTCGAGGATTCCCACGAGGCCACGGCCGTGCGATTCGCCGGCCGTGAGCAGTCGAAGCGACATGCCCCAATCATAGGTGCGGCCTTCGCGCCGGCCTCGGTGGCGGCCCTTTCGCATCGGCGGACAGAGGGCTAGGGTCGAGGACGATGAGCGATCCGGCCGCCCTCGCGCGGACCTTCGTCCGGAGCGTCGCCGCGAAGGACCGGGACGCGCTCACGTCCGTGCTCGACGGCGAGATCGACTTCCGCGGGCTCACACCGAGCTTCGAGTGGCGCGCGAGGACGCCCGACGAGGTGGCCGAGATCGTGTTCGGCTCCTGGTTCGAGCCCCACGACCACGTGCAGGAGGTCCTCGACGTGGGAACGAAGACGATCGCCGATCGTCATCACGTGCGGTACGTGTTCCGCGTCGAGAGCCAGGGCGAGCTGTACCTCGTCGAGCAGCAGGGCTACTTCGACGCGCCGGATGGACGGATCACGCGGATGAGCGTCATGTGCTCGGGGTTCCGGCCCTGGGAGGAACCCCCTTCGGACTGACCGCTCGCCCGGACATCGCCCATGCCCTCGCCGCGGGCGGGTGCGTCGCGCCGGATGCGGAGGCCGATGCGCTGCTCGCGGCCGCGGGCGAGGGTGCCGGCTCGATCGACGCCCTCGTCGAGCGCCGGCTTCGAGGCGAGCCGCTCGCGTGGATCACCGGGTGGGTGCGATTCTGCGACCTTCGGATTCGCGTCGATCCCGGGGTGTTCGTGCCCAGGCCGCACACGCAGTCACTCGCTCGTCGCGCCCTGGATCTGCTCCCCGACGCGGGCATCGCGGTCGACCTGTGCACCGGGAGCGGCGCGGTGGCCGCCGCGCTGTTCTCGAGGCGCCCGCAGGCGCTCGTGCTCGGGACCGACATCGACCCCGCCGCCGTTGCCTGCGCCCGTCGAAACGGGGTTCGCGCGCTCGTCGGCGATCTCGACGAGCCGCTGCCGGCGTGGATCCGTGGACGGGTCGACCTCGTGACCGCCGTCGTGCCGTACGTGCCCACCGAGGAGCTCGGGCTCCTGCCGCGAGACGTGCTCGAGCACGAGCCTCGGCGAGCGCTCGACGGAGGGCCGCGCGGGACCGCGATGCTCGTCCGGACCGTCCGCGCCGCGGCCAGGTGGCTCGGCCCGGGTGGTGGCGTCCTCCTCGAGCTCGGGGGCGATCAGGCGGTCGAGCTGGCCTCGGTCGTCGTCGACGCCGGCCTCCGCGACATCCGCGTGCATCGCGACGACGATGGCGACGTTCGCGGGATCGAGGCGCGTCTCCCTGAGGCGCCGTAGCCGAGCCGCCACGCCCGACCCGCGACGCGCCCGCCCGACAACGGGAGTACCCTCCACCGCGTCCGTGCCGACGGGCGATCGGGCCCGACGTCGTTCGGAGGGCGAGAGGTCATGGGGAAGGGCGATCGCGGCAAGCGGCGTTCGAAGGGCAAGGTCGACGAGGCGCTTCGCAAGCAGGCGAAGCGCTTTCGGCCGGTCCTGGAGATCACCCCGACGGCCATCGCCGTCACCGACCTGAAGAACCGGGTCGTGTCGTGGAACCCGGCCGCCGAGCGTCTCTTCGGGTACACGGTGGAGGAGGCCGCCGGCCGGGACCTCGACGATCTCGTGGCCGGCACGGAGGCGTTGCACGCCGAGGCTGCGGAGCTCAGTCGGCGGGTGGCCGCCCGCGAAGACGTTCGGGGGATCGGCTGGCGCACACGCAAGGACGGCACCCTCCTCGAGGTCGAGCTCCACGCGACGCCCCTGCTGGACGACGGCGAGGTCATCGGCACGTTCGCGATCTACCACGACGTGACGGAGCTGAACCGGCAGCGGCGGTTCTTCGAAGCCCTGCTCGAGGTGAGTCCCGAGGCGATCGTCACCACCGACCTGAACGACGTCGTGACGTCCTGGAATCCGGCGGCCGAGCGGCTGTTCGGCTATCGAGCGCGGGACGCCGTCGGCCGTGACATCGACGACCTGGTCGCCCGGCATCCGGAGGTGCACGCGGAGGCGAAGGAGCTCAGCCGGAGCTCGATGGGTGCCGGGTCGGCCCACGCGGTCACCAGGCGGACGAGGCAAGACGGCTCGCTGGTCGACGTCGACGTCGTCGGAGGTCCCGTCACCGTGGACGGCGAACCGGTGGCGAAGCACATCTTCTATCACGACATCAGCGAGCTCCAGGAGCAGAAGCGGTACTTCCAGTCCCTCCTCGAGCTCAACCCGGCCGCCAGCATCGTCACCGACCTGGACGTGAAGGTCGTCTCCTGGAACCCGGGGGCGGAGAAGATCTTCGGGTATCGGGCCGAGGAGGCGATCGGGCGCCACCTCGATGACCTCGTCGCGAACCGAGCGGACATCCACAAGGAGGCGCTTCGCTACAGCGAGGCCGCGGCCCGCGGTGAGCGAGTCCAGGGCACCGGCCGCCGGACCCG
The DNA here is from genome assembly GCA_036555645.1 of Actinomycetota bacterium. GTDB lineage: Bacteria > Actinomycetota > UBA4738 > UBA4738 > HRBIN12 > DASSJM01. The sequence goes on from DATBLA010000006.1 coordinate 3,968, forward strand.
AAAGGACGGCTCTCTCGTGGACGTCCTGATGTTCTCGGAGCCGGTCGTGGTGGGCGAGGAGCGCGTCGGGTTCGTCGTGATCTATCACGACGTCACGGAGCTCCAGCGCGAACGGCGGTTCCTGGAGGCGCTGTTCGAGCAGAGCCCCGTCGCGATCGCGCTCATCGCGCCGAACGAGACGGTCACCTCATGGAACCCGGCCGCCGAGCGCTTGTTCGGCTACACGGCCGAGGAGGCCGTGGGCCGCCACATCGACGACCTCGTGGCCAACCGCGACGAGATCCGCGAGGAGGCCCGCGCCTACACGGAGCGGGGCATCCGCGGTGACCTCGTCCACACGATCACGCGACGCACGCGCAAGGACGGGACCCTCGTCGACGTGGAGATGTTCGGGGCGCCGGTCATCGTCGGGGGAGAGGCGTCGGGCCTGTTCGGCATGTTCCACGACATCCGCGAGCTCCAGCAGGCGCGCCGGGAGGCCGAGGCCGCGACCGAGGCGAAGAGCGCGTTCCTGGCGACGATGAGCCACGAGATCCGGACGCCACTCAACGCCGTACTCGGGATGACCGGCCTCCTGCTCGACACGGATCTGACGCCCGAGCAGCGCAACTTCGCGGAGGTGACTCGGAGCAGCGGCGACGCCCTGCTCAGCGTCATCAACGACATCCTGGACTTCTCGAAGATCGAGGCCGGGCGGCTGGATCTCGATCACGCGCCGTTCGACCTGCGCGAGTGCGTGGAGTCGGCGCTCGAGCTCGTGGCCGCCGGCGCGCTGCGGAAGGGCCTCGACATCGCGTACGACCTCGATCCGAACGTTCCCGTGGCGCTCGTCGGCGATGTCACCCGTCTTCGTCAGGTCCTCATCAACCTGCTGAACAACGCGGTGAAGTTCACCGAGCGGGGCGAGGTCGTCGTCACGGTGACGGCCGAACGGCTCGAGGACGCGGAGCGCTGGCGCGTGCACTTCGCGGTCCGCGACACCGGGATCGGCATTCCGGCCGACCGGATGGACCGCCTGTTCGAGTCGTTCAGTCAGCTCGACCCCTCCACGACGCGGCGCTACGGAGGCACCGGGCTCGGGCTCGCGATCAGCCGGCGGCTCACCGAGCTCATGGGTGGGACCCTGTGGGCCGAAAGCCGACAGGACGAAGGATCGACGTTCCACTTCACGATCGAGGCCGAGGCCTCGCGCGAGCCGGTGAAGCCCTTCGACCCGGCCGTCGCCACGCAGCTGTCCGGCCGCCGGGTCCTCATCGTCGACGACAACGCGACGAACCGGCAGATCCTGTCGAAGCAGGCCGAGTCGTGGGGCATGCTGGCGGTCGCGACCGAGACGCCCGCCGAGGCGCTCGAGTGGATCCGCCGGGGGGATCCGTTCGACGTCGCGATCCTGGACATGCAGATGCCCGACATGGACGGGCTCACGCTCGCCGTCGAGATCCGGCGCGATCGTGACGCCACCGCCCTCCCGCTCATCATGCTGACCTCGCTCGGCCGCGTGGACGCCTCGTCCGTCGAGTTCGCGGCGCATCTGACGAAGCCGATCAAGCCGTCCCAGCTGCACGATGCCCTCATGTCGATCTTCGGTGGGGAGCCGGACGCGGAGACCTCGGCCGGCGTCCCTGGGGAGGACGAACGCCTCGCCGAGCGGCTCCCGCTCCGGATCCTCGTCGTCGAGGACAACGCCGTGAACCAGCAGCTCGTCCTGCTCATGCTCCAGAAGGTCGGCTACCGGGCGGACGTCGCCGCCAACGGCGTCGAGGCCCTCGAGGCGCTCGAGCGCCAGCCCTACGACGCGGTCCTCATGGACGTCGAGATGCCGGAGATGGACGGGCTCGAGGCCACCCGCCGCATCCACCAGCGCTGGCCGCGGCAGCGCCGGCCACACATCGTCGCCGTCACGGCGAACGCCATGCAAGGGGAACGCGAGCTGTGCATCCAGGCCGGGATGGACGACTACATCACGAAGCCGATCCACATCGACGAGCTCACGGGCGCGCTCACCCGGGTGACGCATCGTTCGGACACGACGGGCCCCGAGGCGAGCGTCGACGCCGCCGTGATCGATCGGCTCGCCGCCTCCCTCGGGGACCAGGGTCGCGAGTCCGTCGGCGCGCTCCTCGACACGTTCCTCGGCCGCCTGCCCGAACAGATGCGGGGGCTGGCAGACGCGGCGAGACACGACGACCTCGACGGGGTCCGGCGGGAGGCGCACACGCTGAAGTCGAACGCCGCGCAGTTCGGAGCCGGCCGGCTCGAGCAGCTGTGCCGCGAGCTCGAGTCCGCCGCGAAGGAGGGTGCGCCGGATCGGGTGCGGGAGAACCTGGATCGGGTCGGGGTGGAACAGGAGCGCGTCGCCGCGGAGCTCGGCGCGATCCGAGCGGGGCTCGCCGGGTGAACGACCAGGCAACCGTGCTCGTCGTGGACGACGATCCCGTGATCCGTCTCATGCTCACCGGGAGCCTCGAGCGGGACGGCCACCGGGTGGTGACGGCCGAGGACGGACCCCAGGGCCTCGAGCTCCTGCGAGCCGAGGCGTTCGACGTCGTCCTGCTCGACGTGATCATGCCCTCGATGGACGGGTACGGCGTCCTCGAGCAGGTCAAGGGCGATCCCG
>DATBLA010000007.1:0-11754 GCA_036555645.1 Actinomycetota bacterium
ACGCCGGCGTCCAGAACGAACGCGAGATCGCGTCGCACCGGCGGATAGCGCGGAACGTCGCGGTACGTCGCGCCGGCCGCGGCATGGGCCGAGGCGACGGCGACGTCGATCTCGAGCACCGCGACGCGCTCGGGCAGGTCCAGGCGGGTGGCGACGAGCGGGTCCAGCTCGCCGACGACGCCCGCGCGTTCCCCCGCGATCAGGACCGTCGCGGACCGGCCGGGGTGGAAGGGGGGGCCGGGCGGATCGCCGAGCGACCACTCCCGGATGCCGATCCCGGACTGGAACGCCTCGAGGACGCCTTTCGCGTCGAAGACGTCGAATGAGCGGGCGTCGCCCGACGATTCGCGTCCCGCGGAACCGGCGAGCACGGCGGCGACGACCTCCCGCTCCTCGACCGGCTCGGCCGGGTGCACCACGTGCCCGATCTCGAACAGGCACACCCCGCGCGCCCCGCGCGACACGGAGCGCTTCAGGGCCTGCAGGAGGTTCGGCACGAGGCTCCGGCGAAGGAACGGCGTGTCGGCCGAGGGCGGGTTGCGGACGGCGACCCCCGCGTCGTGACCCATGAGGTCCAGATCGGCGGATGAGGCGAACGAGAGCGAGAGCGCCTCACGCAGGCCGGCGCGGACCATGACCTCACGGACGCGCCGCCGCAGGACGTACGTCGGCGCGAGGCTTCCCGCCTGACGGATCGACGGCAGCGTGGATCGCAGGTTCTCGTACCCCTGGACGCGAGCGATCTCCTCGATGAGGTCGACCTCGCGCTCGAGGTCGGGCCGGAAGCTCGGGGCCTCCACGATCACCGTTCCGTCCTGCTTGTCGCCCGGGATCCCGATCCGCCCCAGCGCCTCGACCGCGTCGGACGCGGACACCTCGTGGCCGAGCAGGAGCGAGGCCCGGCTCGGGCGGACCGCGACCCGCCGTCGCGGTGGCGGACCCCCGACGTCGAGCGGGCCGGCGAGCACCTGTCCACCGGCCCCCCACCCGACCATGAGGCTCGCCGCCCGGGCCGCCGCCGGACCCACACCCTCCGGATCCGCGCCGCGCGAGAACCGGATCGCCGCCTCCGTGGGCAATCCGAGCCGGCGCGAGGTTCGCAGCACCGCCCGGGGCTCGAAGTACGCGCTCTCGAGCAGCACTCGCGTCGTGCTCGCCGAGACCTCGGCCGCGGCCGAGCCCATGACCCCGCCGATCCCCACGGCCACCTCCCGGTCCGCGATCACGAGGTCGTCCTCGACGAGCTCGCGCTCGACGTCGTCGAGCGTGACGAGCCGCTCGCCGGCGTGCGCTCGCCGAACGACGACGGCGTGATCGTTCAGGAGCTCGAGGTCGAACGGGTGCATCGGCTGGCCCAGCTCGAGCATCACGTAGTTCGTCGCGTCGACCACGTTCGACAGCGGCCGCATCCCCGCCGCCGTGAGCCTGGCCTGGATCGGGAGCGGGGACGGGCCGACGCGCACGCCCTCGATCACCCGCGCCAGGTACCGCGGGCATCGCTCCGCGTCGTCCACCTCGACGGTGGCGACCGATGACACCGGCCCGTCGGCCTCGGCGACCGACGCGTCCGCGGAGGTGAGCGGCAGCCCGAGGGCGCCGGCGACCTCCCGCGCGATCCCGAACACCGACAGCAGGTCCGGACGGTTCGTCTCGATCTCCAGGTCCAGCACCGCGTCGTCGAGTCCGAGCAGCGCCTTCACGTCGGCGCCGACGGTGGCGTCCCCCAGCACGAGGATCCCCGAGTGGTCGGCCGAGATCCCGAGCTCGCGGGCCGAGCACAGCATGCCCTGGGACTCGACGCCGCGGATCCGTCGCACCGACAGGGGCTCGGGGACCGCCGGCACGCGCGCGCCGACTCCCGCGTACGGGACGAGGTCGCCGGCCGCCATGTTCCGGACGCCGACGACGACCTCGCGCTCGGTCCCCCCGACGTCGATGCGCGCGAGGCACAGCTTCTCCGAGCTCGGATGGTCGGCGACCTCGAGGACGCGCGCCACGACGACGCCCTCCAGGTCCGACCAGGGACGCTCGATCCCCTCGACGTGCATGCCCTTGGCGTCGAGGACCTCGCCGAGGCTCTCGGCCGAGCCCTCGACCGGGCAGAACTCGCGGAGCCAGGACAGGACGACCCTCACGCCACGCCCTCGAACTGCTCGAGGAAGCGAACGTCGCTCTCCCACAGGAGGCGGATGTCGGGGATCCCGAAGCGGATCATCGCCAACCGGTCGTATCCGCCGCCGAACGCGAAGCCCGTGTATCGCTCCGAGTCGTATCCGACGTTCTCCAGGACCGTCGGATGGACCATGCCGGCTCCCATCGTCTCGATCCACCCGGTCTGCGCGCACGTCCGGCAGCCCGTGCCGCCGCAGACGAAGCACGAGACCTCCACCTGGCAGCCCGGCTCGACGAACGGGAAGAACGACGGGGTGAGCCGCACCTCGCGCTCGGGGCCGAGAAGCGCGCGATAGAACGTCTCGAGCGTGCCCTTGAGGTCGGCGAACGAGATCCCCTCGTCGACCGCCAGCCCCTCCACCTGGTGGAACACCGGCATGTTCTTCGCGGTGATCTCCTCGTTGCGGAACACGCGTCCCGGGACGATCACGAACACGGGCGGCGGCCGCGACTCCATCGTTCGGATCTGCATCGGCGAGGTGTGCGTGCGGAGGACGAGGTCCGGATGCTGCGGCACGTCGAGGAACGTCGTGTCCATCGTCGTGCGCGCGGGGTGGTCGGGCGGGATGTTGAGCGCGTCGAAGTTGTGCCACTCGTCCTCGACCTCGGGACCCTCGACGACCTGATAGCCCATGCGGGTGAAGATGTCGACGATCTCGGTCTCGACGATCGTGAGCGGATGCAGCGATCCCGTCCGCGGCCGCCGGCCCGGAAGGGTGACGTCGACCCGATCGGACGACAGCCGCTCGGCCGCCCCGGCCGACTCGATCGCCGCGGCGCGGGCGTCGAGGGCCTGCCGGACCTCGGTGAAGACCTCGTTCGTCCGCTTTCCGAGCCGTCGCCGGTCATCCTCGGCGAATCCGCCGAGCGCACGCTGGATCTCGGACAGGCGGGCCTTTCGACCGAGGACCGCCACCTTCGCCTCGTCGAGGTCCTGCGCCGAGCGCGCGGCCTCGATCCGGGCCAGGCCCGCCTCGCGCTCCTCCTCGAGGATGCGGGCGGCCTCCGTCGGGTCCATGGTCCGGCGAGTCTAAGCACCCGGTTCGGCGCCGTCACCGGCGCCGCGGGCGCGGTTCACGGGCGGACGGGACCGACGGGGACGTCGAGCGCGAAGCACAGGGAGTCGTCGACGCGCGCGGACACGCCGCCTCCCTGCGCCTCCGCGACGCCGAGGGCGACGAACAGCCCGATCTTGCTCCCCGCGCCCGTCCCCGGCGCGCGAGGGTGGAACAGTCGGTCCGCCTGGTCCTGGGTGAGGTCGGTCCCCCGCCGGCAGGTCTGGACGCGGAGCCGCTCCCCCTCGATCCGCCCGCTCACGCGCACGGGTCCCTCGTTCGTCCACCAGACGAGGGATTCGATGAACGCCTCGAGCACGAGCCGGAGCCGCTCGGGATCGACGAGGGCGACGACCTCGCCTCCCTCCCACTCGATCGCCGGATGGTCGGGGTCGCGGGCGAGCGAGACCCCCACCTGCTCGACGAGGCCCCCGACGTCGGTGCGCTCGGGGAACAGGTCGAGCGCCCCGGCCGTCAGCCGGGCGGCGTCGACGAGCTGGCGCAGGATCGTGTTCAGCCGGTCGGTGTCGTACACGATGCCCCGGAGCATGAGGTCGCGCTGCTCGGTGGTCATCTGCTCCCACCGCGTGGCGAGCGCGTGGCCGAACCCCTTCATCGCGGTCAGGGGTGAGCGGATGTCGTGGGCGGCGGCCGCGATGATCGTCTCGAGCACGGCGCGGCGGCCCTCCCGCGCCTGCCGGGCCCACTCGAACACGCACGCGGTGACCGCGGACGCCAGGTTCAGGGACTCGGCGCGAGCCACGATCGGCACCCGCACACGGGTGTCGGCGAGGCGGGCGATCTCCTCGGGCAGCCCCCAGGCCTCGTTCCCGAACACGAAGGCGATCGGCTCGGTGAGGTCCTGCTCGTACAGGTCCGCATCCGCGGCGGCGTCCGTCGCGAGGATCCGAACGCCGCGCGAACGGAGCTCCTCGATCGCCTCGGGGGTCTCCACGCCGCGCACGATCGGCAGGTGGAACAGCGAACCGGCGGATGCGCGCACGGTCTTCGCGTTGTAGGCGTCGACCGAGGCGCTGGAGAACACGACGGCGTCGGCGCCGGCGGCGTCGGCCGAGCGCACGATCGTCCCCGCGTTGCCGGGGTCGCGGACCGCGTGCAGCACCGCGACACAGGCGGGGGCGTCGGCCAAGGACCCGAGCGGTACGTCGACGAACGGCGAGACGGCGACGAGCCCCTGCGGCGTGACCGTCCCGGTGAGCCGGCCCATGACGTCGTCGCTCACGTGGATCGTCTCGATCCCCTTGGCGCGCGCGCGTTCGATCTGCTCGTGGGCCGGATCGACGTGGAACAGCGCGGTGGGCGGGGACGGGGCCCGGAGCGCCTCGCCGACGGACTGGGCGCCCTCGACGAGGAAGGCTCGGTCGCGCTCGCGGAACGCCCGCTTGTGCAGCCGGAGCGCCGCGGCCACCTTCGGGTTGCGAACCGACGTGATCACGCGCGCCCTTCGAGTCTCCTCGACCGGCCGATCCCCACGTGCTCGTTCCCGGAGCCGGAGCCGGCCGGGATCAGGCGGCGAGCGCCTCCTTCGCCGTCTCGACGAGCTGGCCGAACGCCTTCGGGTCGTGAACGGCGAGGTCGGCGAGCACCTTGCGGTCGACCTCGACCCCGGCCTTCTGCAGTCCGTTCACGAACCGCGAGTACGACAGACCGTTCTGCCGGGCCCCGGCGCCGATGCGGGCGATCCACAGCCGGCGGAACTGCGCCTTGCGGTCGCGACGATCGCGGTAGGCGTACTGCCCGGAGTGCAGGAGCTGCTCCTTGGCGACGCGGTACCGGCGCGAGCGCGAGCCGTAGTACCCCTTCGCCTGGCGAAGGACCTCGCGGCGCTTCTTCTTCGCGTGCACCGAGCGCTTGACGCGAGCCATGGCCCCTACTTCCCCAGGAGCCGGCGGATGTTCGTGCGTTCGGCCGAGACCTCGGCCATCCCCTCGACACGCCTGCGGCGGCTCCCGCTCTTCTTCGTCATCATGTGGTGCCCGGTCGCCTTGCGATGGAGGACCTTCCCGGTCCGGGTGATCCGGAATCGCTTGGCGGTCGCGCGGTTCGTCTTCTGTTTCGGCATGGCTCCTACGCTTCCTTTGCCTGCGCCTGCTTCGGTGCTTCCTGCGGTGGTGCGGCGGCGGCGTCGGCCACCGGCGGTGGCGTGGCGTCGTCCGTCGTCGGAGCCGGAGCGAGCATCCGCTCCTGCGCTGGCTCCTTGTCCGGCTGCTTCCTCGTCGGCGCGATGACCATCACCATGTTGCGTCCGTCCTGCTTGGGCGCGGCCTCCACGACCGCGGTGTCGCCGAGATCCTCCACGAGCCGATCCAGGATCCGGCGGCCCAGCTCGGTTCGGGCCATCTCACGCCCTCGGAACATGATCGTCACCTTGACCCGCGCGCCCGCCCGCAGGAACCGCTCGACGTGACCCTTCTTCGTGGCGTAGTCGTGCGGATCGATCTTCGGGCGGAACTTGATCTCCTTGACCTCGATGCGAGCCTGCTTCTTCCGGGCTTCCTTCTGGCGGATGTCCCGCTCGTACTTGAACTTGCCGTAGTCCATGATGCGGGCCACGGGGGGGTTCGCCTGCGGGGCCACCTCCACGAGGTCGAGATCCAACTCCTGTGCTCGACGGAGCGCGTCTTGGGTCGAGACGATCCCGATCTGCGAGCCGTCGGGACCCACCAGGCGCACCTGCGCCGAGCGGATCCGGTCGTTTATGCGCGGATCAGCCGAGACCCCGCACCACCTCCCCTATCGTCACAAAGGCACCGGGCGTCCGCCGGTGCCTTTCGAACACGGTGAACCGAACCCGCAGAGTATAGGTGCGGGGTGGAGACGGTGTCGACGCGTCGAGCAACCCCCCGAGCCGGCCGATCACACGGGTCGGACGTTGGCTGCCTGCTTGCCCTTGGGGCCGTCGACGACGTCGAACTCCACCGCCTGGCCCTCCGCGAGGGAGCGATATCCCTCGCCCTGGATCGCCGAGAAGTGGACGAAGACGTCGTCCTCCCCCTCGCGAGAGATGAAGCCGAACCCCTTCTCGTTGCTGAACCACTTGACGGTTCCCTGCTCTGCCAATCCACCCTCCTGGTGCCGAAGCGCGCGGAGCGTAGCACGGGGTCCGAATGCCGCTCAATCGCCCGGTCGGCCCTCACCAGTCGGGCTCGAGCGGACGGCCGTAGTCGTCGTGGAGGCGCAGCGTGTCGTCCTCGGTCGTGTACCCGTAGGCGATCTCGAGGACCCGCCCGCGCCGTTGGCCCGGGTTCGAGATGCGGTGCGTCGTCTCGGCGCTCACGATGAACTCCTCCCCCGGAGCGGCGGCGACCGACCGGTTGCCGATCTGGACGTCGAGGCCCTCGTCCAGGACGACCCACATCTCGTCGCGCATCTGGTGGTAGTGGACGCTCGTCTCCTGGCCGGGCTCGACGGTGATCACGCGAACCGAGCTCGGCTGGTTGAGGGCGTAGGTCACGACCTTGCCCCAGGGCTTGTCGACGATCATCCCTCATCCCTCCTTCGGCAGCTGCTCGAGCACGGAGGCCATCTCGATCGCGGCGATCGCGGCGTCCCAGCCCTTGTTGCCGTGCTCGCCGCCCGCCCGGTCGAGCGCCTGCTCGAGCGTGTCGGTGGTGAGCACCCCGAACGTGACCGGCACGCCCGCTGCCTGGGCGACCTCACGGATGCCGGTCGCCGCCTGGGTGGCGACGTGGTCGAAGTGAGCGGTCTCGCCGCGGACCACCGCGCCCAGGCAGACGATCCCGTCGTAGGTCCCCGAGGACGCGAGCCGCTGTGCCGCGAGCGGCAGCTCGAACGCGCCGGGGACCCACACGACGTCGACGTCTCGTTCCTCGACCCCGTGCGCGGCGAGCGCGTCGAGCGCACCGGCGAGCAACCTGCCGGTCACGAGTTCGTTGAACCGCGCCACGGCGACCGCGAACCGCCGGCCTCGGGCATGCCGATCTCCCCGGATCTCGTTCACGGCGCCTCGCTCGCGTCGGGCTCCAGGTGCTCGAGGAGATGTCCGAGCTTCTCGCGTTTCGTCCGCAGGTACCCGATGTTCTCAGCGGTCGGCCGCGTCTCCAGCGGGACCCGTTCGATGATCGACAGGCCGTACCCCTCGAGACCGGCGCGCTTGGCCGGGTTGTTCGTCAGCAGCCGCATCGAGGCGACCCCGAGGTCGACGAGGATCTGCGCTCCGATGCCGTAGTCGCGCGGGTCGGCTGGGAACCCGAGCTCGACGTTCGCCTCCACGGTGTCCCGACCCTGCTCCTGGAGCTGATACGCCCGCAGCTTGTGCGTGATGCCGATGGCGCGACCCTCGTGGCCGCGGATGTAGAGCACGAGCCCGCGCCCCTCCTTGCCGATCCGGGCGATCGCGCTCTGGAGCTGATCGCCGCAGTCGCACCGCATCGACCCGAAGACGTCGCCGGTCAGGCACTCCGAGTGGACGCGGACGAGGATCCGCTCGCCGTCCCCGACCTCCCCCAGCACGAACGCCACGTGCACCGTCCCGTCGACGAGGCTCTCGTACGACGTGGCGGTGAACTCACCGTGCTCGGTCGGGATCACCGCCTCGGCGGTCCGGCGCACGAGCGTCTCGCGGCGCCGCCGGTACTCGATGAGGTCGGCGATCGAGATGAGCTTGAGCCCGTGCTCGGCCGCGACCCGGGCGAGCTCGGGCATCCGTGCCATCGAGCCGTCCGGATGCAGGACCTCGCACAGGACGCCCGCCGGGTACAGACCGGCGAGCCGGGCCAGATCCACGGTGGCCTCGGTGTGGCCCGCCCGCCGCAGGACCCCGCCATCCTGGGCCATGAGCGGGAACACGTGACCCGGCATCCGGATGTCCGACGGCGACAGCGTCGCGTCGGCGACCGCGCGGACCGTCGCGGCACGATCGAACGCGCTCGTCCCCGTGGTGGTGCGCCCCTGAACGTCGATCGAGACCGCGAACGCCGTCCCGTGGCTCTCGTTGTTCTTCGTCACCATGAGCGGGATCCGCAGCTCGTCCAGCCGCTGCTGCGTGACGGGCATGCAGACGATCCCGCGGCCGTGCGTGACCATGAAGTTGATCGCGTCGGGCGTGGCCTTCTCGGCGGCCATGATGAAGTCGCCCTCGTTCTCGCGATCGGCGTCGTCGACGACGATCACGATCTTGCCGGCCCGGATGTCGTCGAGGGCCTCGTCGATCGGCGCGAACGGGGAACCGGCGGATCCGTCGATGGGGCTCATGCGTGTCCCTCCTCCAACAGCGCTTCCACGTACTTCGCGATCACGTCCACCTCGAGGTTCACGGGGTCGCCCACCTCGAGCGAACCGAGCGTCGTCACGGCGAGCGTGTGCGGGATCAGCGCGACCGAGAACGCCTCGTCGTCCAGGCCGGCGACCGTGAGGCTGACGCCGTCGACGCAGACGGATCCCTTCTCGACGAGGTATCGGCGCACGGACGCCGGCGCGCTCACCCGGACGACGGCGCCGCCGTCCGATCCCGGGCGCACCGCCAGGACCTCGCCCACCCCGTCGACGTGTCCCTGGACGAGGTGGCCGCCGAGTCGGGTCGACAGCGTGAGCGCCCGCTCGAGGTTCACCGGATCACCGGCGGCCAGGCGCCCGAAGCTCGTTCGGGCGAGCGTCTCCTCGGACAGGTCGAACGCGAGGTGATCCTCGCCCCGGTCGACGACCGTGAGGCACGTCCCGTTCACCGCGATCGAGGCCCCGACGTCGGCGTCCGCGGTCACCGTTCGACACGTGATCGCGAGCCGGGCGGGTCCGATGTCCCGCACGACCCCGCGCTCCTCAACGATCCCGCTGAACATCCGCCTCCACCCTGATGTCCCGGCCGACCCGCTCGACGGAATGGATCGACAGACCGAGGCCCTCCGAGAGCGGCGCGAACCCATCCCCGCCCAGCGCTCCGGGCGCGGTCGCGCCGCCGACGAGCACCGGCGCCAGGTACGCGACGACCGCATCGACGAGCCGCGCCTCGACCGCCGACCAGGCGAGCGTCGGGCCCCCCTCGAGCAGGACGCCCTGCACGTCCCGCTTGCCGAGGTCGGCGAGCAGCGCCGCCAACGGCACCTGGCCGTCCTCGGCCTCGAAGACGACGACCTCGGCTCCGGCCGCGCGCCACGCCTCTCGGCGCTCCACCGGGGCGCGATCGGTCGTGGCGACGAGCGTGGGGGCGCGATCGTCGAACAGCGCGCCGGCCGGCTGCACCCGGCCCGCGGCGTCGACGACCACGCGCACGGGCGGCCGCCCGCGATAGGTGGGATCGCGAACCGTGAGGGCGGGATCGTCCGCGATCGCCGTCCCGGCTCCGATGAGGATCGCGTCGGCCCAGCCGCGCAGGCGATGCGCGTCCGCCCGGGCCTCCTCGCCCGAGATCCACCGCGACGTCCCGTCGGTCGCGGCCACCTTCCCGTCGAGCGACGCGGCGAACTTCCAGATCACGTAGGGCATGCCGGTGCGGACGTGCGTGGAGAAGGCTGCGTTCATCCGTTCCGACGGGCCGGCGAGAACGCCGAGCTCGACCTCGATGCCGCGCGAGGACAGGATCGCCGCGCCCCGGCCGTCGACCACCGGGTTCGGGTCGGTCGTGGCCGCCACGACCCGCGCGATCCCGGCGCGGACGATCGCCTCCGTGCAGGGCGGTGTGCGGCCGAAGTGGCAGCAGGGCTCGAGCGTCGTGTAGAGCGTCGCGCCCCGCGCCCGATCGCCGGCCTCGTTCAGGGCGACGATCTCGGCGTGCGGGAGGCCGGGGCCCTCGTGGTGTCCCTCGCCCACCACGTCGCCGCCGGACACGACCACGGCGCCGACCATCGGGTTGGGAGCGACGAGCCCGCGCCCGATCAGGGCCAGGTCGATGGCCCGCCGCATGTGCGCCTCGTCGGACACGAGCTCTCCGATCCCGAGGCGGACGTGCGGGGAGGGCAGGACACGGCAGACGACGCTGCCGCGGCCGCCCGTCCTCTCCCATCCCGACTCTCACGGTCGGTCCCGGAATCTCGCCGGGTCCACCCCCGAGTGGCTCCCGAGGGGTCGCGGACTGTCACCGCCGGTGGGGAGTTGCACCCCGCCCCGAAGACAGGCTTCGAGGCCAAGTATAGGCGCCGGCCCTCGGGCGTCCAGAGGCTGGGGGCGATCGTCGCCGCGCGAGGGGGGCGGGTGCCTACGCGTCCGCGGGCGGGGGCGCGCCGTCCGCGTGCCTGCGGTCGACGGCGAAGGACGAGCGCGGCTCGCGCTTGGCGAACGTCTTCATCTCGGTGGCCACGGCGACCGCCTCGCCGTAGTGCGCGAAGGAGCGGTTCTGCGTCGTGGCGATCCCCACCGAGATCCCGACGAGCGGGAGCCGTTGCAGGACCCCCTTGCGGTCCTCCACCTCGACGTACCCGCGCTCGACGTCCTCCCGGTCGTAGTACTCGTGGACGCGGGCATCGAAGGCCTCCACGATCTTGCGCGCGACCGACTCGGCGACCTCGGGCGGCACGACCGCGACGAAGTCGTCGCCGCCGACGTGCCCGATGAACCCGTCGGCCCCGGCGAACTCGACGACGGCGTCCTGGATGATGAGCGCGGTGCCCTGGATGAGACGGTCGCCGCGGACGAACCCCTTCTGGTCGTTGTAGGCCTTGAAGTTGTCCAGGTCCGAGTAGAGCACCGCGAACGGGTGGCCCTCGCGAACCATCCGCTCGATCTCCTCCTGGATCCGGATGTTGCCGGGCAGGCCCGTGAGCGGCGAGAGGTTCCGCATCTCCTTTGCGCGCCGAAGGGTCCCCTTCACGCGCGCGAGGAGCTCGATCGGGTCGAACGGCTTGATGATGTAGTCGTCGGCGCCGGCGGTGAGGCCGAGGACCTTGTCCGTCGACAACGCCTTCGCGGTGAGCATGATGATCGAGGTGTTCGACGTCTGCGGGTTCCGGCGGAGCCGCTGGGCGACCTCGAACCCGTCGATCCGCGGCATCATCACGTCCAGGAGCACGAGATCGGGCCGGAGCGAGCCCGCGCGCTCGATCGCCTCCTCTCCGTCCGAGGCCACCGACACGTCGTACCCGGCGCTTCGCAGGTTCACCTCGACGAACCGGGCGATGTCCGGATCGTCGTCGACCACCAGGATCCGCTCGGGCATCAGGCGGCCTCCGTGAGCGACTTCAGCTCGCGTGCCGCGAGCCCCGGATCGTCGGTTCCGAAGATCGCCGAGGCGGCCACGAGGACGTCCGCTCCCGCATCCAGGCACCGCCGGCCGGTCTCCAGGTTCACGCCCCCGTCGACGTGGATCTCCGTCCGGGCGTCGCGGCGGTCGACCTCGTCGCGAAGGGCGCGGATCTTGGGCAGGGCCGCGGCGTCGAACGCCTGCCCCGCCCACCCGGGGCGGACGGCCAGCACCACCACGTGATCGATCGCGTCCAGGTGCGGCAGGACCCGATCGACCGGCGTCTGCGGGCTGAGGGCGAGGCCGACGCGGAGCGCGTTCGATCGCGCGGCCTCGATCGCGGGGACCGGGTCGTCCACCGCCTCGACGTGGAAG
>DATBLA010000008.1:0-24391 GCA_036555645.1 Actinomycetota bacterium
TCGGGGTCACTACGGTGAGCCAAGGCCGATGTCGCAAGAACCCGCTGATCGCGCTCGCCGAGCTCGGTCGACGAGCGTTGGTCCGGAGTTCTGGGCTAGCCGAGCGCCTGCTCCAGGTCAGCGACGAGGTCGTCCGGATGCTCGATGCCCACCGAGAGCCGGATCAGCGTCTCGGGCACCTCGATCGGCGAGTTCGCCACGCTCGCATGGGTCATCGGGCCCGGGAGCTCGATCAGCGACTCGACGCCGCCGAGCGACTCGGCCAGGAAGAACAGCTTCGTCGCCTCCGCCACGCGGATCGCCTCGTCCCCGCTCTCGACCTCGAAGCTCACCATGCCGCCGAAGTCCCTCATCTGGCGAACGGCGACCTCGAACCCGGGATGTCCGGGCAGCCCCGGGTAATGCACCCGCGTGACCTTCGGGTGGGACTGGAGGAACTCGGCGACCCGCTTGGCGCCTCGGCAGTGCGCCTGCATCCGCAGCGCGAGCGTCTTCACGCCGCGCAGCGCCAGGTAGCAGTCCATCGGCCCCGGCACCGCGCCGGCCGCGTTCACGAGGAACGGCAGGCGTTCGATCAGCTCGGCGTCGCTGGTGATGAGCGCGCCGCCGATGAGGTCGGAGTGTCCGCCCAGGTATTTCGTCATCGAGTGCACGACGACGTCGGCCCCGAGCTCGAGTGGACGCTGCAGGTACGGGGTCGCAAACGTGTTGTCCACGACACAGCGAGCACCCGCCTGATGGGCGAGATCCGCGATGGCGGCGATGTCGACCACCTTGAGGAAGGGGTTCGTGGGGGATTCGACCCACACCATGGCCGTGTCCTGCCGGACGACGGCACGGCACGCGATGAGGTCGGTCATGTCGACCACGTCGAACGCCAGCCCCCACTCGCCCAACACGCGCGCGAGGAGCCGGTACGTCCCGCCGTACACGTCGTCCGAGATCAGCACGTGGTCGCCGGGCTTCAGGGTCAACAGCAGCGTGGTCGTGGCCGCCAACCCGCTCGAGAAGCACAGGCCCTTCGAGCCCCCCTCGAGCGAAGCGAGCACCTGCTGCAGCGCCTCGCGCGTCGGGTTGCCGCCGCGCGCGTAGTCCCACGCCTTGGGCTTGCCGACCGCCGGCTGCGCATACGTCGAGGTCTGGTAGATCGGGACGTTCACCGATCCGTACTCGGCGTCGGGGTCCTGGCCCACGTGGATCGCGCGCGTCTCGAACCGCATCGCCTGCTCGTCGGTCATCGCATCTCCGGCGGGACGGCCCAGCCGCGGCGCCGCAGCTCGTCGATCGCGTCTTGCCCCTGGCGGGCGAGGTCCCACAGCGCGGACTTGCGCTTCGCGTCGTGGCCGCGCGCGAACTCGTGGGCCGTGAGCGCCGTGCATCCCGGCGTGCCGCAGGCGCACGCCGCGAGCCCCGGAAGCGCGGGCTGTGCGCGTTCGCTGGCGGGGGTCTCGCCCCTGCGATAGGGGTGGGCTGGCAGAGTCGCCGCCGGGACGACGATCTGGCCCTCACGCGGATCGCCCGGCGCGCTGAACCGGCGGGCGAGGGCGTACAGCCCGGTGAGCGCCGCCAGCGCAGCGTCGACCTGGTCGGCCGAACGCAACGTCGCGGCGTCGACGCCGCCGATCCGAAGGACGGATCGCCGCCACGCGTGCGGCGTCAGGCCCTTCGGCGGCAGGCACCCGGCCAGGACGACCGCCGACGCGTGCGGGAACACCTCGATCGCGTGACCGGCGACCGAGCCGCCCCGATAGCGGGGGAACGGCTCGTCGATCGCCTGGAAGGCCGCGAACCCGATCGTCATCCACTCGTAGAACGGGTGGTCGGCCAGCCGGGCGTCCGAGGGCGTGTTGAAGCACTGGATCCCGAACCAGCGAAGCTCCCGCTCGGTGAGCCGCGAACGCCCGGCGAGCGCCCACGCGGGCGGGGCGTCGATGGCCACGACGTCGGGCTCGAAGTCGGGCACGAGCTTCGTCAGGTCCTCGACGAGGACGTGGCGGGCCGTGTCGAGGACCTGGCGATCCTCGTCCATGAGCACGAGATCGAGGCCCTTGCGCACCCCGACGTCGATCCCGAGCGCCCGCACCGCGTCCCTCAGGCGCGTGACCGATGGGCGAGGAACTCGAGCAGGTCGCTCCGAGTGAGGACGCCGAGCGCCTGCCCCGCCTTGACGACGAGGACGGCCGGGCCGTGCTGGAGGCTCTCGAACGCGAGCTCGATCGGCGCGTCGAACTCGACCATCGCGATCGGCGGCGCCATGACCTCGGCGACGTCGGCCTGGAGCGCGTCGGGGTCGCGGAAGATCCGGTCGAGCAGCGCGTTCTCGCGGATCGACCCCACGAAGTCGGTCACGTCCTCGCTCGATGCGCGCACGACCGGCGCCTGGGAGATGCCGAACCGCTGGAGGACGTCGATCGCCTGGCGCACCTTGTCGTGCGCGCTCACCGTGACGAGCGGTGGGACCTCGTCGTGCCTGGCCGACATGACCTCCTCGACCCGCACGACCTCCGGCCGCTCCATGAGCCCGTACTGGAGGAGCCAGGAGTCCGAGTAGACCTTCGAGAGGTAGTTGCGGCCGGTGTCCGGGAGGATGACGACGACCGTCGCGCCCTCCGGCAGATCGCGAGCGGCCTCGAGCGCCGCGACGACCGCCGTTCCGGAGGAGGAACCGACGAGGATCCCTTCCTCCCTCGTGATCCGACGCGCCATCCGGAACGCGTCCCGGTCCGAGACGCGGACGTAGCGATCGACGAGCGTTGGGTCGAAGGTCGCCGGCCAGAAGTCCTCGCCGATGCCCTCGGTGAGGTAGGGGTGGACCTCGCCCGAGTAGAGCGACCCCTCCGGATCGGCCCCGACGACGAGGAGGTCGGGCTTTCGCTCCTTGAGGAAGCGGGCGGTGCCGGTGATCGTGCCCCCGGTTCCCACGCCGACGACGAGCGCGTCGATGGATCCGTCGGTCTGTCGCCAGATCTCCGGCCCGGTCGTCGCGTAGTGCGCCTGCGGGTTCTCGGGATTGAAGTACTGGTTCGGCTGGAACGCCCCGGGGATCTCCTCGGTGAGCCGGTCGGCCACGCGGTAGTAGGACTCGGGCGACTCGGGTGGGACGGCGGTGGGGCAGATGACGACCTCGGCGCCGTACGCGCGCAGGAGCGAGATCTTCTCCTGGCTCATCTTGTCCGGCATGACGAAGATGCACCGGTACCCGCGGATCGCGGCGGCGATCGCCAGGCCGTGTCCGGTGTTGCCCGACGTCGGCTCGACGATCGTCCCGCCCGGCCGGAGCCGCCCCTGGCCCTCGGCCGCCTCGATCATCCGAAGGCCGATGCGGTCCTTCACGCTTCCGCCCGGATTCAGCATCTCCAGCTTGGCCAGGACCGTGGGCCGGACCCCCCGGGTGACCTTGTGGAGACGGACGAGCGGCGTGTCGCCGACCGCATCCAGGAACGTGTCGAGGATCTCCACGCGCGCCGCCTCCGGTTGGGGGCCCCAATCCTCCCATGAACGGCTGGGGGTGGCGTTCGCCGGCTGCGATGGCGTTCGGACCGCCGGGATCCCCCGAATCGGGGATGGTCCAACGGCTACACCTTTGGCCCGAACGTGCCGATTGGTCCCTCGTGGACGCGGAACGGTTGCCATCGCCCACGGGCGACCCCGGCCACGAGGCCGACACGGGAGGCTCGGTGCTGGTCGTCGACGACGACCCGTTCATCGCGCGCCTGCTCGAGATCGAGCTGAAGGCCGCCGGCTACGACGTGCGGGTCGCGAACAACGGGCGGCAGGCGCTCGAGCTCGCTCAGGAGCGCTGCCCGGAGCTCGTCGTCGCCGACGTGATGATGCCGAGCATGGACGGCTTCGAGCTCACCCGGCAGCTGCGGCTCGACCAGCGGACGGCATCGGTCGGCGTCATCATGCTCACCGCCCGCGGGCTGTCGGCGGACAAGGTCGAGGGGTTCGCGGTGGGCGCCGACGACTACGTCGTCAAGCCCTTCGACACGCCCGAGCTGCTCGCGCGGATCCGCGGGACGATGCGCCGGGCGAAGGAGCTTCGCGTCTACTCCCCGCTCACCGGCCTGCCCGGCAACGCGCGCATCGAGGAGGAGATCGACGAGCGGCTGTCGTCGGGAACGCCGATGGCGGTGCTCGCGACCGATCTCGTCGACTTCAGGGCGTACAACGCCCACTACGGGTTCGAGCGGGGCGACGAGGCGATCGCGTTCACGGCCAAGCTGATCGGCGACGTGATCGCGGAGGGCATGCTCACCCACACGTTCGTCGGGCACGTGGGGGGCGACGACTTCGTCGTCATCTGCGACGCCCCCGACGGCGCAGACCTCGCGGAGCGCCTCGTGGCGAGGTTCGACGAGGGGGTGCTCGACCTGTACGACCCGCCCGATCGCGTGCGCCGCTCGATCGAGGTGGAGAGCCGCCGGGGCGAGCCCCAGCAGTTCCCGGTCGTCACGATCGCGATCGGCGTCGCCACGACGGAGCAGCGGTGGTTCGAGCACCACGCCGAGATGCTCGCGGTGGCGACCGAGATGCGCGAGTACGCCCGGTCCACGCCCGGCTCGAGCTGGGCGATCGACCACCGAACGGCCTGACCGGCACCCGGGCTCTCGGAGTCGCCCCGAGCGTCGAGGCCTATCATCCGCGTCGAGGATGAGCACGAGCGCGCGAGAGGTCCGGGCTCCCCGCGGCACGGCGATGTCGTGCCGATCCTGGCCGCAGGAGGCCGCCCTGCGGATGCTGATGAACAACCTCGATCCCGACGTCGCCGAGCGACCCCAGGACCTCGTCGTGTACGGCGGAACCGGACGGGCGGCTCGGTCGTGGGAGGCGTTCGACGCGATCGTGCGGACGCTGCGGACGCTCGGGGACGACGAGACGATGCTCGTCCAGTCGGGCAAGCCCGTCGCGGTCTTCCGAACGCACGAGATGGCGCCGCGGGTGCTGATCTCGAACTCGATGCTCGTGCCGAAGTGGGCCGACTGGGACACGTTCCGCGATCTCGAGGACGCGGGGCTCACGATGTACGGGCAGATGACCGCGGGCTCGTGGATCTACATCGGGACCCAGGGGATCCTCCAGGGGACCTACGAGACGTTCGCCGAGGCGGCATCCCAGCGGTTCGGCGGATCGCTCGCCGGGACGGTCACGCTCACGGGGGGGCTCGGCGGGATGGGCGGCGCCCAGCCGCTCGCGGTCACGATGAACGGCGGCGTCGCGCTGTGCGTCGAGGTGGACCCGTCGCGCATCGAGCGCCGCCTGAAGACGCGCTACCTGGATCGGGAGACCGACGACCTCGAGGAGGCGCTCCGATGGGTCGGCGAGGCCCGCGACGGGCGCGAGGCCGTCTCGATCGGGCTGCTCGGCAACTGCGCCGAGGTGCTCCCGGACCTGCTCCGCCGCGGGTTCCGGCCCGACCTCGTGACCGATCAGACGAGCGCGCACGACCCGCTGGGCGGCTACGTGCCGTCCGGGCTCTCGCTCGAGGACGCTGCCGACCTTCGCGAGCGGGACCCGGCCGAGTACGAGCGCCGGTCGTTCGAGTCGATGGCGCGCCATGTCGAGGCCATGGCCGGGTTCCTCGACGCGGGCGCCGTGGTGTTCGACTACGGGAACAACCTGCGGGCCGGGGCCGAGCGCGGCGGCTTCGGGCGCGCCTACGCGTATCCCGGGTTCGTCCCGGCCTTCATCCGTCCGATGTTCTGCCAGGGGAAGGGCCCGTTCCGCTGGGTCGCGCTCTCGGGCGACCCCGAGGACATCGAACGGACCGACCGGGCGGTCGCCGACCTGTTCCCCGACGATCCCCGGCTGCGGCGATGGCTCGACATGGCCGAGGACCGCGTGGCCTTCCAGGGGCTGCCCGCCCGGATCTGCTGGCTCGGGTACGGGGAGCGGGTCCGCGCCGGGCTGCGCTTCAACGAGATGGTGAGCAGCGGCGAGCTGTTGGCCCCGATCGTGATCGGCCGCGATCACCTCGACAGCGGAAGCGTCGCGAGCCCGTACCGCGAGACCGAGTCGATGCGCGACGGCTCCGACGCGATCGCGGACTGGCCCGTCCTCAACGCCCTCGTGAACACCGCCGCGGGCGCGCACTGGGTGAGCGTGCACCACGGGGGCGGCGTCGGGATCGGGTACTCGATCCACGCGGGGATGGTCGTCGTCGCCGACGGGAGCGAGAACGCCGCCGCGCGCCTCGAGCGTGTCCTCACGACCGATCCGGGCATGGGTGTGGTCCGGCACGCGGACGCGGGGTACGACGAGGCGCTCGCCGTCGCCGAGGAGCGGGGCGTGCGCCTGCCATGGCGCGAGGCCTGAGGCTCAGCCCGAGGAGCGGCCCGCGTGCGGCCCGCCGTTGCCGGCGGACCGGTCGGAGGCGTCTCTTGAGGCGTAGTCCGGGCTCGATCGATCGACCAGGTAGTCGACGCTCGCCCAGATCGTCTTCGAGAACGGCCAGAAGAGCAGCGGCACCAGACCCGCGATCGCGATCGAGGCGATCGTGAGGGCGGCGACGTGCAGGTCGGGGAGGTCCACGATCAGCCACACGACGAGGAGCGCGATCCAGGCGACGACGGTGACGGTGTAGTTCAGCACCATCGCGCCGAGGAACCCGCCCTCCTCGCGCTCCAGGCGCAGACCGCAACGCGGGCAGCGCTCCCGAATCGCGAACCGCCGCCGGAACAATCCCCCCGAGCCGCAGCGAGGGCATCGTCTGCGCGCTCCCCGGGCAAGCGCGCGGCTCGCGCTCGGCTCGCTCGCGCGACGCGGGCCCGGCGCCGGCCTCGGCCTCGCCGGGGGGCGCGCGGGATCGCTCCCGGGAGGCGTGGAGCTCGTGGGTTCCTGCGGCCGCTCGGGGTCGAGGTCGTCCCAGGGGTTCGCCATCTGCTCAGCCTAGAGCGAGGACGGTTTGCCGCGACTCGGGCGCCTCCGTAGCCTTGCGCCGTGGCGATCCGGGTGGGGGAGGCGCTCTCGCTCGAAGACGTCGTCGCGGTCGCGTACGGCGCCGAGGTCGAGCTCCCGGCCCGATCGGTCGAACGCATCGACGCCGCGCGCGCGGTCGTGGAACGCGCCGTCGCGTCGGACGCCACCGTCTACGGGGTCACCACGGGGTTCGGCTCGCTCGCGAACGTGCGCATCGAGCCGCAGCGCGCGGATGAGCTCCAGCTCGGCATCGTGCGCTCGCACGCGACGGCCGTCGGGCCGCCGCTCTCGCGGGAGGAGGCGCGCGCGATGCTCCTGCTGCGCGCTCACGTCCTCGCGCTGGGCCACTCCGGCGTCAGGCCCCAGATCGTCGAGCGGATGATCGACATGTTGAACCGCGACCTCGTGCCGGTCGTGCCCCAGCAGGGATCGCTGGGCGCCTCCGGGGACCTCGCGCCGCTCGCGAACCTCGCGCTCCCGCTGATCGGCCGGGGCCAGATCCTCGTCGAGGGGGAGCCGCGGCCGGCGGGCGAGGCGCTCGCCTCCGCGGGTCTGGACCCGATCGAGCTGCGGGCCAAGGAAGGCCTGGCGCTCGTGAACGGCACCCAGGGGATGCTGGCCGTGGGGATCCTCGCGGCGACGAGAGCGCTCCGGCTCGTCAGGACCGCGGACGTGACGGCGGCGATGAGCGTCGAGGCCGCCCTCGGCTCCGACTCCGTGTTCGACGAGCGACTGACCGCGCTCCGCCCCCACGACGGCGTCGTCGCGTCCGCGTCGAACCTTCGCCGGCTGCTCGACGCGAGCCCGATCGTCGCCTCCCATCGAGAGAGCACGCACCTCGTGCAGGACGCCTACTCCCTGCGATGCGCGCCGCACGTGAACGGGGCCACGCGCGGAGCGCTCGCGTTCGCGCTCGGCATCCTGGAGGTGGAGGCGAACGCGGTCTCGGACAACCCGATCGTCCTGCCCGAGGCCGACGAGATCCGGCCGGGTGGCAACTTCCACGGGCAGCCGGTGGCCGTGGCCCTCGATGCGCTCGCGATGGCGCTCGTCCCGCTCGCCGGGATCGCGGAGCGGCGCCTGTACCGGTTGCTCGATCCCGTCCGCAACAACGGGCTGCCCGCGTTCCTCGTCGAGCAGAGCGGCCTCCACTCGGGGTTCATGCTCGTCCAGTACACGGCCGCCTCCCTGGTGTCCGAGTGCAAGACGCTCGCCCATCCCGCGTCGGTCGATTCGATCGGCTCCTCGGCGGGCCAGGAGGACCACGTGAGCATGGGGATGACCTCGGCTCGGCATGCCCGCGACGTCGTCGCCAACGCCGAGATGGTCGTGGCGATGGAGGCGCTCGTCGCGGCTCAGGCGCTCGATCTTCGCGAGCCGCTCCTCCCGGCGGCCGGCACCGGGGCGGCGAGACGGACGCTTCGTGAGCGGGTGGCGTTCCTGGACGGCGACCGCGAGCTGGGTCCCGACATCGCCGAGGCCGCCGCGCTGGTTCGGTCGGGCGCGTTGCTCGAGGCGGCCGAGGGGGCGGTGGGTCCGCTCGACTAGTGGTAGATCACGACGCGGGTGCCGTACGCGGCGAGCCCGTAGACCCACCTGGCGTTCCAGTAGGGGATCCGAACGCACCCGTGGCTGGCCGCGACCGTCGGCACCTCCGTCCATCCGTGGAGCGCGCGCAGGCCGTCGAAGTAGCTCGGGTAGTACAGGTGGTTGGGGCTGAACCCGGCGAGCTTGCGCCAGACGCGGAAGGACCCGTCGCGCGTCGCTCCCCCCGCGCCGGTGGACACGTGCAGGATGTTCGTCACCGCTCCACCCTCGACCGTGTACAGCACCTGCTTCGTCTGGTCGACCTCGAAGTGGAACGCGTTCCAGTCTCGCCGAGGCCGGGGCACGAGCGGATCGGCCAGGCGCCGCCACGTGGCGGCCGAGACCGCGAAGGACCGGGACATGCCCTGCACCTTGTGGAAGGCCACGACCGCGTCCGCCGTTCGGAAGTCGTACCTGCCGTCGCGCCCCCCGGCCACTCGGTAGTCGAGCGCCATGAGCCGAGCCTCGAGCAGCCGGACGAAGGCGCCCGAGTCCCCCGAGGAGAGCCTGGGCAGCGGCGTGAGATCGGCCGGCGTCACGGCGCGATCGCGGACGAGGTCACCGGCCCCGAACGACGCGCGGGCGCGGTAGACGCCCGGAGCGCCGACCTCGAACCTCACCGAGTAGCCGCCGTTTCGGCCCATCGGGACGCGGCGGGTCTCCACCGCCCGGCCGCCGCGCAGGAGCGTGACCTCGACGTTCCGCCCGGGGCGGGCGGGTTCGATCGCACCCCGGACGACGACCCGGTCGAACAGCCGGACCGGCGACATCCGGACGTCGGCGACGGCACGGACCGCGACGGTCACCCCCTCGCTCGTCGCATCGAGCACGGTGGCCAGGTAGGTCCGCGTGCCATCGGGCCGGATCGTCGCATCGAACGTTCCGTTCGGTCGCGTCGTTCCCTGCGCCACGACGTCGCCCGTCTCGTCGGTGATCTGCACGGCCTCGCCACCGGCCGCCGGCGTCAGGGTCACGGACAGCCGCACGTCCTGCCCGAACGTGATCCGTTCGGCCGAGGCGGTGAGCGCGACGGCCGGCGCGTCCTGGGCCCCCGCGACGGCCGGGAGCAGGACGAGGGAGCCGCCGAGCGCGAGCGCCGCGGCGAGCGCGCGAGGCCGCCACGTCGAGAGTCCTCGACGAACGCTCATCGCGTGCCTCCCACCCTCCTCCCGTTCGCGTAGGCGTGCAGCACCGGATTGTGACCCGGCCGGTAGGGAACCTGCCGGAATCCCTCACCGTCGAGCACCACCAGGTCGGCAGGCCGTCCCGGCGCCAGCGTACCGCGCTCGGCCTCGAGACCGAGCGCCGCCGCGCCGTTCGCGGTCGCCGCCATGAGCGCCTCGGCCGGCGACAGCGCGTACAGGGAGCACGCGGCAGCGACGACCTCCGGCATCGACACGACCGGTGACGTGCCGGGGTTGCAGTCGCTGGCGATCGCGATCCGGGCTCCCGCGTCGACGAGCCCGCGCGCGTCCGGGGGCTCGAGGCGGAGGAAGGCCGTCGAGGTCGGCAGGAGGACCGCGACCGTCGACTCGGCGGCGCCGAGCGCGGCGATGCCACCGGCGGAGACGTGGTTCAGGTGGTCGGCGGTGCGTGCTCCGAGGGTCACCGCGGCCTCGGCCGCCCCCGACGGACCGAGCTGGTCGGCGTGACACCGCAGTGGGAGGCCGGCGCGCGAGGCGGCCTCGGCGACCCGCGCGAGATCCTCGACGGTGAACGCGATGTCCTCGACGTACACGTCGACCGCGTCGACGAGCCCCTCGCCCGCCGCAGCGGGGATGAGCTCGTCGCAGGCCGTCGCGACCCACCGGTCGCGATCGGTCCCGGGTGGGACGGCATGGCAGGCGAGCAGCGTCACGGTGCACGTCTGCGGCGCGAGCTCACCGAGGCGCCTCGCCAGTCGCGCCTGACGCATCTCGGCCTCCACGGACAGTCCGTAGCCGGTCTTCAGCTCGAGCGTCGTGGTCCCGTGATCGGCCATCTCCTGCACGAGCGGCAGGCAGAACGCCAGGACGTCATCGTCGCTCGCCTCGGCGAGCATCCGCGCGCTGCGCGGGATGCCACCCTCGCCCTGGAGCTCGCGATAGGAGACCCCCGAGAGCCTGGCCTCGAACTCGTCCGCCCGCCACCCGACGAACGGCAGGTGCGTGTGGCAGTCGACGAACCCGGGGGCGATCGTGCAGTCCTCGAACGACTCGAGCGGCCGGTCCGTGACGCCCTCGGCGGGTCCGACGTACGTGATGACGCCCGAGTCCCACGCGACGGCCTGGCCGAACGACTCGGCGACCTCGAGGACGCGACCGTCCTCCGGATCGACGAGCGGCGTCACGAGCGTGGTCGCGGCGATCGCGCCGCTTCCGGTCTCGGGCATCCGGCCATTCAACGTGCCGCGCCGATGCGGCGCAACCGGGAGGCGGAGAGGTGGTCCGTACACTGCACGCCGTGAGCAAGGCCGAACCGATCAGGATCCGCGACATCCTGCGCACGCCCGAGATCCGCGCGGCGATGCTCGGGACGTTCGTGATCATGCTCGGCTTCGGCATCCTGTCGCCGGTCCTGCCGAACTACGCCAGGAGCTTCGGCGTGGGCTACGACTCCGTCGGGCTGCTCATCTCGTCGTTCTCGCTCGCCCGGCTCATCGCGGATCCGTTCGTGGGCCGGTACATCGACCGGTACGGGGAGCGGTCGATGGCCACGCTCGGCGCCGCCTGGGTCGGGCTCTCATCGGTCGCGGCCGGGCTGTCGCCGAACTTCACCCTGCTCGTCATCACGCGGGCGGTGGGTGGCGTGGGGTCGGCGCTGTTCTTCGCCGCCCTGCTGTCGTTCCTGCTGCGAACCGTTCCTCAGGCTCGCGCCGGACGGGTCATGAGCGTGTACTTCGCCTCGTTCAACCTCGGGTTCATCGCCGGTGGGCCGCTCGGTGGTCTCATCGCGAGGTGGTTCGGGCTCGCGAGCCCGCTCTACATCTACGCCGTCGCGTGCTTCGTCGCCGCCTGGATGTTCTGGCGCACGATCCGCAACCCCGAACGCCACCACGAGGAGGTGCGGCGCGGAGGGCTGCGGCTGCTCCCGTGGAACCGCTCGTTCGTCACGGTGCTCGTCGTGAACGGCGTCTACCTGTGGATGATCGGGGCGGTCTTCCAGACCCTCGTGCCGCTGTTCGGCACGGAGGAGCTGTCGCTCACGCTGAGCGGCGTGGGACTCGGCCTGGCGATCACCACGGCGACCGAGCTCGCCGCCCTCTACCCGGCGGGGCACGCGACCGACCACCGGGGCCGGCGCGCGGTGCTCATCCCGGCGCTCGCCGGGCTCGCGATCGCGATCGCGGCGTTCGGGCTCACGTCGACCACGGCGGCGTTCTTCATCGCGATGGGTGTGCTCGGCGTCGCGAGCGGCTACGCGGGCGTTCCGCCCGCACCGATGCTCTCCGACGTGACGCCGCAGGAGCTGAAGGGCTCGGGCGTCGCCGTCTTCCGGTTCGCGGGCGATCTCGGCTTCGTCCTCGGGCCGCTCGTCGCCGGCTGGTCCGCCGACGCCTTCGGCTTCGGCCCCGCGTTCGCGATCACGGCGCTGCCGGCCGTCATCGCGCTCGGTCTCGTGCTCTCGATCCCGGAGACGTTGCGCCGGTCCCCGGCGCTCGACGAGACGGGCGACGCCTCGCATTGATCCTGGGGGCGGCTCGCTGCGCTCGTGGGCCGGCGAACCCTCAGCGACTCGTCGAATCGACGTAGGCGCGCAGATCCTCCAGGTGCGCCGAGGCGTGCCGGAACCCGCCCTCGTCGGAGCCGAGCAACCCACCCACCCGGTCGCCGAGCGTCGCGTCCTCCGGGTTGTGCGCGTACGCCGAGGACCACTCGGCATCGTCCATCCCTTCGATCGCGCCGACGATCCGTCCGTGCAGATCCTCGAAGCGTGCCCGGACCGCGGCGGGATCGACGTCGAGGAACCGTCGCACCTGCTCGTCGTTCACGCGGTCGGTGCCTCCCTCGGCGGCGAGCGCGGCCTCGATCGCCGGTACCCGTCCCGCTCGAACGCCCTCGATCGTCTCCAGGGCGAACTCCTCCCACGATCCGAGATGCGCGGCCAGGTCCTTCGCGGACCACTCGCCGCCGCCGATCGTCCCGCGCCGCGAGAACGCCTCGTCGTCCAGGTCGGCGAACAGGGCTCCCACGGCCGCGTGCTGCTCCTGGAGGAGGTCGATCGCCTCGTCCCGAGAGATCACGCGGGCATCCTAGCGTCCATCCCCGCGCCGCCGAGATCGGCGCGGGGTACCATCGAGCCGGAAGCGGGGGAGTCCGGGGAACCGGGCTGAGAGGCCGGACAGGTCGCGAGTCGACCGCCGCCGGCGACCCTTCGAACCTGATCCGGTTCATTCCGGCGGAGGGAGCGCATGGCCCGCATCGCCGAACGCCTCGGGCGCCTCATGGGAGGCGAGGAGCCCATGGGGATCCGGCCGGTGGCGGCCGAACGGCGAGCGCTCGGCACCCTCGACTTCTCCGTCCTGTGGTTCGACCTGTCGGTCGGGCTGCTCGTGTTGGTCACGGGGGCGCTGCTCGTGCCGGCTCTCGGTCTGGGCGCGGCGCTCGCCGCGATCGCCGTCGGGACCCTCATCGGGTGCGTTCCGCTCGCGCTCGTCGCGCTCGCGGGCCAGCGGGAGGGCGTGCCGACGATGGTGCTGTTCCGGCCGGTCCTGGGGGCGCGCGGGTCGCTCGCGCCGTCGGCGCTCAACGTCGTGCAGCTCGTGGGGTGGACCGCGGTCGAGTTCTGGGCGATGGGCGAGGTCGCCTCGGTCGCCTCACGCCGGCTGTTCGGCTTCGGTGGCAGGACCTTCTGGATCGCCGCCGTGGCCGTCGTGTGCACGGCCCTGGCCGCCGGCGGCCCGGTGATCGTCGTCCGGCGCTGGCTCGAGCGGTTCGGGATCTGGGTGCTCCTGGGTTCGGCGGCGTGGATCACCGTGGTAACGCTTCGTGCGGGCGAGCTGGGATCGCTGGGGAACGCGCCCGCGACCGGGGGGATGCCGTTCTGGCTCGCGGTCGATCTCGTGATCGTCATGCCGGTCTCGTGGCTGCCGCTCGCAGCCGACTACAGTCGGTTCGCCCGCACCGACGCGCGCGCGGCGCTCGGAACGTACGTGGGGTACGCGGCGGGGAACGCGTGGTTCTACGCGCTCGGCGCGATGCTCGTCCTGGCCACGGGCGTCGTCGCCACACCCGTCGGGATCGGAGCGGCCGTGGTGGCGCTCGCCGGCGGCGGGGTCGTCCTACTCGCGCTCCTCGTTGGCGAGAGCGACAACGCGTTCGCGGACATCTACTCGGCGGCCGTCTCCACGCAGAACATCGCGCCGCGGGCCCGCCAGCGAGCGGTCGTCGTGGCCGTGGGTGCGATCGCGTTCGCGCTGGCCCTGGGGTTCAGCGCGGAGCGCTTCGAGCTGTTCCTGTTCCTCATCGGGTCGGTGTTCGTACCGCTCGCGGCCGTGTTCCTCGCCGATTACCTCGTGCGGCGTCGAGGCCGTCTCGGGGAAGACGCGCTCTTCGAGCCGAGCGGCGTCCGGTGGCTGGCGTTCGTGCCATGGGTCGTCGGGTTCATCGTGTACCACTGGTGCGTGCCGACCGGTCCATCCGGGTGGGTCGAGGCCGTCACGCGGGCCTTCGACGCGCTCGGGCTGCCGTTCCCGCTGCTCGGCTCGCGCCTTGGGGCGACGGTGCCGAGCTTCGCCGTGGCGTTCCTGCTCACCCTGGTGATGCCGATGGACCGTTCGAACCGGTCGGCTCGTTCGAGGGTGGATCCTGCTCGTCCCGCGACGGCGGCGGAGCCACGACGAGCAGCACGACCGCCGGATCGGCGGTCGCGTTCGTGACGGTGAGCTCGGCGCCGGCGGGCACGAGTGCCACCTCCCACTGCTCGAGTCGCTTGCGGCCGCGGTCGACCTGGACGACCACGCGTCCGGTGACGACGAGGACGATCGCGTCCGACCCCGCGTCGGAGATCGTGTCGAGGGACTGGTTCTGATCCAGGCACACGATCTCCGACCACAGATGCTCCGAGTCGAAGACCTCCTGATGACGGGCGTCGTCCTCGTCGAAGTGCACGAGATCGCGCAGGTCCCTCGCGTTCATGGCGCGCAGCCTAGCGGGCGGCGGATGCCTCGGTCGGGGCGTCGTCGGTAGACTGCGGCTTCGAGACTCGCGTTCACCCCAACCAACGAGGAGACGATCCGTGCCGACCTTCACCTACTCGTCCGAACGGCCGAACGCGGTTGCGGTCGACGTGCTCGTCCTGCCCGTGTTCGAGGGTCCCGAACCGGGGCCGGGCGTGCGCGAGGTCACGGGTCTCGACCTCCTCTCGCTCTACGCGGCCACCGGCGCGACCGGCAAACGTGGAGAGCACCTCCTGGTCCCGAACACGAAGGTGAAGGGCCTCGCCGCCGGCGCCGTGCTGCTCGTCGGGGTGGGACGACGCGCCGACGCCGACGCGGACACCTGCCGGCGCGGGATCGGAAAGGTGGCCTCGCAGCTCGCCGGGCGCAAGGCGATCGCGACGACGATGGCGCAGATCGCCCCCGACCTCGCCGAGGCGTCTCAGGCGACGGTCGAGGGGCTCCTCCTGGGCGCCTACCGGTTCGACGAGTACAAGTCCTCCCGCAACGGGGCCAAGCGCCGGCTCGGGAAGGTGGTCCTCATCGGGCCGGGCGACGGCGACGCGAAGGCGGCCAGGCGGGCGATCCGCCGCGGTCAGATCATCGCCGAGTCGCAGATGTGGGCTCGAGACCTCGTGAACACGCCGGCGCTGGATCTCCCCCCCGCCGAGCTCGCCCGGCGGGCGCAGGCAATGGCGAAGGAGGTCGGGCTCACCTGCAAGATCTGGACCGAGGCCGAGCTTCGCAAGGGCGGGTTCGGCGGGATCCTCGGTGTGGGGCAGGGGAGCGTTCGGCCCCCGAGGCTCATCGAGCTGAAATACACGGGCGGTGGACGTGGCGCCCCGATCGCGCTCACCGGCAAGGGGATCGTCTTCGACTCCGGCGGCCTGTCCATCAAGGACGCGTCTGGGATGGAGACGATGAAGTGCGACATGGGCGGCGCGGGGTCGATCCTCGGGGCGATGCGGGCCATCGCGCTGCTGAAGCCGAAGATCAACGTCATCGCGGCCATCCCGTCCTCGGAGAACATGCCGAGCGGGTCGGCGATCCGGCCGGGTGACGTCCTCCGCCACCGCGGCGGCACGACGTCGGAGGTCCTGAACACCGACGCGGAGGGGCGCCTCGTGCTGGCCGACGCGCTCGCCTACCTGAACGAGAAGAATCCGCGCGTGATCATCGACACGGCGACGCTCACCGGCGCCTGCATGGTGGCCCTGGGCACCGACCTGTGGGGCGCCATGGGCAACGATCGCCGGCTCATCCAGGACGTCCTGGACGCGGGCGTCGCGGCCGGCGAGCCCGGCTGGGAGCTCCCCATGTACGAGCCCTATCGCAAGCTCATCGACTCCGACGTGGCCGACATCAAGAACGTCGGCAAGCGCTTCGGCGGGGCGATCACCGCCGCGATGTTCCTCCGCGAGTTCGTGGGCGACACGCCGTGGGTCCATCTCGACATCGCGGGTCCGGCGTTCACCGACCGGCCGGGCGACTACTGGCCCAAGGGCGCGACGGGAACGCCGACGCGGGCGCTCGTGCGCTACGTGCTGTCGCAGTCGGGCAGCGGCTCGAACGACTAGAGAGCGCTAGGGGGCGCCGCGGCCGTCGGCGCCAGTTCGCTCACGTGGGCTTCGTGCCCGATGCGAACAGGACCTCGCGGAAGTCGTTGACCGGATCGGCGAACCGCTCGGCGAACACGGTCCGAGCGCGGTCCGAGAAGGCGGCGAACCCCTGCTCACCGAGCATCGACCGGACGAAGCGACCCGTCGCCCACGTCCCGAGCCCCTCGACGTACTCGTCGATCCGGTACTGGAACCGGTACCGGCGTACCTCGGTCCTCACCTGTCGCAGGCCGGCGTCCATGAGCGCCTCCTCCATCGGCTCACGGTGACGGAACCGATCCCGCCATGGCAGCCGCTCGTCCATCGCGGGCTGGAGCACCTCCCGGGGCACGACGCTCTCGACGAGCTCGAGCCACGTCCGCTGGAGATCGTCCAGCCCGTCCGCCCACGCCGTGAGCGCCATCCGCCCGCCCGGCCGGAGCACGCGGAGCATGTCGAACAGCGCGGTCGTGTACTTCGTGAAATGCGCGAGCACGAAGTTCGCCAGCACCGCGTCGAAGGTCCCGTCGCGGAAGGGGAGGTCGATCGCCTCGGCGGCCGCGAGTCGCAGGTCGCCGTTCGCCCCCTGCGCGGCGCCGAGCATCCCGCGGGCCTCGTCGATCCCCACGACCGAGCCGCCTGCGGCGCGGGCGGCGATCGCCGCGACGCCGGTCCCGGTGCCGACGTCGAGCACGCGGTCGCCGGCTTCCACCCCGGCGATCGCGACGAGGTCGGCCGCCGGTTGCGACAGGCGGGGCGCGTGGATCCGCGCGTAGGTCTCGGCGACCTGGTCGTAGGAGCGCCAGTCGTGCACGGCGCCAAGGGTACCGGTCGCCGACACGTTCGGCGGCGGTCCTCGGACGCCCCACGGGTAGGCTTCGGACCATGGTGATCCGGTGAGCGGTCCGGCGGGCGTCACGGCGCTCGTCCTGGCCGAGATCGTGGCCGGCGGGCTCGCGCTGCTGTTCCTCACGCCCCTGTGGAACGAGGTCAAGCGCGGGTTCTTCACCCTCACCGGCGGTGTCCTGCTCGCGCTGGCGCTCGCGACGTGGGGTGCCGCCGCGGCCGGCCGGGTCGAGGGCAGCCGGGCCGGCGCCTGGTCGGTCGCGCTGTCGGCGGCGCTGGCCCTGGCGACCCTCGTGTGGTTCGGGTTCGTGCTGGCCAAACGACATCGCGTCGCGCGGGTGGTCGGCGTGGCGAGCGTCCCGATCGCGATGGCGATGCTGGCGGCGATGGCCGGGACCGCCGAGGGGGCGTGGCTCGTGGCGTTCCTCCAGCTGCTCGCCGGCGCCGCCTTCCTCGGCGCGGTGATCAACGGGCTGCTCCTCGGCCACTGGTACCTCACCGACCGCGGGCTCTCGCGCGGCCCCATCAACCGCACGACGAACCTGCTGATGGTCGGCGTGGGGCTCGAGGCCGCCGCCCTGCTGATCGGTGGGTTCGGCCCGACGGAGGCCTCACCCGACTTCAACCCGCTGCTGACGTCCGCCGGGCTGGCTTCGTGGATCGCCCTCGGGATGGTTGCCGCGACCGCGCTGATCGCCGTGATGATCCGGCTCACGCTTCGGGGACCGCGCTCGTCGGCGGTCCAGGCGGCGACGGGCTTCTTCTACCTCGCGGTCATCACCGCGCTGACGGCCGAGTTCGCGGCCAAGGTCGGATTCCTGCCGAGCACATGATCCCGGGCCTCGAGGAACCCGACGTGGGCTCGGCCCACGGGACGAGCGCCCTCATCGACGACGTCCTGGAGCGCGGCTCCTTCTGCTACGCGGCCGCAACGACGCCTCTCGGCCCGCACGTGACGCCGATGGTGTTCGCGCCCGCGGGCGGGCGGCTCTGGGTGACGACCTCCCGGGACTCCGTGAAGGCCTCGGCCTGGGCCAGGGACGACCGGGTGGCGGGTCTCGTGCGGGCCGGGGAGGACGCCGTGCTCTTCACCGGCCACGTGAGCACGTTCGACCTGCTTCGTCCCGAATCGTGGGGCCGCTCGCTTCGCGAGGCCCCCGCCCTGGCGGTGGCCGCAGCGCGGTTCACGGCCAAGAACGCCCGCTTCTTCGGGGGCTACGCGGTCGACGCGAACCACGTGCCGCTCGCATGGACCCCGCCGGGCCGGGTCTTCGCATCCCTCGCGTTGGACGCGGTCGCCCGGCTCGAGGGCGATCGTCTCGCGGAGCACCGGGGATGGGTGTCGGCCCCGACGACCCGGAACGGCGCGGAGCGGTTCCGAGCCGTTCGGACCGGTCGCGGTCCGCTCGAGGGCCTGCCCGCCGACGTGCGCGATCGTCTCGGGAGCGCCGGCGCGGGTGCGCTCGCGCTCGAGGGCGCGTCGGGTCCGGTCGTGCTCCCGGCGCGATGGGCGGTCCAGGACGCGGGGATCTACGCGATCGTTGCCGAGGAGGTGCTCGATCTGGCGACGACCGAGCCCGGCCCGGTCGCGCTCACGATCGACCGGCCCGCCGGCTGGCGCGCGAGCGAGATGATCGGCGCGATGGTCCGCGGGTCGGCGGAGGTGGCGGTCGCGTCGCGGCTGGTCTCGGGGCTCACCTCCGCACGGCGGATCGCTCGCTCGGCGGGGACGGACGTCGCCGGCTCCGCGATCGTCCGGGTCAGTCCCCGGTCGCTCGTGTGG
Organism: Actinomycetota bacterium; assembly: GCA_036555645.1. GTDB lineage: Bacteria > Actinomycetota > UBA4738 > UBA4738 > HRBIN12 > DASSJM01. The sequence goes on from DATBLA010000008.1 coordinate 18,869, forward strand.
TGGCGCGGCTGGTCCTCCGGGACGGTGGCCCTGCCGTGACGCTCGTCGAGATCGATCTCGTGATCGAGGCGCCCGCGGAGGCCGTGTGGGAGGTGATCTCCGACCCGCGGAACCTCCCGCATTGGGACCGGCACATCGTCCGGGTCGACGGCATCCCGGCCGAGGGGCTCCACGCCGGCGCGCGGTACACCTCGGACATGCGGTTCATGGTGCTGCGCGCGACGGTCGACGGCGAGGTCCTCGAGTGGGATCCTCCCCGCCGATCGACGATCCGCCTGACGGGGGTCCTCGACGCCACGGTGACCTCGACGATCGAGCCGCTCGCGGGCCAGCGGAGCCTGCTTCGCCACGTCGTCGACTACCGCTTCCGAGGCGGTCCGCTCGGGGAGCTGGCGGCCCGGAGCCTCGCTCGCGTGGGGGGTGCCCATCTCGCGCTCCGCCACGGCACGCTGGCGCAGAAGCGGGAGATCGAGTCACGGTTCGGGCGCGACGAGCAGGGGTGAGGAGGCGGACGGCCTCAGTCTCGATCCGTGTCCCGGTCGCGGTCCTTGAGGAGCTTCCGCTGCGCTCGCGTGGGACGGCCGACGAAGTAGCCGATCACGAACCCGAGCGCGGCGGCGACGACGATCACGGTGACGAGCCGAGCCTGCGAGGTGAACGCGAGGAAGTTCACCTCGACCGTTTTGAAGTTCGCGATGCCGAACGCCACGAGGACGATCGCCACGAACACGATGATCACCGTTCGAGGCTTGATCCCCGACGGGGGTGGCTCGAGGGATCCCCGGCTTCTTCCGCCGGGATCCTCGGACGGTCCGAACTCGTCGCTGTTGCGCATCCCGCCCCCTGGTGACGCCGGCGCCTCGATTCTCGCATCATCCAGCCCGTGACGGCTCGAACGCTCCTGCGCGGGGTGGGTCTCGTCGGCGCGGCGACCGCCGTGGGCCTGTGGTCCGCGGCCGGGCGCGGCCGCGAGATCGACGAGGCGCTTCTCGAGGAGGGCAATCGCGACCACGGTCCCGCCGCCGATCGGGTCCTCGTCGGGGTCACCGAGCTCGGGTCGATCTGGGCCTCGGCGGGCGCTGCCGCCGTGCTCGCCGTCACGGGCCGTCATCGGGCCGCCGGCCGGGCGATGGCGGCCGCGGGTGTGGCCTGGCTTGCGGGCCAGGGCCTCAAGAAGGTGTTCGCCCGCCCCCGCCCCTACGAGGCCGATCCCGAGCGCGTGGAGCGGCGGATCGACCCGCCGAACGGCTCGTCGTGGCCGAGCAGCCACCCCGCCGTCCTCGTGGCGTTCGCCACCGTCGCGTCGCGAGACCTCGGAGTCGGGGCCGCAGGGCGTCTGGCGCTCGATGCGCTCGCGCTGGCGGTCGGCGCGTCGCGGGTGTACGTCGGCGTGCACTACCCGGCCGACGTCGCCGGGGGGTTGCTGCTGGGGCGGGGCATCGCGGCGCTGCTCGACCGGTGAGCCGCCTCCCGTCTCGGCGGGGTTAGGGCCCGGGCCCGCTCGGGACCTCCCGAACCGATCACCGCCGATAGACTCGCGAACATGCCCCAGCTCCTGGCCTCGATCGGCTGGCCCGTCCTGGATCGGATCCATCTGTTCGGCGACTTCGCGATCAGCCCGCACGGGATCGGCATCGCGGTCGGGTTCCTGTTCGGCGTGTGGATCCTGCAGCACGAGGGCCCCAAGCGGGGCGTCTCGGTCGACCACGTCAACACGATGGTCTTCTGGGCGCTGATCGGGACGATCATCGGCGCGCGCCTGTTCTACGTCATCGGGCACTTCTCCGAGTTCGACAGCCTGGCCGAGATGCTCGCGCTGTGGAACGGCGGGCTCACGCTGCTCGGGGGGATCGCCGGCGCCGTCCTCATCAACATCCCGCTCATGCGCCGGTACGGCTACTCGTTCTTCCAGGTCATGGACGGCGCCGTCATCGGCCTGGCGTTCGGGATCGCCTTCGGCCGGATCGGCGACCTCATCATCGGCGATCACCTGGGGACGCCGACGAGCTGGCTCCTCGCGTTCCAGTACGAGGGCGGGCAGCTCGCGGGGTTCAGCTGTATCGCCGACGCCTGCCGGGCCACTCTCGATTCCGGCCAGGTGCTCGAGATCACCCACACCGGAGCCGTGCTGACCTCGAGCACGGGCGAGGTGCTCGGCTCGGGGGTGGGCGTCCACCAGACCGCGCTCTACGACATGTTCTTCGCGACGGTCCTGTTCCTCATCCTGTACCGCCTGTCGTGGGTGCCTCGGCGCCTGGGGATCCTCACGCTCACGTTCGGGGCGTTCTACGGGGCGGCGCGCGTGATCGAGGACTTCCTGCGCGTCGACAAGCGCATCTTCGGTCTCACCGGGAGTCAGTGGACCGGGATGACCGTGTCCCTCATCTGTCTCGTCACGCTCATCGTGTGGGCGGTGCGCTCACGCAGCCGGCCTTCACCGGGAGACGACGAGAGCGACGAGGTCGCCGAGGCGACTGCCACCGATCGCTGATCGACCGCGGGACGCGGCCTCCCCGAAGGGCTAGTGCGCGTGGCCGTGGCCGCCCGAGGCCGCGGCGGCACCGGGCTTGGCCATGAGCGGCAACGGCCTGCCGACCTTCGAGCGCGTGATCCGCGCGAGCTCGCGTCCGGCGCGCCGAAGCGCTTCACCGGCAGGCGAGTCGGGCGAGGTCACGACGATCGGCGTGCCGGCGTCGCCGCCCTCGCGGAGCGAGGGCATGAGGGGCACCTGCGCGAGGAGCGGGACGCCGAGCGTCTCGGCGGCCTCGGCCCCTCCGCCCTCGCCGAAGATCGACGTCGGCTCGCCGCAGTGCGGGCACACGAACCAGGACATGTTCTCGATCACGCCCACCGGACGCAGGTTCGTGCGCTCGGCCATCTTGCCGGCTCGTTCGGCGACCTTGCGCGCGGCCTCCTGCGGCGTCGTCACGACGAGCATCGACGCCCCCGGGAGGAACGAGGCGAGGCTGATCGAGACGTCGCCGGTCCCCGGCGGCAGGTCGCACAGGAGGAAGTCGAGCGAGCCCCAGTACACGTCCCCGAGGAACTGCTCGATCGCCTTGTGGAGCATCGGGCCCCGCCAGATCACCGGGGTCTCCTCGGGGACGAAGAACCCCATCGAGATGACCTTCACGCCGTGTGCCTCGAGCGGCAGGATCATGTCGTTGAACCCGACGGGTTTGCCGGTCACCCCGAGCATCCGGGGCACGCTGAACCCCCAGACGTCGGCATCGAGGACGCCGACCCGATGACCGTCGGCGGCGAGCGCGCACGCGAGGTTGACCGTCACGCTCGACTTGCCGACCCCGCCCTTGCCCGAGGCGATCGCAAGGACGGTCGTGTCGCTTCCCGTGAAGAACGTCCGCTGCTGCTGCGGGGCCGCCCCGCCACGCAGCGTGGCGACGAGCGAGGCTCGCTGCTCCTCGCTCATCGGCGCGAGCGAGACCTCCACGCGCTCGACGCCCTCGAGCGGGGCGAGCGCGGCCGTGACGTCGCTCGTGATCCGATCCTTGAGCGGGCATCCCTCGATGGTGATGAGGACGTGAACGCGGACGAGGCCGCCGTCCTCGATCTGGACCCCCCGGAGCATGCCCAGCTCGTCGATGGGACGGCCGATCTCGGGGTCGTGGACGCCCTTCAGCGCCTCACGCACCTGCTCCTCGGTGACCACGGCGTGACCTCCGGCTGCGATTATCCTGATTCCCACGGTGCGAACCGTGCGTGCTTCCATGGTACGTCCGGGCGGCGGGGGCGTCGATGCCGTCGCGTGAGCCGACGCCGCTCGAGATCCACAAGGCGCTCGCCGACGACACGAGGTTCCGCCTGTACCGGCACCTCGGGCTGTCGGGGCGGCCGGTCCCGGTCCGCGAGCTCGCGGCCCGCATGTCGCTGCACCCGAACACGATCCGCCCGCACCTTCGCCGCCTGGAGGACGCGGGACTCGTCCGGCGCGAGGTGCGCCGGTCGACCTCGGTCGGGCGGCCGCAGACGCTGTACTCGGCCATCGAGCGGATCCCCCGCGAGGACCGTGACTACCGGCTCCTGGCGGAGATCCTCGCCGGCCTGGCCACCGGGTCGCGGGCGCGCGACCGGGCCTCGGTCCTGTCGCGCGAGTGGGGCGGCTACCTCGTCGCGCGCGGAGGCCCGAAACCGGGGACCCGGGCCGCCGCGCGCCACGGCCTGGCCGTGCTCCAGGAGGCCCTTGCCGAGGCGGGGTTCGACCCGCGCTTTCGCAGGGCTCCCGCCGGCGTCGAGATCACGCTGCGCGACTGCCCGTTCCGCGAGCTCCTCGAGGACCATCGCGAGCTCGTGTGCTCGATCCATCGCGGACTGATCGAGGGGATGCTCGACGCGATGCGGCCGCCGCTCGCCCTGGAGGAGTTCTCCCCGCTGTCCGAGCGAGCCACCTGCCACCTCGTGGCCGCCTCACCCGCCCAGGGCCGCAAGCGCCGGTCGGCTCAGGACCGGACGCGCGCCGGCCGATAGACCTCCTGTGCCCGGCGCGCAGCGCGCGAGGGCGATGAGGGGACCCGGGGAGGTTGGCACGTGATCGAGCCGCAGATGGACGCCGGCCCCGCGCCCGCGAGCGCGGGCCTGCGGGAGGGCAACGGGCACGCCCCCGCGGGGATCGTCGAGGAGTTCAACGGCTGGCTCCGCGAGCTCATGGGCCGTGACGGCTCGGACCTGCACGTCAAGGTCGGCACCGCGCCGAAGATCCGCGACGCGGGAGCGCTCGTCCCGCTGGACCGGGCCCCGCTCACCCACGACGAGACCGAGACGATCGCGGCAACGATCGTCCCCCCCGAGCGCCTCGAGCGGTTCCGTGAGGCGGGGGAGGTGGACTTCGCCTACTCGCTCCCGAGCGTGGGGCGCTTCCGCGTGAACGTGTTCCGGCAGCGCGGATCGGTCTCGGCGGTGCTCCGGAAGCTGCGCTTCGGCGGCCCCGACTTCGACGAGATGGGGCTTCCCGACACGATCCGCCAGCTGGCGGAGGAGGCGAGAGGCCTCGTCCTGGTGACGGGACCAACGGGCTCGGGCAAGACGACGACGCTGGCCGCGATGATCGAGCACCTGAACCACACGAAGCAGTGTCACGTCGTCACGATCGAGGACCCGATCGAGGTGCTGTTCCGCGACGACGTGGCCTCGATCAACCAGCGCGAGGTCGGCAACGACACGGGGACCTTCCTGACGGCGCTGCGCGCGGCGCTCCGTCAGGACCCCGACGTGATCCTCATCGGGGAGATGCGCGACACCGAGACCGTCCGCACCGCGCTCCAGGCGGCCGAGACCGGCCACCTCGTGCTCTCGACGCTGCACACCGTCGACGTGACCGAGACCGTCAACCGCGTCGTCGACTTCTTCGAGCCCGTCCAGCAGACCCAGATCCGGCTCACGCTCGCCGGCGCGCTCCGAGGCATCATCTGCCAGCGCCTGGCACCGACGGTCGACGGCGGCCTCGTCCCGTGCCACGAGATCCTCGTGAACACCGGGCGGATCGCCGAGCGGATCGCCGATGCCGAC
>DATBLA010000009.1:0-10428 GCA_036555645.1 Actinomycetota bacterium
TTCTTGTCGACGTCGAACTCCAGCCAGGCGCCCCGGCTGGGGATGATCTTCGCGATGTAGACGTCCTTGTCGGTGGTCTTGTCGAGCTCGCGGCTGAAGTAGACGCCGGGCGAACGGACGAGCTGCGAGACGACCACGCGCTCCGTGCCGTTGATGATGAAGGTGCCTCGCTCGGTCATCATGGGGAAGTCACCCATGAAGACCTCCTGCTCCTTGATCTCGCCGGTCGTCTTGTTGACGAACATGGCCTCGACGAACAACGGAGCGGAGAAGGTGGCGTCCTTGTCCTTGCACTCCTCCTCGGAGAACTTCTGCTCCTTGAAGGTGTGCTTGCCGAAATGGAGCTGGAACTGCTCGGTGAAGTCCTCGATTGGCGAGACTTCCTCGAGGACCTCCTTCAGGCCCTCTGCCAGCAGTTGGTCGAACGACCCCCGCTGGATGCCGACGAGGTCGGGGAGCGGAAGAGCCTCGTCGAGCTTGGCGAAACTGACACGATCGCGAACAGGGACGAGCGAGTCAGGCAAGAACGATCCCCCCTAGGGTGTGAGGCACGCCTGGATTCAGCGCATGCAGAATGCGGCACGGCAATCGAGCAGTGTACGTGCGCGAGCGCGCAGCGTCAACCCCCGGGCGGGGTCCCGGTCAAATCCGGGCGGAAGGTTACTCCTTGCCAGTCGGCCGGTCAACCCATCGAACGGCCCGTCTGGCCAAACCCGTCCGGCGCGGGTCGGCGGGTCACCGCCGGAAGAACCGCAGGTGACGGCCGTGGATCTCGGCGCTACGACGGCGTCCAGGCCGCCGAGGCCCACGCCACGGTCCGTTCGAGTCCCGGGTCGAGCGCGACCTCCGGCTCCCACCCGAGCTCCAGTCGGGCGCGAGCGATGTCCGGGCGACGGACCTGGGGATCGTCCGGCGACCGGTTGACGTGCACGATCGGGACGTCGGCTCCCGTGGCCGATCGCACCCGTTCGGCGAGCGTGGCGACGGTGATCTCGTCCGGGTTCCCCAGGTTCACCGGTCCCGAGATCTCGGAGACGAGCAGCTTCCACAACCCCTCGACGAGATCGTCGACGTAGCAGAGCGACCGGGTCTGGGACCCGTCCCCGTGCACCGTGATCGGCTCGCCCCGGATGGCCTGGGAGATGAACGTCGGCACCGCGCGTCCGTCGTCGGGTCGCATGCGAGGCCCGTAGGTGTTGAAGATCCGTGCGATCTTCACCGGAACCCCGTGCACACGGTGGTAGGCCATCGACATCGCCTCGGCGAACCGTTTGGCCTCGTCGTACACGCCACGGGGACCCACCGGATCGACGTTGCCCCGGTACGCCTCCGGCTGCGGATTCACCAGCGGGTCTCCGTACACCTCCGACGTCGAGGCCAGGAGGAACCGCGCCCCCTTGGCCTTCGACAGCCCGAGCGCGTGCAGCGTCCCGAGGGCCCCGACCTTCAGCGTGTGGATCGGGTGCACGAGGTAGTCGCTCGGAGACGCCGGCGATGCCAGGTGGAGCACCGCGTCCACCGCCCCGGCCACCTCGATGAACGACGTGACGTCCCGGCGCTCGAGCCGGAACCCCGGATGCTCCAGACACGACTCGAGGTTCTCCTGCCGCCCGGTGAGGAACGTGTCGAGCGCGAGCACGTCCCAGCCCTCGCCGAGCAGCCGATCGCACAGGTGGGAGCCGAGGAAGCCCGCTCCCCCCGTGACGATCGCCCGGGGCACGATCAGTCCGGGCGGAGCGCCGGGCGACCGATCGGGCGGTACTCGAACCCGGCCTCGGCGAAGGCCGCGCCGTCGAGCGCGTTCCGGGCGTCGATCAGCACCGGTTGGGCGACGGCGGCGCGCAGCCGGCCGGGGTCCAGTTCGACGAGCTCGCTCCACTCGGTCGCGAGCACGATGGCGTGCGCGCCCTCGGCCGCGGCGTAGGGATCGGGAGCGATCACCAGGTCGGGGACCTCGGCCTTCGCGTTCGCCGCGGCACGCGGGTCGTAGCCGGCCACCTCCGCCCCGAGCTCGAGGAGGCGGGCCGCGAGCGCGAGCGCCGGTGACAGCCGGATGTCGTCGGTCTCCGGCTTGAACGACAGGCCGAGGATCGCGATCCGCTTGCCGGGCACGTTCCAGACGGCGTCGCGGACGAGCTCGACGACGGCCTCGACCGCCTCGTCGTTGATCCGAGCGATCTCCGCCAGGATCGGGAACGGGTATCCGAGCCGGTCGGCGAGCCTGCCGAAGGCCGCCACGTCCTTCGGGAAGCAGTGGCCGCCGTAGCCGATGCCGGCCCGCAGGAACGCCCCGCCGATGCGCGGGTCGGAGCCCATCACGTTCGTCACCGCCGTGACGTCCGCCCCCACGCGCTCGCACAGCCGGGCGAGGGCGTTCACGTACGAGATCTTCAGCGCGAGGAACGCGTTCGAGGCGTGCTTGGCGAGCTCGGCCGTGCTGACGTCGGTCTCGATGAGCGGGACACCCCGGTCGAGCAGCGGCGCGTAGAGGCGGCGAAGGGCGTCGAACCCCGCCTCGTCCTCGGCGCCGACGAGGACCCGGTCGGGCTCCAGGGTGTCGTGGATCGCCGAGCCCTCGCGGAGGAACTCCGGGTTCGACACGAGATGGAAGCGGCCGTCCGGTCGCTCCCGGCGGAACGTCTCCCGCATCCGGTCGGCGGTGCCCGCCGGAACGGTCGACTTCCCGACGACGACGACGCCGGCATCGGCATGCCTGGCGATCTCGATGCACGAGCGCTCGACCGCCGCCAGGTTCGCCTCGCCGTCGGGCGTGGAAGGCGTGCCGACGCAGATGAACACGATCTCGGCGCCGGGAAGCGTCTCGCGCGGGTCCGGTGAGAACCGGAGTCGTCCGGCGGCCGCCTGCTCCTCCAGCATGGCCTGCAACCCCGGCTCGAAGAACGGGGCTCGGCCTTGACGGAGCGCCTCGATCTTCTCCTCGTCGGCGTCCATGCCCGACACGTCGTGACCGATCGCGGCCAGCGTGACCGCGGTGACGAGGCCGACGTGCCCGGTGCCGATGATCGCGACCTTCATGCCGGCCGTATCTTCCCTGGTTCGGGCGCCGGCGCCCCATCCGGCGATTCCCTCGTCACGGTGGAGCGCGTCGAGAGGGACCGGGGGCCCTCACGGGCCGGCGAGCGGCCGGTTGCCGCGGTCAGCTGGAGCCGAGCACGCCCGACGGGACTGCGGCCGCGAGCTCCGGATCTGCCGACGCCTCGGGCGTGGCGTGGGGCTCCTCGACCATCCCGAGGGCCCGCGCGATGTCGGCCACGGCGCTGCCCAGCGCCACCGCCTGCTCGCTCGATCCGATCCTCACGCCTCGCGCCGTGAGCACGTTGAAGAACTCCTCCATGAGCGCCCGGTCATCTCCGAGCAGCGACGCCTCGGAGACGTTGAGCGCCTGCGCCAGTCGTTCGAGGGTCTGGATCGAGGGGGCCACGTGCCCGTTCTCGTATCGAGACAGCCGGGCCTTCGGGATGCCCGACAGCTCCTCCAGATCCGATTGCGAGTATCCGGCGCGGGTCCTGGTCGCCCGCAACCGCTGTCCGAACGTGCGTCCGTCGTTCATCGTGCCTGCCCCCTGTGACCGGTTCCTTGAAGTTGCTCGCCGGGGAATCTACGCCCCCGATGCGAAGCCCGCAACGCAATGAGCGGAGCCTGGAGGCTCCGCTCATGTCGAACGGGTCGAGCGGTGCCTAACTGATCTCGACGGTTCCGCCGGCCGCCTCGATCTGCTCCTTGGCCTTGTCGGCCGCTTCCTTGTTCACCTTCTCGAGGACCGGCTTGGGCGCCGAGTCCACGAGGTCCTTGGCCTCCTTCAGTCCGAGGCTCGTGAGCGCCCGGACCTCCTTGATGACCTGGATCTTCTTGTCGCCGGCGCTGGTCAGGACGACGTCGAACTCCGTCTGCTCCTCCGCCTCCTCGCCTCCGGCGGCACCGCCGGCGCCGGGTGCGGCCATGACGACCGGCGCGGCCGCGGCGGCGGTCACGTCGAAGGTCTCCTCGAACTTCGAGATGAACTCGGACAGCTCCAGGAGGGTCATGTCCTTGAACTGCTCCATGAGGTCATCGGCGCTCATCTTCGCCATCGGTTACTCCTCCTTCGCCGGGGCCGGCTCGGCCCCGGATTCGTCCGGTTCGGTTGCGGCGGCCGGCTCATCGGCGGGCTCACCGAGGGTTTCGTCAGTGTCCGCGTCTCCTGCCGGTTCCGGCATCGGCTCCGCCGCGTCCTCGGCTGTCGGCTCGGCGGGCGGGGTGGTCGGCTCCGCTGTCTCCTCGGCAGGCTCGGTTGTCGGCTCGGCCGCGGGCGCCTCGGAGGCGAGCGTGCCCTTGTACGCGTCGAGGACCCTCAGGAACCGGCTCTGCACGGCCTGGAACATGCCGGCCGCCCGGGTCATCTCCGACTTCAGCATCCCGGCGATCTTCGACAGCATCACCTCTCGCGAGTCCAGGCTCGCGAGCGACTGCGCCTGGGCACCGTCGAGCACCTTGCCGTCCAGGTAGGCCGCCTTCAGGACGAGCGCGGGGAAGCGCTTCGTCGCCTCCGCGACCTTCTTGGCCGCGGCCACGACGTCACCGTCGACGAACGCAACCGCGGTCGGTCCGACGAGGAACGGTCCGAGCTCCTCGATCCCGGCGTCGGCGGCGGCACGCTGCATGAGCGTGTTCTTCACGACCGAGAAGCGCGCCTGCTCGGAGAGCGATCGGCGAAGCTCGGTGGCGTCGTGGACGCTCAAGCCGCGGTACTCGGCGAGCAGGAGCGCCTCGGAGCCCTGGATCCGCTCCTTGAGCGCGGTGACCTTCTCGACCTTCTCGGTGCTCGGCATCCTGCCTCCGACGAACGCTCCGACAAACGAACGACGCGCCTCCGCAGACGGCGGAGACGCGCCACGGTCGGTGCGTCTTCGGTTCGCCTCGGCAGGTACCCCCGAGAGGGATCATGCGCGCGAGCGCCCCTGCGGTCTGCGGCGAAGGCAGCCTAGCGGGCCACCCCGGACAACGACAACGTTCAGCGCGGCGGCCGGCCCTCGTAGAGCGCATGCATCTCGGCGGCCGCGACCTCCGGCGAATGGCGCTCCGCCGCGACCGCCCGGCCGGCCTGCCCCATCCCGGTCCGCATCTCGTCGTCCTCGAGGATGGACAGGACGCCGAGCGCGATCGCCTCGGCGTCGCCGGATGGGACGAGGATGCCGGTCCGACCGTCGAGGACGACCTCCGCCACACCCCCCACGTCCGTCGCGACGACGGGCTTGCCGGCGGCCGCGGCCTCGATGAGCGCGACCGGGGTCCCCTCGGACAGCGAGGTGAGGACGACCACGTCGATGGCCGCGTAAAGCCGCGCGAGGTCGGCCACCCAGCCGAGGAAGCGGATCCGGTCGCCGAGCGCCTCGCGCGCCTCCGCTTCGAGCATGCCTCGAAGCTCACCGTCACCGGCGACGGCGAAGACGGCGTCGGGCCTCACCCGGGCGATCCTGCGGGCGGCCTCCACGAACAGGACGTGGTTCTTGATCGGGACCAGCCGCCCGGCGATCCCGACGATCGGAGCGTCCGCCGGCAGGTCGAGCCACCCTCGGGCCTCGTCTCGATCGACGACTCCTTCCAGGAGCGGCCCGAGGTCGAGCGCGAGCGGCATCACGTGCCACTGGTCGGGCCGGCCGATCCCCAGGGCGACGAGGTCGTCGCGTGTCGCGTTCGAGACCGCCACGAGCGCGTTCGTGTGGCGAGCCAGCCTGCGTTCGGCGAACGTGAACGCCGCGTTCGACGGTGACGCGAAGTACCCCTCGAGCACGTGGCCGTGGAACGTGTGGACGATCGTCGGGACCCCGGCGCGCCGGGCGGCGCTCCGGCCGAGCGCGCCGGCCTTCGCCATATGCGTGTGGACGACGTCCGGCTGGAAACGCCGCACGAGCCGCGTGAGCTCGGTCACGGCGCGAAGGTCGGCGCCCGGATCGAGCGGCCTGCGGAGCGGCGCGATCCGGACGAGCGGCTGATCGGGGCCGATCGCGAGCTCGCTCTCCTCGGGCTCGGTGGTCCCCGCCGCGATCAGCGTCTCGTCTCCACCCCGCCGCAGGCCCTCGGTGAGCGCCGCCACGTGACGGGCGGGTCCACCCACGTTCAGCCGCGTGACGACGTGGAGCACCCGCAGCCGCCGGTCGTCTCCATCCGGCATCGGGGCGAGCGTACTCGCCGGTCTCGCCCTCCACGGGGAGCGGACCGCCCGGGGCTAGGATGCACCGACCGGAACGCGCTCCGACCACACCGGATGCACTACCTCATCACCGGCGGCGCCGGGTTCATCGGCTCACACCTCGCGGATCGCCTCCTCGGCCGCGGCGACGAGGTGACGGCGCTCGACGACCTGTCCACGGGTTCGGCGCGCAACGTCGCGCACCTGGAGGGCGAGCCGCGATTTCGGCTCGTCCGAGGCACGATCCTGCACCACCCCACGGTGACCGAGCTCGTCGCAGAGACGGACGCGGTCGTGCATCTGGCCGCAGCGGTGGGCGTGAAGCTCATCGTCGAGCGACCGCTCGAGTCCCTGCTGACGAACATCCGCGGAACCGAGATCGTCCTCGATGCGGTGGCGCGATCGCCCAGGCCGATCCTCATCGCCTCGACCTCGGAGATCTACGGCAAGAACGCCTCCGGGCCGCTCCGTGAGGACGCGGACCGGATCCTCGGCTCTCCGTTCAAGGCTCGATGGTCGTACTCGACGGCCAAGGCGGTCGACGAGATCCTTGCGCGCGCGTACTGGCGCGACCGTGCGGTGCCCTCGATCGTCGTCCGGTTGTTCAATTGCGTGGGACCCCGGCAGACGGGCACCTACGGGATGGTCGTGCCGACGTTCGTGCGGCAGGCGCTCGCCGGCCGGGACGTGACCGTCTTCGGCGACGGCGAGCAGCGGCGGTCCTTCTGCCACGTGCTCGACACGGTCGAGGCGCTCGTGGCCCTGCTCGATCATCCGGGCGCGGTCGGCGACGTTTTCAACGTCGGCGCGCCGCACGAGCTCACGATGAACGAGCTCGCCCTGATGGTCGTCCGCCTGACGGGATCGGCCTCGCAGGTCGTCCACATCCCCTACGACGAGGCCTACGAGGAGGGATTCGAGGACATGGAGCGCCGGGTCCCCGATCTGTCGAAGATCGCGGCGCTCACCGGGTGGGCACCGGTCCTGGGGCTCGATCGGATCGTGGGCGACGTGATCGAGAGCGAGCGGCTCGACCTCGACCTGTCCCCCGCCGAACCGGGGCCGTGACCGCGGCCATCGTCGCCGCGGACCAGGCGGGGGCGACGCTCGACGTGGCCGACGCCGCGGTGCTCTACGGCGCGGCGTTCCTCGTGCCGTTGATCGCGACCCTCCTGCTCACGCCGGCCGCGGCTCGGATCGCGCGCCGACTCGGCGTGATGGACCGGCCCGGGGCGCGGAAGTCGCACGTCGAGCCGACGCCCTACCTCGGCGGGGTCGCGCTCGCCCTGGGGCTCGTCGTCGCGGGGCTGATCCTCGGCGAGACCGCGGAGCAGGCCGCCGTCATCGCCGCGGGGGCGGTCCTCGTGTTCGGCCTGGGCCTCCTCGACGACCTGCGCGGGGTCTCCCCGGGCCCGAAGGTGCTCGTCGAGACGGCCGTCGCGGCCATGCTGTGGATCGGCGGCGTGCGAGCCGGATTCTTCGGCATCCCGGCCCTGGACCTGCTGCTGACGATCGGCTGGGTCGTGCTGATCACGAACGCCGTCAACCTGTCCGACAACATGGACGGCCTCGCGTCGGGCATCGGGGCGATCGCCGCCGTCGCCTATTTCGCGATCGCGGTCCCGCAGGGCGACTATCTGGTGGCGTCGTTCGCGGCCGCCCTGGCCGGCGCGAGCCTCGGCTTCCTCCGATACAACTTCCCGCCCGCCCGGATCTTCCTGGGAGATGCGGGCTCGCTCCTGCTGGGGTTCCTCCTCGCGTCCCTGGGGCTCCTGCTCGACCTCGACGTGTCGAACGACCTCAAACGCATCGCCGTGCAGGCGCTGATCGTCGGGGTTCCGGTGTTCGACACGGTGCTCGTGGTGATCGCCCGCCGGCGCGAGGGCCGTCCGATCACGGTCGGGGGAACCGACCACGCGTCCCATCGGCTGTCGGGACTCGGGCTCTCCGGCCGTGAGGTCGCCCTCGTCGCCTACGGCGCGCAGGTCGCCTGCTCGGCCGTGGCCGTGACGGCCGTGAACGTCCCCGAGCTCGTCGTGCCCGTCGCGATCGCGGCCGCGCTTCTCGGGGGCGTGCTCGCCGCGGCGATCGTCGCCAGGGCCCGGTCGCGCGAACGGGCCGCTGGCCTCAACGGCGAGCCGAGGTGAGCACCTCGCGGTAGACGGCTTCCGTCTCGGCGACGGTTCGATCCCACGTGAACGTCTCGGCCCGGGCGCGGGCGCTGAGCCCCATCCGGGCGCGAAGCTCGCCGTCGCGCAGGAGCAGGATCAGGCGGGCCGCGATGTCCTCGGCGTCGAGCGACGTGAGGAACCCATCCTGGCCATCCCTCACGAGCTCGGGAACGCCGCCCACCCTCGTGGCGACGACGGGCCGCCCCATCGCCATCGCTTCCAGGAGCGCGTTCGGGAACCCCTCGTGGTCCGAGGCGAGCGCGACCACGTGCGCCTCGCGAACGAACGGTCTCGGATCGGCAACCTGGCCGGCGAATCGCAGGGCGTCCTCGACCCGCAGATCTTGCGCGCGCGCCTGGAGGCGAACCCGCTCGGTGCCGTCCCCGACGAAGGTCATCCGGGCCTCCGGCAGCTCCTCCCGGATCCGGCGGAGCGCGGCGACGAGCCGAGCGTGACCCTTGTACGGATGGAGGTTCGCGACCACGGTGACGCTGGGCGGGCCGGTCGGGAACGAAGCGACGCCGAAGTGATCGAGGTCGACCGCGTTGTGGATCACGCGGATCGGAGGCGGCGACCGGTCGCGCGACTGCGTCCGGTGCGCGAGGTACCGGGAGTTGCAGATCATCACGCGGACGCGACGGTGAGCCAGCCCCTCGACGAGGTGGAACACCGGATTGCCCTCGTACCGCCCCGCGAATCCGCGCCGCGACGCCACGATCGGCACGCCGCGCGGCGTCGCGAACGCCGCCACGACCTCGCTCAGCCCGAGGTGCGCGTGGACGAGATCCGGCCGAACATCGTGCAGCGCACGACGCCACGACCGCAGCATTCGAACGTCATCCGGGAGATCCGACGGCCGACGACCGATCCGCCCCAAGCGGATCGGTGCGACCGGAAGGTGGGGAGCAAGTGCCCCCGGAACGGACATCACGGCCACGCGGTGGCGGTCCGGACGCGTGGATCGACGAACGAGCTCGACGAGCTGACGCTCCGTGCCGCCGATGTCGAGGCTGCCGATGAGGTGCAGCACGATCGGGGATCCGCCGCGCTCGGACATCGCGCCGCAGGCTAGCAGCCGACCCGATCCCGCCCGAGCAGGGACTCGTATCGTTCCTCGATCCGCTCGGCGATCCGTTCGTAGGTGCGGTGACGCTCGACGAACGCTCGGCCGGCCGCACCCATGGCCCGTGCCCGTTCCGGATCGAACATCAGGCATGCGAGCGCTCCGGCGAGCGCCTCTGCGTCGAACGGAGCGACGAGACCACCGCCGCTCGCCTCGACGAGCTCGGCCTGGTCCCGGATCGGAGTGACGACGACCGGACACCCGAGGGCCAGCGCCTCGACCGTCTTCGTCGGCGAGGAGACCCGGTAGATCGGATCGGGAGGCAGCGGGGAGACCGCGACCGCCGCCGCCGTGATGAAGCGAGGGATCTCGGATCGTGGGACTGGAGCAAGGACACGGAGCCACGTGTCGACGCCCAATGACGCGGCGAGGTCGCCGAGGCGGTCGGCTTCGCCGAACGACGAAGGGCCGACGAGGACGAGCGTGGCCGGCCCATGCCGGTCGACCAAGCGAGCCCAGGCCCGGATGAGCACGTCCAGCCGGCGTGCAGGTGCGATCGCCCCCGCGTACAGGGCCATCGGGGCGTCGCCGAGGTCGAGCCGTTCGCGGAGCTCGGCGACGTCATGCCCGGGAGCCCGGTCGGTCATCTCGGCCCCGAGCGGGATCGTGATCACCCGATGCGGATCCACCCCCATCTCGATGAGCCATTCACGCATCGCCTCGCTGACGGCGAGGACGAGATCCACCCGGCGGAGCATCCATCCACGCACCGGGATCGCGAGACGAGCCCCGAGGCGACGTCCCCACGACATCGCGCGCTCCCCTCGCCGGGCGTCGCCGATCGCGCCTTCCAGCGTGGGAAACGAGAACTGGAACACGACGCGCGCTCCCGTGCGTCGACGCAACCAGAGCGCGAGGCAGCCGGCACCGGTCAGGTTGCGGACCTGGATGAGATCGAACGGTTCTCGCTGCGCCACTCGAGCGATCGTCCGCAGGAGACCGAT
>DATBLA010000010.1:0-5256 GCA_036555645.1 Actinomycetota bacterium
GATCCGCTTGCGAGCGCGCGCGGTCGGCAGTCCGGCCAGCTCCGCGTGCGCCGATCGTGCCGCCTCGACGTCGAGGCTCTCCCAGCCGGGCTCGCCCCACCGGGGCGGGGCGATCGTCCCGTCGCGCTGGACCACGACGCGGGCCGGCAGCCGGAGCTCGCGCCACCACGTGACGTCGGTGATGTCGCCGAACGTGCAGATCATCGCCACGCCGGTGCCCTTGTCGGGATCGGCGAGCTCGTGGGCCACGATCGGGATCTCGGCTCCGAACAACGGCGTGCGCACCTCCGAGCCGACGAGCGAGGCGAACCGGTCGTCCGAGGGGTTCACGACGAGCGCGACGCACGCGGGGACCAGCTCCGGGCGTGACGTCTCGATCTCGACGGCCCCCGATCCGTCGGCGAGGTCGAACCGCACGCGATGGTAGCGGCCGTCGATCTCGCGATCCTCGATCTCGGCCTGCGCCACGGCGGACTGATAGTCGACGTCCCACATCGTCGGGGCCTCGAGCTGGTAGGCCTGTCCGCGTTCGAGCAGGCGGAGGAACGCGCGCTGGGACGCGCGGCGCGAGCGCTCGTCGATCGTCGTGTACGTCTGCGTCCAGTCGACCGACACCCCGAGCAGCCGGAACAGCTCCTCGAACGCCTTCTCGTCCTCGGCCGTCAGGCGCTCGCAGAGCTCGATGAAGTTCGGCCTGGACACCGAGACGGTCTCGTCCCCCGGGCGTTCGAGCGCCTCGACGTCGAAGTCGGGGTCGTACGGCATCGAGGGATCGCACCGGACCCCGAAGTAGTGCTGGACGCGCCGCTCGGTCGGCAGGCCGTTGTCGTCCCACCCCATCGGATAGAAGACGACCTTGCCTCGCATCCGCTGGTACCGGGCCATGAGATCCGTGTGGGTGTACGAGCACACGTGCCCGACGTGGAGGGAGCCGCTCGCCGTGGGCGGCGGGGTGTCGATCGCGAACACGTCCTCGCGCGTGGCGGCCGGATCGAAGCGATAGGTGCCGGTGACCTCCCACCACTCGGCCCACTTCGACTCGAGGCCGTCGATCGACGGCTTGTCGGGCACGTTCATGCGCCGGAGTCTACGGCCCCGTCCTGGTCAGGGGGCCGGTCGTAGACTCACGGCCGTGCAATGCCCCGCCTGCGGCGCCTCGAACGTCGACGGCGCCCGATTCTGCCAGTCGTGCGGAACGTCGATGGTCGCCGCCTGCGCCGTCTGTGGCGCCGAGCTACCCGACGGCGCGCGGTTCTGCTCCGAGTGCGGGAACGAGATCGCGCCACCCGACCCGGTGCCGTCCGGCCAGGAACGCCGGCTGGTGACGATCCTGTTCTGCGATGTGACGGGTTCGACCGGGCTGGGTGAACGGCTGGATCCCGAGCGGCTCCAGGAGCTGCTCGCGATCTACTTCGGCGCGATGCGCGAGGAGATCGAAGCCGAAGGGGGAACGGTCGAGAAGTTCATCGGGGACGCCGTCATGGCGGCGTTCGGCGTACCGACCGCCCACGAGGACGACCCGTCGAGAGCGCTGCGTGCGGCGCTCCGCATGCGAGCACGGCTCGCGGAGGTCAACGAGGAGGTCGGGCCCAGGTTCGGCGTGACCTTGCAGACCCGCACCGGGGTGAACACGGGCGAGGTGCTCGCGGCCACGGATCCGGAGCCGGGCGATCCGATGGTGACGGGCGACGCGGTGAACGTCGCGGCCCGTCTCGAGCAGTCGGCCGAGCCCGGTCAGGTCGTGGTGGCCGAACGGACGGCCCGCGCGGCACGCGGCTTCCGGTTCCGAGAGCTCGGCGGGCAAGAGCTTCGCGGAAGGGAGCACCCGGTGCCCGCGGTCGTCCTCGAGGAGGCGACGTCGGCGGAGCCGGAACGCGGCGTTCCGGGCCTGCGGGCGCCGATGGTGGGACGCGATCGCGAGCTCGAACTGCTCCGGAGCCTCTATCAGCGCGCGGCGGCGGAGGGTCACCCGAACCTCGTGACGATCTACGGCGATCCCGGGGTCGGCAAGAGCCGCCTCACGACCGAATTCGTCACGTGGGCGGCGGCGCAGACGCCCGCGCCGGTCATCGTTCGAGGCCGATGCCTTCCGTACGGGGACGGCGTCACCTACTGGCCGCTCGCCGAGATCATCAAGGAGCTCGCCGGGACCAGGGATTCGGATCCGCCCGAGGTCGCCCTCGACCACATCCGCGCTCTCGGCGCCGAGTTGATCACGAGCGACGTCGCGACGCACCCGAGGAAGGCGACCGCCGCCCTGGCGTTCAGCGTCGGGCTGGAAGATCCCGCGTTCTCCTTCCGCGAGGCCGAGCCGCGTGAGGTGCGGATGAAGATGCACGCCGCCTGGCGATCGCTCCTGTCCGCGCTCGCGTCGAGGTCGCCGGTGATCGCCGTCGTCGAAGACGTCCACTGGGCCGATCCGGCGTTGCTCGATCTGCTCGCCGAGCTGGCGGACCGGGTCATCGGCCCGGTGCTCCTGGTCTGTCCGGCCCGACCCGAGCTGACCGAGCGTCGTCCCGACTGGGGCGGCGGACGGCGCAACATCTCGTCGATCTCGTTGGAGCCGCTCACCTCCGACGAGTCCGATCAGCTGATCGGGTTCCTGCTCTCGATCGATGATCTTCCTGGTTCGGTGCACGACCGGATCCTCGAGCGCGCCGAGGGGAACCCGTTCTTCCTGGAGGAGATCGTTCGCCACCTGATCGACGAAGGGACGATCGTCCAGGTGGAGGACCGATGGAGGGCCGCCTCGGACATCGCCGACGTCCAGATCCCCGACACGGTGCAGGCGGTGCTCGCGGCCCGGATCGACCTGCTCGACGCGGCCGAGAAGCGCGCGCTGCAACGCGCCGCCGTCGTGGGGCGCGTGTTCTGGCCGGAGCCGGTGGGGCGCCTCCTCAACGGAGACCGGGACCGGCTTCGGGAGACCCTCGATCACCTCGAGGAGCGTGATCTCGTGCTCTCGCGCCTGTCCTCCTCGATTGCCGGAGAGCCGGAGTTCATCTTCAAGCACGTCCTCACGCGGGAGGTCGCCTACGACAGCCTGCCGCGACGGGAGCGGGCCGCGGCGCACGCGGCGGTCGCGACCTGGATCGAGGAGACGACCGGCGAGCGGGTGGGCGAGTTCCTCGAACTCCTCGCCTACCACTACTCCGAGGCGTACGCAGCATCCACCGAGTCATCCGGGGCGGTACAGGAGGATTCCGAGCGCCTTCGACGTCATGCGTTCCGGGCGATGATCGACGTCGCCGAACAGGCCCGCCGCCGGTTCGCGATCGACAAGGCAGCCGCGACCTCGGGCCGTGCGCTCGAGCTCGCCACCGACTCGAACGAGCGGATCACCGCGCTCGAGGAGGTCGGCCTCGTCGCCCGCAACGACTATCGCGGCGACCTCTCGTGGCGATCGTTCAGGGAAGCCATCGACCTCCGACTCCAATACGCTCCCCAGGATCGGCGCGCGATCGCCAGGACCGCTGCCCAAGGTCTCGAGAACCCGCTTCGGTGGCCCGGATCGATGCGGGACGCTCCGTCGGTCGAGGAGGTCCGGCGGTACCTCGCCATCGGCTTCGAGCATCTGGACGACGAGGACTCGGAGGAGGCGATCCGTCTCATGACGCTCCACGCGTTCGAGCCGTTCGGCTTGATGTATCGGATCCAGCTCGATGCCGACGAACGAGAAGCGTGCTTCAGCAGCGGCATCCGCGCCGCCGAGCTCGCCCGGGCGAAGGGACGACCGGATCTCGAGTCGGCGGCTCTGGACGGGGCGAGCTCGGCCATCATCGACCTCGGGGTGTACGGGCAACCGAGGCTCCTTCGCCTCCTCCAACGGCGCCTGACGATCGCCGAGGAGACCGAGGATCCGTGGGAGGCAGGGGACATCTACGCGATGGCTTCCTGGAACCACGCGATGGTGGGCAACTACGAAGAATCCGTGCGGTTTGGGTTCATCGGCCGCGATCTCGCCGGGGGCCAGGCCATCGGTCTCGGTGGCCACTGTCTGAATTGGGCGGGAGTCAGCCTGTTCCACCTCGGTGAATGGGACCGGCTGCTCGAGGTGTTCGAGGAGATCCGGACGATGATGGGTGAGCGAGCCGAGGATCCTCCCTACTTCATGATGAACGTGTTCGGCGCATCGGCCTTCGTTCACGACGCCCGCGAGATGCCGGGGGCGAACCACCTCCTCGGGTTCCTCGAAGCGTCCCGGGGCGCGAAGCAGTTCGGCACCGTGGGTGCGAGCTACTGGTACGCCTGGATCCTTTCGCGCCGGGGCGAGCACGAGCGGGCACGGGCCGTCATCGAGGACGCGGACGCGGCCCCGACCCAGATCCTTCGGCCACTCCGGGACGAGGTCCTCGCGGACGCCATCGCGGCATCCGAACGCTGGGGGGAGGTGGGGGCGTTCGCCGAGCGCGGCCGCGCCTACGCAGCTGAGGCGCGAATCCGGGCCCTGCCCGTCCACATCGACCGGCTGGAGGGCCGGGCCGCGATCGCCGGTGGCGACGTGGACGAGGGCCTGGAGATCCTCGAAACGGCCAGGAAGGACTTCGACGGCCTCGGCGCGATGTGGGAGCGCGCCAGGACCGAGCTCGAGATCGCCGAGGCGCTCGCCCAAGCCGGTCGGGCGGACGAGGCTCGCTCCACCGCCGAAGCGGCCGCCGCCGAACTCGAGCGCGCCGGTGCCGTGCTCGAGCTGAATCGACTCCGAGCCCTCCGCGCTCGCCTGGGCTGACCGGGGTCAGCCCTGCATGAACTGCAGGATGGGCGTGCCCTCGCCGTCGGCCATCGACATCGACCGGCCTTCGACCTCGAAGGTCGCCACCGTCTCGAGCAGTTGGAGGTACCGGGCCTCGACGGACATCTCCAGCTCCGGGCAGGCCATCTGCGTCAGGGCGATCGGCCCGAACGAGATCTCGCCACCCGTGGCCTCGTAGCTCGCGTTGTACGTGTTGCATCCGGAGATGCCGCTGATCGCGGACCCGTCGAACGAGGCGTTGACGCCGACCTCGACGATCTCGGTGTCGCCGTTCTCGGCGATGTACTGCGTCAGGATCCAGGACGGCCCGACGAGATCGGCGGGGTCCTGTGCGGCGCCGCCGTCGTCGCCATCGTCTCCCCCGCACGCCGAGAGCGCGAGCCCGAGCACGATCACCGCGGCGACGAGCGCGAACCGTCGCGACAGACCGATCAAGCCGTCCGCTCCTGGCGCTGGCGCTTCGGCGACTCCTTCACGGGGACGAGCGTCGGGTTCACCTTCGT
>DATBLA010000011.1:0-5287 GCA_036555645.1 Actinomycetota bacterium
GGCCCGGAGATCTCCTTCGCCGACCTGCCGCCGTTGCTCGCCGACTCCCGCGCCTCCTCGGTGGAAGGGATCGGCTTGGATCCGTCGAAGTACGCGTGCAGATCCGGGCCGTCGATGACCTCGGTGACGATGAGGATGTCCGACAGGCGCTGGAGGAGGTCGCGATGCAGCGTGAGCACGTCGGTCGCCCGCTCGTGCGCCTCGTTCACCAGCCGGGCGGTCTCCTCGTCGATGAGCGCGGCGAGGTCGTCGGACACCTCGGGTGATCCCCCCGGGAACAGCATCCGGCCCGGACCGCGGTAGCCATCGGGGCCGAACGAGAGCGGTCCGACCTTCGGGCTCATGCCGTACTGGGCCACCATCGCCCGCGCGATCTCGGTCGCGCGCTCGAGGTCGTTCTGCGCGCCGGTCGAGACGACGTGATCGAAGACGATCTCCTCGGCCGTCCGTCCGCCGAGCAGGACGGCGAGGCGATCCTCCAGCTCGGGCTCGGTGAGCAGGTACCGGTCCTCGAGCGGTCGCTGCATCGTCATCCCGAGCGCGGCGGCTCCCCGCGGGATGATCGAGACGCGGTGCACGGGGTCGGCGGTCGGCGACGACAGCGCCACGAGCGCGTGACCCATCTCGTGCACCGCCACGCGCTCCTTGTCCTTCTCCGACATCACGCGGCTCTTGCGTTCGAGCCCGGCGACCGTGCGGTCGATGGCCTCCTCGAGCGCCTCCATCGTGACGGCGTCCTTCTCGCGTCGAGCGGCGAGGAGCGCGGCCTCGTTCACGACGTTGGCCAGGTCGGCTCCCGTGAAGCCCGGTGTGCGGGCGGCCAGCACCCGCAGGTCGACCGTCGGGTCGATGGCGACGCCTCGAACGTGGACCTTCAGGATCTCCTCACGGCCCTTCAGGTCCGGCTGGTCGACGACGACCTGGCGGTCGAAGCGACCGGGGCGGACGAGCGCGGGATCCAGGACGTCGGGGCGGTTCGTCGCCGCCATGATGATGACGCCCTTGCTCGCGTCGAACCCGTCCATCTCGACGAGGAGCTGGTTCAGCGTCTGCTCGCGCTCGTCGTGGGCGCCGAACCCGGCTCCGAGGGCGCCCGCCCGGCCCTTGCCGATCGTGTCGATCTCGTCGAGGAACACGAGCGCCGGCGCCTTCTCCTTGGCCTGCTGGAACAGCTCGCGAACGCGCGCGGCGCCGAGCCCGACGAACATCTCGACGAACTCCGAGCCGGACATGAAGAAGAACGGGACGTTCGCCTCCCCGGCGACCGCCCGCGCGAGGAGGGTCTTCCCGCATCCCGGGGGCCCGAGCAGCAGGACGCCCTTCGGGATCCGACCACCGAGCCGCTGGTACTTCTTCGGGTTGCGCAGGAACTCCACGATCTCCTTGAGCTCCTCCTTCGCCTCGTCGACGCCGGCGACGTCGGAGAACGTCGTCTTCATCTCCTTGCGGTCGTAGATGCGGACCTTGTTGCGCCCGAGGTTGAGCGCGGCGCCGGCCTGGGCGCCGCTCATCCGGCGAACGAGGAAGAACCACAGCAGGCCGAACAGGAGGAGCGGGGCCACCCATCCGATGAGGAAGCTCTGGAAGGGGCTCGGCGTGACACCCGTGTAGCTGACGCCGGCCTGGTCGAGCTGCTCCGTGAGCTGGGAGGTTCCCTGGAGGATCGGCGGGATCGTGGTCGTGAACTCGTGCTCGCCGGTCGAGTCCTCGTACCGGCCGGAGACCGACGTCTGGGAGATCTCCAGCGTGCCGATGATCTGAGCCGTCTCGACCCGCTCGAGGAACTCGGAGTAGTCGATCTTGTTCGGCCGCGGGGCGGCCAGGTAGTTGAACAGCACGAGCACGACGAGGAACCCGAGGATCCAGGCCCAGGGGGACGTGCGCATCCTCCGGGGCGAGCCTGGAGAGCCCCCCATGTCGAATCCCTGCCACCGGCCGCGTTTGTCGTCGTTGGCCACTGGCCTCCCATCTTCCCACCGTGTCTCCCGAACCGACACGAACGGGCATGCCCTCGTCGTCGCGTCCCGATACCCTGTCGAGCCGGGACCGGCGCCGTCCGCGCCCGGGCCCGCACGGAGGGACGCGATGGCATCGAGCTCGGGGGTCCGGGGTGGCGCGTAGCCAGGCCACCGTGCCCGAGGACCCGGCCCTGCGCGAGCGGTTCGAGCGCGAGGTCCTTCCGCTCCTCCCGAACCTGTACGGCGCCGCTCTGCGAATGACGCGGAATCCGCAGGATGCCGAGGACGTCGTGCAGGAGACCTACCTTCGCGCGTATCGCGGGTTCGCGGGATTCCGCGAGGGGACGAACCTGCGCGCGTGGATGTACCGGATCCTCACGAACACGTTCATCAATTCCTATCGAAAGCGGCAACGCGAGCCCGCGACGGTCCCCGACGACGACATCGAGGACTGGTACCTGTACGACCGCCTCGGTGCCTCGGTGGCGGAGCCGTCGGCCGAGAACGAGGTCCTGGAGCAGATCCCGGACGAGGACGTGCAGCGAGCGCTCGAGAGCCTGCCCGACGGGTTCCGGATGGCGGTGCTGCTCGCCGACGTCGAGGGATTCAGCTACAAGGAGATCGCCGAGATCCTCGACATCCCGATCGGGACCGTGATGTCGCGGTTGCACCGGGGAAGGAAAGCCCTCCAGAAGGCGTTGTGGGAGACGGTACGGGAGCGAGGCCTTGTCAACGACTGATTGCGAACACGTCCTGCGGCAGATCGAGCTCTACCTCGACGGCGAGCTCGTGGGATTCGAGCGCGTGGAGATCGAGCGCCACCTCGGCGGCTGCCACCCGTGCAGCGGTCACGCCGACTTCCAGCGCCGCCTGAAGGAGATGCTGCGAGACAAGTGCGGGTGCCGAGACGTGCCCGATGAGCTCCCCGAACGGATCAGGGCCCTGCTCGACGCGCCCGAGCACCCTCGCGCCCCCGACGCTCCCGCCTGACCGACCCCGCTCCGCCCGGGCGAACCGTGGACGATCCGCCGTCGAATGCGGATCGTGACCAAGGGAACCCGTCCGGGTCGTCTGCCGCATGCCTCCGACACCGAGGAGCCAGGGCGCATCTGTGCGCACGACGGCTGTGCGACGACGCTGTCCGTCTACAACGCGGCACCGTTCTGCTGGCAGCACGCGGATGTCGTGTTCCCCACCTATCGAGGCAAACGACTGCGCAAGAACCGAGCCTGAAGCCAACGCGTCGGCGTCCCGCGCCACCTCCCTCGCGCGGGAACGGAGAACGGCCCGCGAGGGCCGTTCTCCAGGTCTGGGGCCCCGATCATTCGGCCCCGATCATTCGGCCTCGATCGTCTGGCCTCGATCGTCCTCGCTAGGATGACCTGCCCGGCACCACCCGACCGGGTGCGGGCGGGAGGCGAACGATGGACGAGCTGGGGACGGTCCTCGGCGTGTGGGCGCATCCGGACGACGAGGCCTATCTCACGGCGGGCCTCATGGCTCGCGCGGTGCGCAACGGCTCCCGCGTCGTGTGCCTCACCGCGACGCACGGTGAGGGGGGCTCGATGGACGAGGATCGGTGGCCCCCCGAGCGCATGGGCGAGGTGAGGACGGCCGAGCTCGAGCGCAGCCTGGAGATCCTCGGCGTCGGCGAGCACGTCTGGCTCGATCTGCCGGATGTGGACATGGAGACCGGCCTGCCGGAGGAGGGATACGCGCCGGTTCGCGACCTCGTCGCCTCGGTGCAGCCGGACACGATCCTGACCTTCGGCCCGGACGGGATGACCGATCACGCCGCCCACAAGGACGTCTCTCGGTGGGCCACCACGGCGCTCCGCGAGGTCGGAAAGCCCGGGTCACGCGTGCTCTACGCGACGGTGACGCCCGAGTGGGCCGAGGAGTTCCTTCCGATCTGGGCGCCCTTCAACGTCTTTCGTCCCGGGACGCCGCCGATCACGCCCCGCGAGGACCTCGCGATCTACTTCGAGCTCCCCGAGGACATCCTCGAGCTGAAGGTCGAGGCCATCAACGCCCACGTGAGCCAGGTGGAGTCGATCCTCGAGGCCGTCGGTCCCGAGGTGTGGTGGCGGGAGATGTCCCTCGAGTGCTTCCGGCTCGGCGAGGTGAAGGCATGAGCCGATCCCTGGCGTTCCTCGGGTCGGGCGAGTTCGAGCCGTGGTCCGAGCCGGTCGAGCGGATGATCCTCGCGGCGTCGAGGAACCCCGACGGGGTCGTGCTCGTGTCCCCGGCCGCCGCCGCGCACGAGGGTGACGCGTCGTTCGACATGTGGGCGGGCAAGGGGCTCCAGCACTACGGCCGCCTCGGCATCCGGGCGGAGGTCCTGCCGCTGAAGACGCGCGAGGACGCCCACCGCGACGACGTCACCCGTCGCCTCGATGATGCGGCCGCCGTGTTCTTCTCCGGCGGCAACCCCGCGCGACTGTCCGAGATCGTCACCGACACGCCGTTCTGGCGCGCGCTCGCGGCGGCGCAGCGCGACGGTCTTCCCTACGCCGGGTGCAGCGCCGGCGTCGCCTGCCTGACCGAGCGGACGTACGACTCGGACGCGACCGATCCCGACGCGGTCTGGGCTCGCGGGATCGGGTTCGTGACCGGCCTCCTGTTCGGTCCGCACTGGGACATCGTCGACACCTGGATGCCCGGGGCGAGCGAGCTCATCGTGAGCTCGGTGCCGCCGAACGAGACGTTCGTCGGCCTGGACGAGGAGACCGCGATGGTCGGGGACGGCCGGCGCTGGAACGTCGTGGGGCGATCGAAGATCCACGTGCTCCGAGCCGGGGAGTGGGAGCGCTACGCCGACGGCGACGTCGTGGACCTCGAGCTGGCGTTCGCCGACGACACCTCGTGAGCCCACGCGCTTCGGGACGCGAACGAGACGCCCCGATCGAACAGCGTGCGCCCGAGATCATCCGCATCCTCTCCGAGACCTACCCGGACGCGAAGGTCGCCCTGCGCTTCACGACCCCGCTCGAGATGCTCGTCGCCACGATCCTGTCGGCGCAGTGCACGGACGAGAAGGTGAACGAGGTCACGTCCACGCTGTTCGTGAAGTACCGGACGGCGGAGGATTACCTGCGGGTGCCCGAGGACGAGCTGAAGTCCGACATCCGACCCACGGGGTTCTTCAACCAGAAGGCGACCTCGATCCGCGAGGCGTGCCGGCGGATCGTCGAGGCGTACGGGGGCGAGGTCCCGGGCACGATGGAGGAACTCATCACGCTTCGTGGGGTCGCCCGCAAGACGGCGAACATCGTGCTCGGGAACGCGTTCGGCATCGTCGAGGGCATCGCCGTCGACACGCACGTGCG
>DATBLA010000012.1:0-8755 GCA_036555645.1 Actinomycetota bacterium
GCTCGGGGTGTTCGTGCAGACGAACTTCGGCGCGCGACACGAGCTCACGATCGCGGGAGTGCCCGTGGGTGCGTCGCTTCTGGACGACGACCCGATCGACGAGCACTTCTCCGCTCCGCTCGGCGCGGGCTCGGTGATCGCGGTGGTCGCGACCGACGCGCCCCTGCTGCCGGACGAGTGCGACGCGCTCGCGCGCCGCGTCACGCTCGGGCTCGCGCGGACGGGGACGACCGGCTCGCACTTCTCGGGCGACCTGTTCATCGCGTTCTCGACCGGCAACCCGGGCGCGTTCAGTCCCGGTTCGGCCACGCTGTTCGGTACCGGGAAGGGGACCTACGACGAGCTCCGGTTCGTCCCGTGGGGCCACATGGGGCCGTTGTTCGACGCGGTCGTCCAGGCGACCGAGGAGGCCGTCCTGGACTCGATCGTGGCCAACGAGGAGATGGTGGGGTTCCGGGGGCACCGATCGCCGGCACTTCCTCGGGATCGGGTCGTCGAGCTGCTGCGCGAACGCGGCGTCGCGCTCGAGCCGGTCGAGCCAGTCGAGCCGTGAGCGCCGCCGACTAGACTTTCGACCTCGGACGACAGGGAGGTCCCCGATGGGCGAGCTCAGCGCCGAACAGATCGTCGACCTGTGTCTGCGGCACACGCTGTACGACTGGCAGCAGCAGGGCTCGACCCGGCCGATCGCGGTCGCCTCGGCGAGCGGCTGCGAGTTCTTCTCGGTCGACGGCAAGCGCTACCTCGACTTCAACAGCCAGCTCATGGGTGTGAACATCGGGCATTCCGATCCCCGGGTGGCGCAGGCGATCGCGGAGCAGGCGAAGGTCCTTCCGTACATCACGCCGTTCGCGGCCACCGAGGTGCGCGCGCGGCTCGGCCGGGCGCTCGCCGAGCTCATGCCGGGCGATCTCGACAAGGTCTTCTTCACGCTCGGCGGGGCCGAGGCGAACGAGAACGCGATCCGGATCGCGAAGGCCGTCACGGGCCGCCAGAAGATCCTCGCGCGGTACCGCTCGTACCACGGCGCGACGTACGCGACGATCACGCTGACCGGCGATCCTCGCCGGTGGGCCAATGAGCCCGGGATGCCCGGCGTCGTCCACGTCCTCGATCCCTATCACGGCACCCAGCGCGAGCCGGACGACGCGGCGACGGCGCTCGCGAACCTCGAGGAGACGATCACGCTCGAGGGGCCCGAGACGATCGCCGCGTTCATCCTCGAGCCGGTGACCGGGACGAACGGCATCCTCATCCCGCCCGACGGTTACCTCCAGGGCGTGCGCGAGCTCTGCGACCGCCACGGGATCCTGCTCATCGCCGACGAGATCATGACCGGGTTCGGCCGCACGGGGGAGTGGTTCGCGGTCAACCACTGGGGCGTCGTCCCGGACATCATGACGATGGCCAAGGGCCTCACGTCCTCCTACGTCCCGCTCGGCGCCGTCGGCCTGCGTCCGAACGTGTACGAGCACTTCGACGACCACGTGTTCTACGGCGGCCTCACGTACAACTCGCATCCGCTCGCGATGGCGACGGCCCTTGCCGTGCTCCGCGTCTACGAGGAGGACGGGCTCATCGAGCACGCGAGGAAGATGGGCGAGGTCATGGCCCGCCATCACCGGGAGCTCGCCGACAAGCATCCGTCGGTCGGGCTCGTCCGCAACATCGGGGTGTTCGGGATCCTCGAGCTCGTTCGCAACCGGCAGACGATGGAGCCGATGGCCCCCTTCAACGGCGCGAGCGACGAGATGAAGGCCGTCGCGAAGGGCATGGACGAGCGCGGCCTGTTCACGATGGTGCGGTGGAACGGCATCATGACGAACCCGCCGCTGCCGATCACCGAGGAGCAGCTCGCGGAGGGGTTCGGCATCATCGACGAGTCCCTCGGGCCGGCGGACGAGGCCGTCGTCGGCTGAACCGCCGGTCGTGACCGAGCGCGTCGGCTTCGTCGGGCTCGGCCTCATGGGCAAGCCCATGGCCCGCAACCTGCTCGCGGCCGGGTTCCCGCTCACCGTGCACTCGCGATCCGCGCCGCCCGTGGACGAGCTCGTCGCCGAGGGGGCCGAGCGCGCCGCGACCCCGGCCGCGGTCGCCGAGCGCTCCGACGTGACGATCACGATGCTGCCCGACACGCCGGACGTCGATGCCGTGCTGTTCGGTCCGTCCGGCGTCTCGGAGGGAGCGCTCGAGGACTCCCTCGTGATCGACATGAGCACGATCGATCCGATCGCCACGCGCGAGTTCGCCTCACGGCTCGGTGAGCGGGAGGTGGAGCTGGTCGACGCGCCGGTCTCCGGCGGCGAGATCGGGGCGGTCGCAGGGTCGCTCTCGATCATGGCGGGCGGGTCGCCCGAGGCGTTCGAGCGCGCTCGGCCGATGCTCGAGGCGATGGGCTCGACGATCGTGCACGTCGGTCCGTCGGGCGCGGGTCAGGTCGCGAAGGCCTGCAACCAGCTCGTCGTCGCCTCGGCCGTGGAGGCCGTCGCCGAGGCGTTCGTGCTGGCGGCATCGGCCGACGTGGATCCGGCGAAGGTCCGCGAGGCGCTCCTCGGCGGGTTCGCCGGCTCGAAGGTGCTCGAGGTCCACGGGCAGCGGATGCTGGAGCACGCGTTCGAGCCCGGCTTCCGGTCCGAGCTCATGGCCAAGGACGGCCGGATCGTGCTCGGCGCCGCCGATCGGCTCGGCGCGCCGATCCCTGCGTTCCGTGCCGTCGCCGAGCGGCTCGAGGCGATGCTCCCCGCGGGCCGGGGCCGGCTCGACTACGCGGCGCTCGTCACGCTGCTCGAGGACGAGGCCGGCCGCACGCTCGGGTCCTCGGGCCCGTGAGGCGAACGCTGCCCGGCGGGTACGAGCTCGACGACGATCTCACCAGGGTCGACCTCGATGCCGTGTGGGCGTTCCTGTCGACCGAGGCCTACTGGGGCCGGGACCGGCCGCGCGAGCTCGTCGAGCGCCAGGTTCGCGAGGCCTCGCGCGTCGTCGGCCTGTACCTCGACGACCGGCAGATCGGGTTCGCCCGGGCGTGGAGCGACGGGCGGATCGCCTACCTCGCCGACGTCTACGTCCTGTCCGAGCACCGGGGCCACGGGCTCGGCGTCGAGCTCGTCCGCGAGACGATCGAGGGCGGTCCGCTCCGCGATCAGCGGTGGATGCTGCACACGCGCGACGCGCACTCCCTCTACGAGCGGTTCGGGTTCGGGCCGCCCGGCGACCGCTTCATGGAACGGGCGCCTTCGGAATAGGAGCGGTCGCGGCCCTGTTGCCACGGAACGACGAGGTTCGGGCGGATTCGCTCGACCGGAGCGGGAGGCGCGAATGGCGGAGAGCCGGGGCACGATCGATCGCACGCAGTACCCACCCGCGGGCACGTGGGAATTCGACAAGAACCACACGCACATCGGGTTCGTCGCCAGGCACATGATCTCCAGGGTCCGCGGGGCCTTCGAGGAGTTCGACGGCACGATCGTGATCGGGGAGGACCCCCTCGAGTCGTCGGTCGAGGTCGAGATCCAGGCGGCGAGCGTCCAAACGCGAACCGGCATGCGCGACGATCACCTGCGCAGTCCCGACTTCCTCGACGTGGAGCGCTTCCCGACGCTCACGTTTCGAAGCCGCGAGATCCGGCCGACGGGCGAGACGACGTTCGAGCTCGTCGGCGACCTCACGATCCGAGACGTGACGCGCGAAGTGGTGCTCGCCGCCGAGTTCCTCGGGTGGGGACCGGGGCTCCAGCCGGACGGCTCGCAGATGGCGGGTTTCACCGCGTCGACGGAGCTCGTTCGCCAGGACTGGGACCTGACGTGGAACGTCGCCGTCGAGACGGGCGGCTGGCTCGTCGGCGACAAGGTGACGATCGAGATCGACACCGAGCTGCTGAAGGCGAGCGACTAGGGCGAGACCTCGACCGGGGCCGAGAGCCAGGCGCGCGCAGGCCCGTCCGGCACACGCTGCGTCGCGCAGATCGCCACGACCGTCGAGGGAGCGGTCTGGACCTCGGCCAGATCCTGGACGAAGCCGATGACCTCGAGTCCGGCCGGAGGCTCCGCGTCGGGGGCAAGGAGCGATCCGTCGGCGCCGACGAAGCGTCGAAGCTCCTCGTACGTGAGGTCCGTGAGCGAGGCCATCACGCCGACCGGCGGGACGGGGGCGTCCGGTCCCTCGAACGACACGACCTCGGTTCCCGCGAACAGGTGGTCGGGCGCGATCGAGCACCGTTCGCCGTCGAACGTGATCGCCACCGTCGGATCGGGCCTGACCTCGGTCACCGTCTCGCCCGTGAGCACCGACAGGTACTCGCGCTCGAACGCGAGCGGATCGGGCACCGAGCTCGCGAAGTCGACCGGGATCCCCTCGTCCCATCGATCGATCCAGCCGGCGCCGGCGTCCTGCGACGCGGTGACGACCACGCGGGCCTCGTCCCACGTCGCGAGCTCGGGCCGGAGCACGAGCGCCGTCGCGAGCGTGTCCCAGAAGGAGTAGCCGCCCTCGAGGAAGATGCCCTGGTTCGCGCGGATGATCGCGTCGACCGCCTCGGCCTCGGGGCTCGAGAGGTGGTCGGCCAGCGTGTCGGCGAAGAACGGCGTGAACGGGACGTCGTCGGTGGCGTCGAGCGGGACCAGGGCCACGTCCATCCCCTCGATGACCTCCTTGGCCGCGAGCGGATCGACCCACACGTTGTACTCGGCCACGCCGGTGGGGGTGTTGCCGGGGACGTCGATCGCCCCCGCCATGGCGACGAACGCCGGGACGCGCTCGGCCAGGTTCGGGTCGGATCGGAGCGCCTCGGCGACGTTCGTGAGCGGCCCGAGCGTGATGAGCGTGGCGTCGCCGTCGAGGGTGTCCTGGAGCAGCCGGACGGCGCCCCGCGGATCAGCGGCCCGATCCGTCGGCGGGAGGCCGAGCATCGACAGGTTGTCGACCCCGGCCCGCCACTCGTCCGGGAACGCGTTCGTCCCCTGGAGCGGCGTCTCCCGCCCGCACGCGACCGGTGTCTCGAGGTTGCCTCCGAGCGCGAGCAGCCGGAGCGCGTTCTCGACACCCGGATCGCAGTGCGCCTCGCCGGTCCCGGTCAGCGTGACGGCGTCGATGACCACGTCGTCGCGCTGCCCGAGGTAGAGCAGGGCCATGATGTCGTCGAAGGCGAGGTCGGTGTCGAAGACGATGTGCGTCACATCGTCGTCCGTCGCCGGTGAGCTCGACGGCGGGGGCGCCACGGATCCCGGGCTCGAGTCGCAGGCCGCGAGGACAACGGCGAGCAGGGCAAGCATCGTGACGACGGAGCGCCGCGACCACATGCCTGGATCGTACGAAGCGGGGGCTGTTCCGACACCGCCGAAGGCCCCGCTCCGTGGGGGCCACCCGGGTACCATCGGCGTCGATGCGCGTCGCGCTCTGTCAGACGAACTGCGGCGAGGACGTGGCCGCGAACGAGGCCCAGGTCTTCGATCTCCTCGAGCGAGCCGCGGCCGAAGGGGTCGATCTCGCCGCGCTTCCCGAGGTGTGGCCGTGCCAGGGATCGGCCGCGCACGTTCGAACCGCAGCCGAGCCGGTGCCCGGTCCGCGAACGATCGCGCTCGCCGGGTTCGCCCGCGAGCACCGGATGTGGGTGCACGGGGGCAGCGTCCTCGAGCTCGACGGCGACAAGGTCTTCAACACGAGCGTCCTGTTCGATCGCGCGGGCGAGCTCGTCGCGACGTACCGAAAGATCCACCTGTTCGACGCCGATCCGCCCGGCGGGGTCCCGAGCCGCGAGTCGTACCTGTACTCGGCGGGGGACGAGGTCGTGACGGCGCAGACCGAGTTCGGCCGGGTCGGGCTGTCGATCTGCTACGACGTCCGGTTCCCCGAGCTGTATCGGAACCTGGCCGTGCAGGGGGCGACCATCCTGTTCGTCCCGGCGGCGTTCCGCCACGAGACGGGGATCGACCACTGGGAGGTGCTCCTGCGGGCCCGGGCGATCGAGGATCAGGCGTTCGTGGTGGCGGCGGCGCAGTGGGGGACCTGGGGACCCGAGGGCAAGGTACGGCGGAACTTCGGCCACAGCCTCGTGGCCGACCCGTGGGGACGCGTCGTCGCCCTCGCGCCGGACGAGGTCGGGGTGACCGTCGCCGAGCTCGAGCTGTCCGAGGTCGAACGGATCCGCGGCATCCTGCCGGCCCTCGGCCATCGCCGGCTGAACCCGTCCTGCTAGGGGACCTCCCTCATCCCCGAGGGTCCATCGGTCCCGCCCCGCCCGGCTAGTCATCCCGGGTCAGGGTTCTCCCGACTTCCTGGGATCCGAGGCTAAGTTTCGGCCCCCATCCGACCGATAACCCTCCCGAAGGGTTGGTCCCGAAAAGGGCAAACCGCCGGGAACGGCGGGACGCAAAGCTTCGGGCCCCACCGCTCTCCGCGAAAACGAGAGCGAGGGCGGCCGAGCTGCCGAAGGACCGGGCCTCCTACCCGGAGCCCGGACTGCCGGGACCCTGACCGAGGAGGCGGCGTGACGATTCAGTTGGGCCGGAGCCGGCGTCGGTTGGCGCTCGCGTTCCTGCTCATCGCCTCGATGCTCGTGTCCGGGTTCGCGACCGACCATGCCCGAGCCGACGCCGCTGCCAGGCGCCGTTCGGAGATGCTCCAGCTCACCAACGAGGCCCGCGAGAACCGCAACCGCGACGCCTTGGCGCTGGATCGGAGCCTGTCCCGCTACGCCGTGCGGCACTCGCGTGCCATGGCGGAGGAGGGCGAGCTCTTCCACTCCGTGAACCTGGCGGCCAAGCTGAAGGATCGCGACTGGTCGATGGGGGGCGAGAACGTGGGCGTCGCCTTGACCCTCGCCGACCTCCAGGCGGCCTTCATGGCGTCGACGCCACATCGTCGGAACGTCCTGCAAGCGGGCTACGACCATGTGGCGATCGGGATCGTCAAGTCAGCCGGGAACTTCTGGGTGACCGTCATCTTCTACGGCTAGCCCCTCCCGACCTAGCTGTAGAACGGGGAGCCCCGGTCGCGTCGCGACCGGGGCTCCTCAACGTCAGGCGTTCGGCAGGTCCTCGGCCACGTCGACGTCGACGGGGGCATCGGCGTCGATCTCGACCTCGATCACCGCCTCCGGGTTCGCGTCCATGAGCGCGCGAGCGCCCGTGTCGCCTTCGAGCGCCTGCGCATCCGGCCACGTCTCGCGGCCGAGCAGGGCCGGGCCCGGCCCGGTTCGAAAGCGCAGACGGACGTAGGGCGAGTCCTCGGTCGCGAAGGTGTCGACGAGGGCTCGCACGTGATCCGCCGTGATCCCCGGCTGGTCGGCAAGCAGCACGATCGCTGCGTCGCTCGAGGAGTCGAGCGCTCGAAGACCGGCGGCGAGCGACGTCGACTGGCCTTCCGGATAGCGCTCGTTGACGACGGCGTGGCCCTCGGCGGGAAGGACGATCGCCTCGCGAACGCGGTCGGCGTCGTGGCCGAGCACCACCACGATCTCGCCGACCCCGGCCGCCGACGCGGCGTCGATCGCGTGCTGGACGAGCGGCTTGCCTCGCACGACCTCGAGCTGCTTCGTGCCGCCGAACCGCCGGCCCTCGCCGGCGGCGAGGACGATCGCCGAGATCACTCCTTCGGCTTCCCCCCGCCGAAGAGCTTTCGGAAGAAGCCGGCGATCGCCGCCCAGATCGCGGCGATCCCGAGCCGGATCCCGCCGATCGGCTTGGCCTTCACCGGGACCGGCTCCTCGGCGCGTGCCGCCGCCTCGGTGCCGGACGCCGCGGCTGCGGCGGGTTCTGCGGTCGCCGGCGCCGTCTCGGAGACGGCCATGTTGGCCTGGAGGCAGTCGGCGAACTGCTGTGTGAGCTTTCGGCTCACCTCGGGCAGCAGGCCGCGACTCATCTGGGCGACGGTGCCGGTCAGGTGGATGTCCGCCTTCATCTTCACGGTCGTCTCGCCCTCACCGGGCTCGAGCCAGGAGGTGATGCTCGCGTTGGCTGCGCCCTTGCCCTTGGCCTCCATCCCCTTGGCGACGAGGACCACGCGCTTGGCGGCATCGTCACGCTCCTGCATCGAGATCGTGCCGGCGAACGCGAGCGAGACCGGCCCGAGCTTCATGTTGACCTTGCCCTTCCAGTTCGAGTCGTCGATCGCCTCGGTCAGCTCGGCGCCGGGCATGCACGGCGCGACGCGCTCGACGTCCAGCAGGTAGGCCCACAACTCGTCGACGGGCGTCGGAACCGTGAACTCGTTCTCGATCTCCACGCGGGTTCTCCCTCGGATGGTTGGGGCGCAGCCTACCTCGGGAGATCCGATCGGGTGCCCGAGTGCCGTGGGCCAATCGATCAGTCCGGCTGGGGCGAGAGGTGCTGATGCACGATGAGCCACCGACCGTCCGGCTGCCGACCGAACACGATCGTCTCGATCTCGCCCTCCGTTACCTCCCCGGCGTCGATTCGCTCTCGGCTCTCGATCGAGTGGATCAGCACGGCGGTATCGCCGAGCATCCGCAGGCTCAAGACCCGCGTCTCGACAGAGGCCGGGACCGGGAGGTGGCCCATGCTCTCCGTCCACGCGTCCCATGCCGCGCGGTACTCGGCCAGCGAGCCGAACCACCGCCCACCGTCGACGATCGTCGCCTCGTCGGCGAAGCTTCCGAACTTGTCGCGCCCTTCGCGGAAGGCGCTCACGAGTCGCTCGTACGCCTCGAGCACCGCGTTCTCCATGGCCGCCCCCAACTCCGGTGACTCGAGTCGCGGTATACCGGAGAACGCGCAGCGCACACAAGACTGCTCATCGA
>DATBLA010000013.1:0-1800 GCA_036555645.1 Actinomycetota bacterium
CTTCGCGCTGGAGGTGGGTGTGTTGTGTCCCGAGGAGACGGCATTCTACACGCCGCGCGAGGACGGGATCCTCTTTCTCGGCGACTCCGCCGTCCGGTGGGGGAAGGACCTCGGGTTCGTGCCCGAGGAGCACATCGGCGATGACCCACCGGCGATCAAGCGCGGGATCAAGGACTCGCTGGGGCGGATCCTGGAGAAGCGGGAGTTCCGCCACCTTTGCCTGGCGCACGGCGAGCCGATCCTGGACGACGGGGCCGTGCGGCTCCGCGCGTTCGTCGAGGCGCAGTGATGCCGCCCGGCGACGAGGCCGCCGCCGGCACCCCGCCGCGCGAGATCGCGCCCGGTCTCTTCCACTGGTCGGCGTTCCATCCCGACCAGCGGGTGATCGTGAGCTCCTACTACGTCGAGCCGTCGCGCGTCCTGATCGACCCCATGGTTCCCGACGACGGGCTGTCGTGGTTCGAGGCGCGGGCGCCCGAGCACGTCCTGCTCACGAACCGCTATCACTCGCGCGGCAGCGCCGCCTTTCTCGAGGCGTTCGGCTGCCCGGTCCGTTGCCACCGGGCCGGGCTCGACCACGTCCGGGAGCGGGTGCGGGCCGCGCCGTTCGAGCACGGCGAGATCCTGCCGGGCGGGATCGAGGCGCTCGCGGTCCCCGGCTACACGCCGGACGAGACCACACTCCACGTGCCGGCGGCGGGAGGAGCGCTGACGTTCGCCGACATCCTGGTCCGCGAAGGGGAGAGTCCTCTCGGCTTCGCGCCCGACAAGTGGTACGGGGACGACCCGGAGCCCGCCAAGACGCGGGTCGTCGAGGCATGCCGCGCGCTCCTCGCCCTGGACTTCCGGCACCTTCTCCTCACCCACGGCGAGCCGATCGTCGAGGGGGGGAAGGAGGCGCTCGGGTCGTTTCTCGACCGGCAATCCTAGCGGCCCGCTTTTTATGCGGGGGGTGCGGCGACGGTTCCATGTGAGGAGACCATGACCGCCGACCCGAAGACCAGGCGCGCGACCTTCCGGTCGCTTCACGAGGAAGGCTGCTTCGTGCTGCCCAACCCCTGGGATCTGGGCAGCGTCCGGAGGCTCGAGAAGCTCGGTTTCCCGGCCCTCGCGTCGACGAGCGCGGGCATGGCATGGGCGTTCGGCCTCGAGGACGGCGAGGTCTCGCGCGACGACGTGCTGGAGCACCTGCGGCTCCTCTGCGTCGCCACGGACCTGCCGGTCAACGCCGACTTCGAAGCCGGCTTCGCCGACCGGCCCGACGAGGTTGCCGCCAACGTCCGGCTCGCGGTCGAAACCGGCGTGGCGGGCCTCTCGATCGAGGATCGGACCGGCACGGATCTGTACGAGATGCCGCTCGCAGTCGAGCGGATCGCGGCTTCCCGCGAGGCCATCGATCGGACCGGGACGGACGTGATGCTGATCGGCCGTTCAGAGGGGTTCCTCCTCGGTCGGACCGACATCGACGACACGATCGAACGGCTGGAGGCCTACGCGGAAGCCGGGGCCGACTGCCTCTACGCGCCGGGCATCCGGGACCAGGCCCACGTCGAGGCGGTGGTCGGGGCCGTCGCGCCCAAGCCGGTCAACGTGCTCCTCTTCGGACCCGAGATGCGGGTCGAGGACCTCGCCGCTCTCGGGGTTCGACGCGTGAGCGTCGGCGGCTGCCTCGCGCGAGCGGCATGGGCCGGCTTCGACGAGGCGGCAGAGCTCCTCCGCGACCGTGGGGTCCTGCCCCTGCAGTGCTTCCGGTGAGCGTTCAACGTTCGGGCGCGAACGGGCGTCGATATCGAGCGCGGC
>DATBLA010000014.1:0-16799 GCA_036555645.1 Actinomycetota bacterium
CAGGACCGCGAGCGCCGTCGCGCGCACCTCGGCCTCGGGCGAGGTGAGGGCGTCGAGCCCGACCGGGATCGCCGAGTGCGGGTTCGCCGAGGCCAAGGTCTCGAGCGCCGCCGCGCGCACGCCCGGTGAGGGATCCCGGACGAGGCCGAGCGCCATCCGGCGGACCTCCTCGGGCGCCTCGGCGCCGGCGAGCGCGCGAAGCGCCACGACCCTGGTGGCGGCCTCGTCGTCCGCGAGCAGGCGCTCCAGGGTCACCCTCGCGGCGCCCTCGCCCGAGCCGGCGAGGAGTCGCGCGGCGGCGGTCGCCGCCACCGCGGGGTCGGGGTCGTCGAGGAGCGTCGACGAGACCTCGGCCGGTCCCGCCTCGCGAACCGCGGCCAGCCGAACGAGCGGGTCCGGGTCGTGCAACGCTCGCTCAACCGCCTCCCCGCCGAGCGCGCCCTCGGCGGCGAGCGCGCGGACGGCGGTCGCGCGCACGATCGGGTCGCCATCTCCCAGGGCTCCCCGCAGCGCGTCGGCGGCTCGGTCGTCGGCCGCGCTCTCGAGCAGCTCGCTCGCCAGACGCCGGACTCGAGGGTCGTCGTCGCCGAGCGCGTCGACGGCGATGCCGATCGCGATGGCGTCTCCCCGGATCGCGACGGGCGAGTTCGGCACGGCGTCGTCGAACACGCGGGGGCGACCGGCGCGGATCGCGTCGACGAGCGCCGACGTGTACGAGCGCCGGATCCCCAGCGCCACGACGATCGTGATCACGGCGGCCACGAGCCCGATCGCCGACAGCTGCCGAGGCGAGAGCGCCTCCTGCCCGACGAGCTGCACGACGCCGGCGATCGCCGTTCCAACCTGCGCGGGGCCGCCGTTCAGGAACGCCCGCGTCTGGTCGCGCCGGTGCTCGGGAACGACGTTCACGAGCGCCTCCCACGACGTCGAGCTCACGCCCTGGAGCCACGCGTTCACGCCGAACCGGATCGTGACGAGCGTCGCGAACGTCGAGGTCACGAGCAGCACGCCGAACGCGCCCGCGTACAGGACCGGCAGGACGAGGATCATCGCGGCCGCCCCGAACCATCCGAGCAGGCGGTTCGTGAGCAGGATCGAGATGAGGAACGCCGCTCCGGTCACCGTCGCCCAGAACACGCCGAAGAACCCGGCGAGCGCGTCCGGGTCCGCGTAGCGATCGGTCGCCGCCTGTGCGAACGGTAGGTACAGCGAGTAGTACAGGACCGAGAACATCACCGAGGCGAACGTCATCCACACGAGCAGCCGCGAACGCCGGACGAACCCGAACCCTTCGCGAAGCTCCCCGACCGCCGAGAGCCGGCGCCCTCGCGGCCGATGGACGAGCGCGCTCCGGCGCACGCCGAGCACGACCGCGCACAGGACCGAGGTCGCGACGAACGCCAACGACCACACGACGAGGAGGTTCTCGGCGCCGATCGCGCCGGCCAGCGGCCGGGTCCCCAGGCCCCCGGCGACCGCCCCGAGGATGCTCCCGGCGCCGAACAGCGGGAACAGCCGCTTCGCCCGGCGCGTGTCGGTGACGAGCCCCGCCGTCCCCCACAGGTAGACGCCCTGCACGAGGCTCCCGATCGTCGTCGTCAGCCAGAGCGCCTGGTAGATGCCCGGGGCGTCGGCGGCGACGGCGACGCGCTCGATCGCGACGAGCGCGGCCAGGAGCAGCGGCAGCGCGACGTACGTGCGCCGGCGTTCGAACCGCCCGAGGACCCCGGTGAGCACGAGCATCCCGACGAGCCCGACGACGCCCTGCGCGAGGTAGATCTGCGGCAGCGAGTCCGGGCCCACGCGCTCGAAGAACAGCGCGCTCGCGCCGCTCTCGCCGATCGTCATCCCCGCGACCGAGACGAACATGACGGCGACGACGAGGCCGACGAGGCGCCCCTCGCCCGGGCGGATCCGGAACAGGCGGGCGAGCATCTACCGGTCGGCGACGGGCCCGACGGCGGCCGGGACGAGCACGAACGCGTCGACCGGGTGGCCCTTGAGCGACAGGTGGCGGTGCTCGAGCCCGTCGACGCCGAGTCCTGACGCGGCGGCCGTCTCGTCGGTGACGAGGATCTCGCCGATCGCGGCCTGCGAGGCCAGATGCGCCGCCACGTTGATCGGGTCGCCGAGCGCGGTGAAGTCGGCGTTCGAGCCACCCGAGCCGACCACGCCGACGAACGTCGGCCCGGTGTTCAGGCCCGCGCCGAGCGGCACCCATGGACCGTCCGGCTCGCCGTGTCCGGTCGCGCGCAGGAGCCGCTGCGCGGCGTCGATCGCCTTGAGCGCGTGGTGAGGCCCGGCGAGGAACGGGACGAACAGGCCGACGACCTCGTCGCCCACGAACTTCTCGATGATCGCGTCGCTCGAGAACAGCACGTCGCTCGACGCCTTGTAGAAGCGGTTCATGAGGCGGCTGAACTCCATCGTGGGCATCTGACGGGCGATCTTGCTCGAGCCGCGAACATCGGCGAACAGCATCGAGATCTCGACCTCGGCCCCGGCGATCTCCCCGTCCTCCGAACGCGGACACGCGCCGGCCGAGGTCTCGATGTGCTTGACGCATCGAGTGCAGAGGTTGGGGTTCTTCTCCCACGGCACGTAGCCGTACCGACGGAACACGACTCCTCCCGGGCCCTTGAACGGAGCCCTGCACAGCTTGCATCGCGGCGAAGACGGGACGAACCGGAGCGGGCTCGCGTGCCGGAAATGAGGATGGGTCCCCGACAGGAACGCGACCCACTCCTCCTCCGGTGTCGCGTACGCCGCCATCGCCGGGAGCCTAGTCCGCTCACGCCGAGGGCGTTCGACGGCGCCGAACGGGTAGGTTCGACCGATGGAGGTGACGGTCTCCCGGCCAGACAAGCTGCTCTGGCCCGAACCGGAGGTGTCGAAGCAGGTCTACGTCGACTACCTCGGGGCGGTCGCCGAGGACATGCTGCCCTGGCTTCGGGCCCGGCCCCTCACGCTCGTGCGGGCGCCCGACGGCGTCGGCGGCGAACGGTACTTCCAGAAGTCGGCGCCGAGCTACGCGCCGTCGTGGATC
Organism: Actinomycetota bacterium; assembly: GCA_036555645.1. Lineage (GTDB taxonomy): Bacteria > Actinomycetota > UBA4738 > UBA4738 > HRBIN12 > DASSJM01. The sequence goes on from DATBLA010000014.1 coordinate 3,047, forward strand.
CGAACCGTCGAGATCCCGGCCCCGAGCGCCGGCAAGGACGTGCGCTACCTCGTCTGCGATCGGTCCGAAACGCTGGCATGGCTCGGCAACCAGGCGGCGGTCGAGTTCCATCCGGCGCCGGTGCGACTCGACCGACTCGACCGCCCGGACCTGTTCGTCATCGACGTCGACCCGCCCGACGAGGCGTTCGACGCGGCCGTCGAGGCCACGCGGCTCGTCCTCGAGGTGCTCTCCGACCTCGGGATCGACGCCGCCCTGAAGACGACGGGCGGCAAGGGATTGCACGTCGTCGTTCCGATCGAGCGGCGATACGGGGCGAACGAGCTGAGGGCCGCCGCCGCGACGCTCACCGACCTCGTGGCGTCGCGGCGCCCGGACTTCGTCACCGGCGAGTTCCGCAAGGCCAAGCGCGCGGGCCGTGTCATGCTCGACCCCTCGAGGAACGCGCCCGGCGCGACGGTCGTCGCGCCGTACTCGCCGAGAGCCCGCGCCGAAGGGACGGTCTCCTTCCCGCTCGTCCCCGACGACCTGGGACGCGTCCGCCCCGAGGAGTTCACGATCCGCACGGTCCCGGACCGTCTCCGGGATCCGGGACCCGCTGCGTGGCGTGAGCTGTCGAACGCTCGCCCGCAGCGGCTGCCCCAGGCCCTGCGCTCCTGACAGCCATCCCCCGGCGCTTGTGACATTCGTGCGACGGGGAGCGGCGAGTCCGAGCGAGCCACCTACGCTGAACCCGTGACGACGACTCGAACGCGCCGCGTGTTCCTGGTCGCGGTCCTCGTGGGCGTCGGGCTCGGGGTGTTCTCGCAGCTCGCCGATGGAATCATCGAGGGTCGGCTCATCCTGATCCTCGGGAACATGGCCGCCCCGTGGGCGCTGGCGGCGTTCGTCGTCGGCTTTCACGCGACGTCCGTCAAGGAAGGAGCGGTTGCCGCCGCCGTGACGCTCGTCGTGGGCGTCGCCGTGTACTACCTCGGTGGAGCCGTCCGCGGGTACGCCGACTCGACGGCGAACCTCGTCTGGACGGTCGTCGCGCTCATCGCCGGACCGATCATGGGCGCGTGCGGCGCAGCGGTCTCGATCCACCGAACGCGGCCGCCGATCGTCGCGGTCGTCGTCCCCTCGGCCACGCTCGTCGCGCAGGGGCTCTTCCTCCTCATCGACGCGAACGCCTGGCGCTGGAACCTGGCGGCCGAGCCGTATCGCCTGAACGCGCTCGGCGTCGCCGTCGCGCTCGTCGTCGGCGGGTTCCTGCTAGCGCGATTCCTCCTGAGGGACGCCCACACCCGGCGGGCGGGCTACCTGTTCACCGCCGTCGCCGGGGTCGCCGGCGCCTACGGGCTCGTCGTGATCGGCCGGATCGTCCTGAACGTCATCTCCGCGTCGGACGGGTGACGCGCGGGCTCACTCCGAACGGAGTGCGGCGTGCACGCGTTCGAGCTCGTCGGCGATCGCCGCGATGCGGGCGCCGCCGTCGCCGAGCTCCCCCGCCCGCGCGGCCGTCTCGAGTCCACGGCTTCGGTCGGCGAGCTCGTTCGCGCCGAGCGTCGCGGCGTTCGACTTCAACGTGTGTGCGGCGCGAACCACCTCTCCGGTTTCGCCGGCCTCGAGGCCGTGCCGGGCGGCGGCGACGAGCGCCGCCGAGTCGGTGACGAACTGATCGATGAGCTCGGCGACGAACTCGTCGTCGCCCCCCATGCTCTCGGACAGTCGAGCCAGGACCGCGGCATCGACGGCCGGTGCGTCGAGCGCCTTCGTCGTATCGATGCGCGCGGCGCGCCGGGGTGATCGCTCGATCGCCGTGACGAGCTCCTGCGGCCGGATGGGCTTGGCGACGTAGTCGTTCATCCCGGCCGCGAGGAACCCCTCGCGGTCACCCTGCATCGCCTCGGCCGTCATCGCGACGATCCACGGTCGTTCCTCGTCCGGCCAGCGATCGAGGATCCGCCGGGTTGCCTCCACGCCGTCCATCTCGGGCATCTGCACGTCCATGAGGACGAGGTCGTACGGCTGGCGTTCGAGCGCCTCGACCGCCTCGAGACCGTTGGCGGCCACGTCGGCTCGGTAGCCCAACTTCTCGAGCAGGCGCAGCGCGAGTCGCTGGTTCACCACGTTGTCCTCGGCGAGCAGGATCCGCAGCGGATGTCGCTCGGCGAGGTCCGGGTCGAGCATCGGCGAGCCCGCAACCCTCGCTTCCGCCTCCGTGGACAGCCCGAGGACGGTGGCGAGCGCTCCGTGCAGTCCCGAGGCCTTGATCGGCTTCACGACGACGGCGCCGATCCCGGCCGGCTCCCATCGCGGGTCGGTCGCCACGTCGTGCCTGGGCACGGAGGAGGCGAGGACGACCGGCAGATCGGGGACGCGGTCGCGCAACCGGCCCGCGAGCTCGAGACCGTCCATCCCCGGCATGAGCATGTCGACGATCGCCACGTCGAACCGGTGTCCCGCGAGCGAGTGCAGTGCCTCCTCGGGGGAGGACATCGTCGTGGTCTCGACCCCCCAGGCCGACAGGAGGGCCGTCATGAGCAGGAGGTTGGTGTCGTTGTCGTCGACGACGAGCGCTCGACGGCCGGCGAACGAGCCGTCGCGGCGAAGGACCGTCGGCGACATGTCCGAGACGCCGGCCTCGAACGTCACGTGGAACGTGCTGCCCTGCCCCGGGACGCCGCTGCTCTCGGCCGTGACCGTCCCCCCCATGAGCTCGCCGAGGCGCCGGCTGATCGCGAGGCCGAGTCCGGTGCCCCCGTATCGACGGCTCGTCGAGGCGTCGACCTGCGTGAACGACTGGAACAGCTGCTCGATCCGGTCGGGTGGGATCCCGATGCCGGTGTCGCGAACCGACGCGTGAAACGCGATGCGGCCGGGCGTCGACGGTGCCGCGCGCTCCAGATGAATCGAGATCTCGCCCTCATCGGTGAACTTCACCGCGTTGTTCAGCAGGTTGAGCAGGATCTGGCGGAGCCGGCTCGCGTCGCCGACGGCGGTCTCGGGCGTCCCGGCCTCGATCGCGTACGTCACTTCGAGGCCCTTGCGCTGCGCGATCGGTCCGATGAGATCGACGACCGCCTCGAGGCTCTCGCGCACGTCGAACGGCGCGAGCTCGAGGTCCATCCTCCCCGCCTCGATCTTCGAGAAGTCGAGGATGTCGTTGATGATCGACAGCAGCGCCTCTCCGCTCCGCGAGACGGTCGTGACGTACTCTCGCTGCTCGACGTCGAGCTCAGTGTCGGCGAGGAGGCCGCTCATCCCGATGATCGCGTTCATCGGCGTGCGGATCTCGTGGCTCATCGTGGCGAGGAACGCGCTCTTCGACTCGTTCGCCGCGTCCGCCGCCTCCTGAGCCTCTCTCACCTCGCCGAACAGCCTGGCGTTCTCGATCGCGATCGCCGCCTGTTGGGAGAGCCCGATGAGGAAGTTCAGGTCGTCCTGCGTGAACAGGGCTCCGGGCTCGTTCCTCCAGACGGCCATCATCCCGATCACCCGGCCGCGCGCGAGCAGCGGAGCCGCCATCAGCCGCTCCTCGACCTCGGACGTGGCGCCTGTGATCGGCACGGCGCGGCCGTCGGCGTCGACGTCGTTGATGAACTCCGCGACGCCGCTCGCCGCGAGGCTCCCGATGATCCCCTCGCCTGCCAGGATCGTGTCCGCCAGGATGAGGTCGGCCGTGTCGCCCAGAGCGACCACCGGCACGAACTGCCCGGCGTCGGCCTCGTCCCGGAGGAACACGGCGCTCGTCTCGGCATCCAGCAGCACTCGCGCGCGCTCCGCGATCCTGCCGAGGATCGGATCCAGCTCGAGCAGGCCGCCGATCTCCTTGCCGAGCTCGGCGAGCGCGGCCGTCTCGCTCGCGCGTCGCCCCGTCTCCTGATACAGGCGCGCGTTCGCGATCGCGGCGCCGACGTTGGCTGCGATCGTCGACAGCAGTCTCGCGTCCGCTTCGCCGAACCGCCCCGCCTGCTCCATGCTCTGGACGCTCACCACGCCGATCGCCGCGCTGCCGGCGATGATCGGAACGCCGAGGTAGGACTTGACGGGCGTCCCCAGCGCTTCCACGCCCACGTCTGCGAACGCTTCGGGCCGGTTGAGGAGCATCGGCTCCCGTGTCTGGAGGATCCGCGACGTGAGGCCTTCGCCGAGGCGCATCGGCGTGTTGTCACGCCGCTCCCCGTGCTCGCTGTAGTAGGCGAACTGGATGAGGTCGGTGGCGGTGTCGTGCAGCGCCACGTAGACGAGATCGGCTGCGAACACCTCGCGCAGTTGATCGCCGAGACGTTCGATCAAGGCGTCGAGGTCGAGTTGCTCGGCGATGGCTTGGCCGACGGTGTTCACGATCGCGAGCTCGGCCGCGCGCTGGCGGGTCACCTCGAACAGGCGGGCGTTCTCGAGCGCCCCGGAGAGGTTCCCGGCGAGTGTCGCAAGCAGACGCACGTCGGCGTCGCTGAACACGCGATCGCCGTCGAGGCTCTGGATCGAGATGACGCCCGTCGCCTCCCGCCCGACCACCAGCGGGACGAACACGCACGCCTGCGTCTCCTCGCCTTGGATGGAGTGCGGCTGACCGAACTGCTCGTCGGTCGAGGAATCGTCCGTCCGCAGCGGCTGGAGTGTCTCGAGCACGTGTGCCCGGTAGCCGATGACTTCGAGCGAAATGTCCGGGAGGCGCTCGCCGCGTTCGATCGCGTACGGGAAGTGCAGCAGACCGTCCTCGCGATCGAGGATGCCGATGTCGACGACGTCGGCGTCGAAGATCTCCTGGAGTCGGTCGCCGACGAGCTCGCACATCGCCTGCATCTCGAGGTTCTCGGCGAGGCTCCGCTGCACGTCGTTGATGAGCGCGAGCTCGGCGTTGCGCTGGCGCGTCTCCTCGAACAGCCGAGCGTTCTCGAGGGCGGCGCTGAGGCCGCCGGCGATCGTGGTGAGCAGTCGAACGTCCGCCTCCGTGAAGGCGTGCTCGTGGTCGAGATTCTGGAGCGAGATCCTGCCAGTCGCCTCTCCCGCGACGAGGAGGGGGACGAACACCACGGACTTCGGGGACTCGCCCGAACCGATGATCACGGTACCGCCGACCTCGTCGACGCGCTCCATCAGTCGCTCGTTGATCACGAGCGGTTCGCGGGTCCGCATGACGTGGGCCGTGATGCCGGTCGGCTCCACGGACTCTGGATCTTCCGGATAGCGAACGCCGCGCTCGATCGAGTACGGGTATCGGATCCTCCCCGTGTCTCGCTCGAGCACGCCGATGTCGACCACCTGGGCGTCGAAGAGCTCGTGGAGCCGATCGCCGATGAGCTCGTACATCGCCTGCATCCCGAGGTTCTCGACCAGACCCCGCTGAACCTCGTTGACGAGTGCGAGCTCGGCGTTTCGCTGGCGCGCCTCCTCGAACAGCCGCGCGTTCTCCAATGCGATGCTCAGGCTGCCGGCGAGCGTCGTGAGGAGCGAGACGTCGTCGTCGCTGAACGCGTGATTGCGATCGAGGTTCTGAAGGGAGATCACACCCGTGGCGCGTCCACCGACCAGGAGGGGGACGAAGACGGATGATTTCGGCGGCAGTCCCTGGATGACGTAGGGCTGCCCGAACCGGTCGGCGAGCTCTTCGATGTTCTCGTCGGCGACGAACGGTTCGCGCGTCTCGATCACGTGCCGTCGGAACCCGATGATCTCGATCGGCTCGTCCGGGAAGCGCTCACCGAGCTCGATCGAGTACGGGAAGCGGATGAGCCCGGCCGGCTCGTCGAGCACGCCGATGTCGACCACCTGGGCATCGAAGATCTCCTGGAGACGGTCGCCGACGAGGTCGTACATCGCCTGCATGTCCAGGTTCTCCGCCAAACCGCGCTGCACGTCGTTGATGAGCGCGAGCTCGGCGTTTCGTTGGCGCGTCTCGTCGATCGCCTGGGCCCGGGCCAACGCCTGCGCGATGTGCTGTCCGACGAACGTCATGACGCTGACGTCGTCGGGCCGGTACCGCTGTCCCTCCTCGTAGGTCTGGACGACGAGGATGCCGAGCGTGCGACCCTCGAACCGGAGCGGGATCCCGAGCCAGTCCTGGCCCGGAAGCCCCACCTCCTCCACCTCGCCCCGGGCGAGGAGGTCCTCGTACTCGGTCGGCGTGTTCAGGACCGGCTCCCCCTTGCGGAGCGCGTACGCCGTCATCCCTCGCGCGTTGCCGACGCCGAAGGATTCCCAGACGTTGGGGTCGGGGAGGTCCTCGTCCACCTCGTCGACGTAGTAGGGGAAGCTGATGAGCTCGCGGTCCTCGTCGTACAGGGCGATGTAGAAGTTGCTCGCGTACATGAGCTCGCCGACGATCGCGTGGATCCTGCGGTAGAAGTCCTGCATGTTCTCGGCCGTGCTCGCCGTCTCGGCGATCCGGTACAGGGCGTCCTGGACCTTCTCCGCGCGCTCGCGGCCGGCCTCGGAGGCCTCGAGCTCGACGATCCGCTCGCGGAGCGCGCCGATCTCATCGTCGGGGGCGGTCACGCGGGATCCTCGACGTCGAGCGCCCACAACGCGATGTGGGCATTGCGACCTCGGATCTCGAACTCGCCGAGCGAGACCGCATCCCCGGGTAGCTCGCGGAGCGCGTTCCTCGTCGACTCGGCGAACAGCACCGCGTGGTCGAGCTCCTTCGTCATCGCCTCGATCCGCGACGCGGTGTTCGTCGTGTCCCCGATTACCGCGTAGTCGAAGCGCCGCGGCGAGCCGACGCTGCCCGACAGCACCGGTCCCGAGTTGATCCCGATGCCCATCCGGAGCGGGTGCTCGACGCCGGTCGCGGAGAGCCACGCGTTGAACGTCGCCAGCTGCTCCCCGGCCATCGCGCGCGCGGCAGCGAGCGCGAGATCGGCGTGCTCGTCGCTCGCGACCGGGGCGCCGAACGCGGCCATGATGCCGTCGCCCATGTAGTCGACGATCGTGCCGCCGTGGTCGAGGACCGCGTCGGTCATCAGCGTCAGATACGTGTTGAGCGCCTCGATGACCTCATCGACCGGACGCCCCTCGGCGTAGCTCGTGAACCCGCGGAGATCGCCGAACAGCACCGTCGCCGTCATCTGGTCCGGGCGGATCCGCGCGTCGCCGTCGGTCCGCGCGAGCACGTCGTCGACGAGCGGCTCGGGCAGGAAGCGCATGAAGATGTCGCGGACACGGTCGCGTTCGAGCGTGTGGAGGGCGTTGCGGTCGAGCCCGGCGTTGATCCGGGCGCGCAGGATCGCCGCGTCGAATGGCTTCGGCAGGAAGTCGTCGGCGCCCGCCTCGAGGCAGCGAACGACGCTGTCCGTGTCGTCGAGGCCCGAGATCATGATCACGGGCACGTGGCGGGTCGCCTCGTCGGCCTTGATCCGCTCGAGGACCTCGAACCCGTCGATCCCGGGCATCTCGACGTCGAGCAGCACCACGTCGGGAAGCTCCTCGCGGATCGCGGACAGGGCCTCGGCGCCGTCGGTTGCCGTGGTCGTCCGGAGCCCCTCCCGGGCCAGCGTTGCCGTGAGCAGTCGCCGGTTCATCGCGTCGTCGTCCACGACGAGGACGTGCCCACCCCGACCCTGCACCCGCGCCTCCCTCGGCCGCCCGACTCGTTGGCGGCCGGCGACGGAGTGTTCCACCCTGTCGAAGCTTCGGCAACCGAAGCCGACGCTGCCGGGTTGGCCTGCGCGCTGCTTGTCGGGATCCTCAGGCCGGCCAGGGGCTGCGACCGGCCTCGCAGAAGGCGAGCTCGAGCGGGTCCGGCTGCTCTGCTTCCCATTCCTCGAGCGGACTCACGTACCACAGGACGATGCGCCAGTCGTCCTCGAACAGGAGCTCGAAGCTCCCGAGGACGCGTTCGGCAGGCGCGCCGCGCTCGCTGACGGCGGCCGTCCACGCGAGGTGGTAGGTCCGCCTGCCGGGGATGTCCGGGCCGCACGTGCCGACGCCGAGGACACGGACGGCGCCGTCGCCGAGCTCGTCGGAGAACGAGGGGTCGACGTTCGTCGCGAGGGCCTCGAGCTGTTCCCGGTATCCGTCCTCGTCGAGGACCTCGACGATGAAGTCCGCGCCGGCCGAACCGTGTCCCTCGAGCACGTCGTCCGTTCGGCATCCCGGGAAGTACTCCGTGTTGACGCGAGCGCAGACGAGGCGATCACTCCGGCTCAGGGTGAAGAGCTGGTCGGCGTCGCCGGCCTGGAGCGCCTCGATGACCTGGACCGCCGTCGCGCAGAACTCCTCGTCCGCGACCGGACAGCCCGACGCCTCATAGACGGCCGGACCGGTCGGGGAGGGACTCGTCGAGGTGGCTCCGGAGCTCGACGGTGGCTCGGGCGTGGCGTCGGAGGAGCAGGCCGAAAGCAGCGCCCCGGCAAGGGCGATCGCGGCGACGCGGCTCATGGCCTGACCTACGGGGCGATGCCCCCGCGCGGATGGACCCGCTGAGGTCAGGGTGTGAAGTCGTTCTGGCGGCGTCGGTAGATCTCGTCCGCCTTCCGCAGCTTCCAGTCCTGCGAGAGGGCGCTGCCGAACACCACCAGCGTGTGAATCAGGACGAGGATCCCCCACCCCGCGAGCGACCAGAGGAACCACCAGCTTCCGTCGTCCCCACGGGTAAGCAGGTTGACGAAGAACAGCACGCCGGTGACCACGCCGTACACGAGCAGGTGGGTGTAGTAGGCGCGAAGGGTCTCGGCTCGTTCGAGGGCCGCCCGGTACGCGCCGGTCTCGTCGGTCGACTCTCGATGTTGTGTGGACATCGGCGGCAAGCGTCGCACACTGGCAGCGATCACGCCAAGACGGGGGGCCGATCCGAATGGGTGGCTCGGTCCGTCACCAGTCCTCGGGCAGCTCCTTCTCGGCGTTGAGCTCCCGAGCGCGCTTCTTGATCCAGCGCTTGGCCCTTGCCTTGTCCTTCGCTCGGCCGTAGGACTGGATCGCGTCCTTCAGGTCCTCGCGGTTGCGGATCGGGAACGAGCCGTCCGGGAGCGCCTTGCCGTGCTCGGCGAGACTGCGGCGTTCCTTCGTGTCGAGATCGCCCATTCGATCCTCCTTCCGAGCCTCTCGAGATGCGTACCCGGTCGGAGCCCGGAACATGCCGCCGCGTGGACGCGGCATCCGCGACTCACGCGACGGATCGGATGCGTTCGCGTCGCCGAGGGATGCCTCGCTCGACCTGCTCCCACCGACCGTCGCGCTCGGCGACGTACTCGGCGAACGCGCACGGGATGCCCTTGGCCTCGAGCGGGTCGGCGGCGTCCATGAGCTGGAAGTGCAGGTGCGGGGCCGTCGAGTTGCCGGTGTGGCCGACCCGGCCGATCACGTCGCCGGCGCGCACGGTCTCGCCCCGTCGGACCGCGACCGTCGTCGGCGCGAGGTGTGCGTACAGCGCGAAGGTCTCCCCCGTCCGCATGACGACGTGGTTCCCGGCAACGGACGCGACCCCTTTCGACGGGTCGAACGTCACGGCGTTCTTCGCGACGAGCGCGAGCTCGCGCGCCACGTGGAGCCACGGTCGCTCGGGGACGCCGTCCACGGCGGTGAGGACCTCGCCGTCGAACGCCGCATGGATCGGCTGCCCCCAGCCGTAGCAGTCCCGCGTTCGGCCGCCGATGAGGTACGACCGGAGCGTTCCGGCCGGATGCATATGGAACCCGGAACGGTCGTCGATCCGAACGAAGTCGAACGCGTAGCGCTGGCCGAGCATGTCCGTGCCGTGGCTCGGGATCCGATGCGCCGGCGTGGTCGCGGCGGCCCACTCGCCTCGGAGCGGGAAGTCCACCACAACGGGGTCATCGAGCTCGCCCATGGACACGCGATGGTAGCGAGGTCCCGTCGACCGTCACGGCCTCGACCTAGAGCTCGAGCCGGACCTTCGTCTCCGGCGCGAGGAACGTCGCGAGTCGCCGGGCCTCGGCTCGGATCTCGGCTCGCTCCTCGCGCGTGAGCCGGCGAAACGCCTCGATCCGAAGCGTCGCGTCGTCCTTCGTCTCGAACAGCCGCCATCGCGCGGCGCCCGACCCGTCGACGAGCACGGATCCCCAGCCGACCTCGGTCCACCGCGGGATGCCGTCGGCGACGATCCGCGTCCGGTCCTTGTGGCCGATGACGACGTTGTCGTACTCGGGGAGGAAGCGGACGGGCGCGAGGAGGTCCGGGTCGGGGAGCGGAGCGCGCGGGACGTCGAACAGCTCGCGGCCGTCCTCGTCGCGAACGAGGCGGAGCCGCGACCGGAGTCGTTCGAAGATCTCGGCCGGACCCGGCACGCCGGACCAGTACTGGAAGTCGGCGGGCGTCGCGGGTCCGAAGGCCGCCAGGTAGCGCAGGACGAGCTCTTCGATCTCGGCCGCGGGGTCGGGTGAGGCGCCGAGCCATGCCTCCATCGTCGTGAACGCCGAGCCGCCGCTTCGCCGCCAGAGCCCTCGCGGCGTGACCTGCACCGTCGGCAGCGCGTACATCGCGTAGCCGAGCGAGTCGGCGTCGGCGTCCGGCCACCGAGCCGAGATCTCCTTGACGAGCTCGGCGCGTTTGCGCGGCCGCTCTTCGAGCCACCCGCGCAGCGCCACGGACAGCTCGTCCATGTCGAAGCCGCGGTAGGCGCTTCGAAGCGGGCTCGAGCTGAAGATCACGCGCTCGATCGCCGGCTGCACGAGCGCGCGAAGGCCGATCGCGTCACGCGCGGTGACGAGGTGCAGCGTCCCTCGGAGCAGGGTCATGCGGACGGCGCGTCGATCCTCGAGCGCGTCGGAGAGCGTCTCGGCGCGGAACGGCTCGACGCGTGACCACAGCGCGACGTAGGGGTCCCGCGGCTCCTGGGCCTGGAGGGCGACGAGACGCTCCACGGCCTCGAGCGCGGGCACCCGGCGCCGACGCAGGAGCATCTGTCGTTCGAGGAGCGCACGGTTCAGCGCGCGTTTCGTCACGACGCGAGGCGGAGCCACGCGGGCACGATACGTGTCAGGTGTCGCGGACGACGCGGTAGCGCAGGTGGATGGCGCGCGGGCTCTGGCTCATGCCGACGAACTCGAGCGTGACGTGCTCGGCCACGCCCGTGCCGAACAGCGGCGTGCCGCTCCCGAACAGCACCGGCACGACGTGGATCGAGATCTCGTCGATCACGCCGGCGTCGAGGAACTGGCGGCCGACGTCGGCACCCATGACGCTGATGTTCTTGTCTCCCGCGGCCACACGCGCCCGCGCGAGCGCCGTCTCGACGTCGTCGACGAACGTGTACACGCCGCCGCCGGGGACCTCGTCCGGCACGCCGTGCGACAGCACGAACAGCGGGACGCGCGCCGGCCCGGTCGGGCCCCCGTCGCCCCAGTGCGGGATCGACATGTCGTACGTGGTCCGCCCGCAGATCACGGCGCCGAGGTCGGCGACCTCGCGCTCGATCATCTGCTTCCCGGCCTCGTCCTGGAAGACCCAGTCGTGGAGCCGCTCGCCGTCGTCGCCCAGGCCGGCCTCGAGCCGCATGTTCGCGCCCGCGATGAAGCCGTCGAGCGACATGCTCTTGTCGTAGATCACGATGCCCATCACGTGCCTCCCTCGGGCTGTGTGATTGCTCCCGCGCACTCGGTTCTTCCCCCGCGCGCGGCGTCCCGAACCACGACCCGAGGGGCCTATCCTCATCGGCGTGCCGCCACAGCGCGAGCTCTGGACGTGCCCGAAGTGCGGGCGCAGGTTCGTCGGCCGCAACATGTGGCACGCCTGCGGCTCCTATTCCGTCGAGCGGTTCCTCGAAGGCAAGGGGCAGCGAGCGAGGGAGCTGTTCGATGGCTTCGAGCGGCTCATCGCGGCGTGCGGTCCCTACGAGGTCGCTCCGGCGAAGACGCGCGTGGCCTTCATGGGACGCGTGCGGTTCGCAGGCGTCAACGCCGTGAGCGATCGAGGGATGACGATCGCGTTCGGACTCCCGAAACCGCTTCGCAGCCGGAGGATCCGCAAGATCGAGGACTACGGCGGGGGATGGTTCGGGCACTGGATGCGGATCACGTCACTCGACGAGCTCGACGACGAGCTGCTCGGGTGGCTCCGCGAGTCGTATCACCAGATGGGGATGCAGGAGCGCCTCGCCGAGCGCCGATCACGATGACGACGCCGCTTCGGCGGAGCGATCCTCCGAACGAGCGTCGTTCGAGCGTGACCCCTCGAGGTACCAGGTCTCCATCGGTCCCTTGCCCTTGACCTCGATCGTCCCGCGTCGCGTGCAGACGAACTCGTCCTTGAGCAGCTCGTACGTCTCGCGCGTGATCTGGATCTCGCCGGGCGTGCTGTGGGTCTCCATCCGGCTCGCCGTGTTCACCGCGTCGCCCCACAGATCGTAGAGGAAACGCTTCGTGCCGATCACGCCGGCGACGACCGGACCCGAGTTGATGCCGATCCGCAGCTCGAGGCCGAGCCTGCCGGCGATCGTCGACGTCGTGGCCGCCTCCCGCATGTCGAGCGCGAGCAGGGCCGCCCTGCGAGCGTGATCCTCGCGCGCGATCGGCACGCCCGCGGCGGCCATGTAGCAGTCGCCGATCGTCTTGATCTTCTCGAGCCCCCGCAGCTCGACGAGCGTGTCGAAGTGGGAGAAGAGCTGATCGAGGATGCCGACGACCTCGGCCGGCGGGAGGCTCCCCGACAGCGGCGTGAAGTCGACGACGTCGGCGAAGACGATGGACGCCGAGTCGAAATGGTCAGCGATCGACTGGGTGGCCGCCTTCAGCCGCTCCGCGATCGAGGTCGGCAGGACGTTCACGAGGAGGGCCTCGGATCGCTGCTGCTCGACACGCAGCGCGCTCAGCGCGTCGTTGCGCTGGTTGGCGAACGAGGCCAGGATCAGGAACGCGACCGAGCCGGCGCCGACGACGTTGAGCGCGAGCATCGTGGTCGTGAACCAGACCGGGACGTCGACCGGAGGAAGGAGCACCTCGCCCAGGATCCCCAGGCCCAGGAACGCCGCCAGGAACGCGACGAACCAGCGAACGGCCTGGCGCACCTCGAGGAAGACGAGCGCCCCGAGTGGCGCCAGGATCCCCCACAACCCGACGCCTCCGGCGGCGAGGAACCCTCCCGCGAGCATCTGCCCGATCGTCGTCTTCAGGAGCACGTTGAGCAGCTGAACGACGAGCAGGAGCCGGAAGTTCCGGGTTCGGGCGAACACCACCAACGAGCCGACCGAGACCGCGAAGTAGACGAACGGGATGATGCCGACACGCGAGCCGAACGCCAGGTAGAGCGAGCCCCACACGAGGGACACGGGCAGGATCAGGACCGCGAGCAGGACGAGAAGCGCCTTCTTCTCGCGCAGATCCTCGTCGTCCCGAGGGTCCGCGCCGATCCGGGCGATCAGCGCCGTCCCGTTCGCGATCCAGCCCACGGACGCATCTTCACCCGGGCCCGCGGGACGCGACAACGGCGAACCGGCTCGGCATAGGCTGCGCACCATGGAGCTCGGCGTGCACCTACCGCTGCTCACCTGGGACGAGGCCACGCCCGGGCCGATGCCTCTGGCCGAATACGTGCGGACCGCCGAGCGGCTCGGCTTCACCGCGGTATCGGCGAACGACCACCTCCAGTACCGCAGGCCGTGGCTCGACGGTCCGACCGCGCTCGCGTCGGTGATCTCGGCGTCGGGCGAAATGACGCTCGCGACGACGGTCGCGCTCGCCGTGGTTCGCGGGCCGATCGCGCTCGCGAAGTCGCTCGGCGCGATCGATCTGCTCTCCGGCGGCCGGCTGGTGGTCGGTCTGGGGCCGGGGTCGTATCCGCCCGACTACGAGGCCGAGGGGCTGCCGTGGGA
>DATBLA010000015.1:0-23174 GCA_036555645.1 Actinomycetota bacterium
AGCGCCGGGCGGCCGAGGTCCTGACGCGCAAGCTCGAGTCGCTCGGGGTCCGTGTGGCCGGACGTCCGGGATCCGGTGCCGCGCCGTCCGATCTCGAGACCGTCGCCTCGATCCGGTCCCGCCCGCTCCAGTACCTGTTGATGAAGATGCTCCGGCCCTCGAACAACTTCATCGCCGAGACCCTCGGCAAGGGTCTGGGCGCGCACGTCCGCGGGGTTCCCGGCTCGATCGCGAAGGGGGCCGCGTCGATCGAGTCCTGGACCACGGACCACGGCGCCGACTTCACCGTGAACGACAACTCGGGCCTGTCCTACGCGAACCGGGTCACGGCCGAGGGGATCGTCCGGCTCCTGTGGTTCGCCGAGGACGCGACGTGGGGGCCGGACCTTCGGCGAGCCCTGCCGACGGGCGGCGAGGGCACGCTTCGAAACCGCCTCCACGGCGTGCAGGTCCGGGCGAAGACCGGCACGCTGACGAACATCTCCGCGCTCTCGGGTTGGGTCCACGCCGAATCCACCGACTCCTGGGTCGAGTTCTCGGTGCTCTGCTCCGGCATGTCGAAGTCGATCGCCTCGGGGATCGAGGACGAGATCGTGCGGATCATCGAAGACGAGCTCGGCTGAGCTCGGTTCGCGCCTCCGAACCTCCGCCTGGACGACCCCCCCGGTCAACCCTCGGGCGGTTCCTTCCGATCTATCAACGCGATGGATGTCCCCGTCCGCGCCCCGCATCGCGAGGCGCTCTTCGAGCGCGTCTTCCACCGAAGCCTCGTCGGCATGGTCGTCGCCGCCCTCGGCGACGGCCGGATCCTCGAGGCCAACGACGCGTTCTGCGTGCTCCTCGGGACCACGCTCAGCGACCTGCTGGGCGCCGACGTGTTCGGGCTCCTCATCTGGGGCACCGCGGGACCGGGGGCGTGCCGGACGCGGCTCGAGCAGGGACAGGTGCTCGGATGGGACGCATCCGTCCACGCCGGCCCCGGCCGCCTGCATCAGCTCCGGCTGTGGGGCGAGCGGGTCGACGCGGACGAACCGCTCATCGTGATCCGCGCGTCCGGGGCGGACGCCCACACCTCGGGCGCTCGGTACCGCGAGCTCGTGGAGCACCACGCCGAGACCGAGGCGAAGTACCGGAACCTCGTCGAGCAGCTCCCCTGCGTCGTCTACCTGGCGAACTACGGACCCGAGGGCGACTGGCTCTACCTGTCACCCCAGATCGAGCGCATCCTGGGGTTCACGCCCAAGGAGTGGATGGACCACCCCCACCCGCAGGCGACCTTCACGCACCCGGAGGACCTCCCCCTCGTCCAGGCGGAGGAGCAGCGCTCGCTGTCGACGGGCGACGCGTTCAAGATCGAGTACCGGATGCAGCGCCGCGACGGCGAGTGGGTCTGGATCATGGACGAGGCCACCGCCGTGCTTGGCGTCGACGGGCGGCCGATCTGCCTCCAGGGGCTCATGTTCGACATCACGCCGCGACGGCGAGCCGAGGACCGGCTCGTCGCGCTCGACCGGCTGAAGAACACCCTGCTGCACACGCTCTCGCACGACCTGCGCGAGCCGCTCACCGCGATCATGGGGGCGGCGAGCACGCTCGAGCACCTCGACCACGAGCTCGACCCGGAGGAGCGACGCCAGCTCCTCGCCACGCTCGTCGGGCGCTCGCTCGGGATGAACGCCCTGCTGACCGATCTCCTGGATCTGGACCGGCTCGACTCGGGGATCGTCGAACCCCGGCGCTTCCCCGTCGACCTCGCGGAGCTCCTCGGCGAGGTCGTGGCCCGGCACGACGCAGACTCGCGGTCGATCGAGGTGGCGAGCGAGCGATGCATCGCGAGCGTCGACCGGCCCAAGGTCGAGCGGATCGTCGAGAACCTCGTGTCGAACGCGATCCGCTACACGCCGAAGGGGAGCCACATCTGGGTGCGCTGCTGGCGCGAGGGTGAGGCCAGCGTGATCGCCGTCGAGGACGACGGCGCCGGGGTCCCAGAGGGGTTCGAGGAGATCGTCTTCGAGGCCTTCCGCCGAGGCCCGGATCCCGACCGGATGCCCGGGACGGGGATCGGCCTGTCGCTCGTCGCGCGATTCGCCGAGATGCACGGCGGCCGGGCCTGGGTGCAGGCGCGTGAGGGCGGCGGCGCATCGTTCCGCGTCCTGCTGCCCGACGGCGAGCCCGGCGCGTTCGCGGGCGAGCTCGCCGCCGACGGCTGAGGAACCGGCCCGCCCGTCGTCCCGCCGTGGACGCCCGGGGTCGGGCCTGCGACCATCGACGCATGGCCCCGCGCACGCTCGCCGAGAAGGTCTGGGAGCGCCACGTCGTGCACCGGGCCGAGGGCGAACCCGACCTCCTCTACGTCGACCTCCACCTCGTCCACGAGGTGACGAGCCCGCAGGCCTTCGACGGGTTGCGGCTGGCCGGACGGACCGTGCGGCGGCCCGACCTGACCGTCGCGACGATGGACCACAACGTCCCGACCGCGCCCGGGCCCGAGGACCCGGTGAGCCGCCGGCAGATGGAGGCGCTCGAGCGCAACTGCGACGAGTTCGGGATCCGGCTGTTCCCGACGGGCTCGATCGGCCAGGGGATCGTCCACGTCATCGGGCCGCAGATGGGCCTGACGCAGCCCGGCCTGTTCATCGTCTGCGGCGACTCGCACACGAGCACCCACGGCGCCTTCGGGGCGCTCGCGATCGGGATCGGGACGAGCGAGGTCGAGCACGTCCTGGCCACCCAGACGCTGTCGCAGGCCAGGCCGGGAACGATGGCCGTGACCGTCGACGGCGACCTGCCGCTCGGGGTCTCGGCCAAGGACGTCATCCTCGCGATCATCGCGACGATCGGGACCGCGGGCGGCGTCGGCCACGTCATCGAGTACCGGGGCAGCGCCATCCGCTCGCTGTCGATGGAGGGGCGGATGACGATCTGCAACATGTCGATCGAGGCCGGCGCGCGCGCCGGGATGGTCGCGCCCGACGACACGACGTTCGCCTACGTGCAGGGGCGGCCGTCCGCGCCATCGGGCGCGCAGTGGGAGGAGGCGCTGGAGGACTGGCGTTCGCTCCCGACCGACGAGGGCGCGGTCTTCGACCGCGAGGTCACGATCGACGGCGGCTCGCTGCGGCCGCACGTCTCGTGGGGCACGAACCCCGGACACACGGTCACGATCGACGACGTCGTCCCCGAACCGGCGGACGAGACCGCCGAGCGCGCGCTCGCGTACATGGGCCTTCGCCCGGGCACGCCGATCCGCGAGATCCGCCCGGACACCGTCTTCATCGGCTCGTGCACGAACTCCCGGATCGAGGACCTGCGCGAGGCGGCCGGGATCCTCGAGGGCCGGACCGTGCGCCCCGGCCTGCGGGCGATGGTCGTGCCCGGCTCGATGCTCGTGAAGCGCCAGGCGGAGGAGGAGGGGCTCGACCGCATCTTCACGGCGGCCGGGTTCGAGTGGCGCGACGCCGGGTGCTCGATGTGCCTGGGGATGAACCCCGATCAGCTCGCGCCCGGCGAGCGGTGCGCCTCGACGAGCAACCGGAACTTCGAGGGTCGGCAGGGCAAGGGAGGGCGGACCCACCTCGTGAGCCCGGCCGTCGCCGCCGCCACCGCGGTCGCGGGCAGCTTCGCCACGCCGCAGGACATCGGGGTCTGATCCCATGAGACCGTTCACCACGCACACCGGCCGCGGGCTCCCGCTCGACCGCGCCGACGTCGACACCGATCAGATCGTGCCCGCCGAGCACCTCAAGCGGATCGAGCGCACGGGGTTCGGCCCGTTCCTGTTCGCCGAGTGGCGCAAGGACCCGGACTTCGTCCTGAACCGCCCCGAGCACGAGGGCGCGACGATCCTGCTGGCCGGGCCGAACTTCGGGAGCGGCTCGAGCCGCGAGCACGCCGTGTGGGCGCTCGAGGACGCCGGGTTCCGGGCGCTGATCTCCCCGGCGTTCGCGGACATCTTCCGCACGAACTGCGTGAAGATCGGGCTCCTTCCCGTCGAGCTCCCCGCCGGATCCGTGCGCGCGCTCCTCGACGCCGTGGTCGCCGATCCCACCGCCGAGATCACGGTCGACCTCGAGTCTCAGCTCGTGAGCGGCGGGGGCGTGCGCGAGTCGTTCGAGATCGACCCCTACACGCGCTGGCGCCTGCTCGAGGGGGTCGACGACATCGGCCTCACGCTTCGCCACGCCGAGGCCATCGAGGCGTTCGAGCGCGGCCGCCCCATGCGTCTGCCGTCGGTCGCTCGGGCCTGACGCCTCCGCCGTCAGGCCGTCGGACGCCGCCGCGGAGGCTCAAGGGGCTCCCGGTTGCCACCGATGGGAAGAGCACCATGTCGACGCCCGAGTCACTCGACACGGCCGATGGCGGCCGTGGCACGACCGATCCCTATCAGCGCCGGGAGAGCGATCACCGACTGCCTCCCGCAGTGAAGGGCAAGCTCCTTCGGCGCGAGAGCGACAGCTGGCTCGACCGCTGGATGGCGACGGTCGCCGACCTCGCGCGGCTGAAGGCCTCGCACCCGATGCTCGACGCGGTCATCGACGAGCAGGCCGGTCGCCGGATCCGGATCGGCGAGCGCTGGCTCTCGGACTTCGCCTCGTGCAACTACCTGGGCTTCGACCTCGACCAGGAGATCATCGACGCCATCGGCCCGTACCTGGCCGCCTGGGGCACGCACCCCTCGTGGTCCCGCCTACTCGGCAGCCCCGTGCTGTACGAGGAGATCGAGGAGCGCCTCACCGGGCTCCTCGGATGCGAGGACACCCTGCTGATGCCCACGATCACCCACATCCACATGTCGGTGATCCCGGTGCTCGCCGGCAACGGGGTGATCTTCCTCGACGGTCGCGCCCACAAGACGATCTACGACGGCGCGATGCTCGCCCGCGGCCACGGCGCGACCGTGCACCGGTTCCGCCACAACGATCACGAGCATCTGGAGCAGCTCATCGCGAACAGCACGATGACGCCGTGCGTGATCGCGCTGGACGGCGTGAACTCGATGACCGGCAACCCCCCGGACATCCGAGAGTTCGCCCGGATCGCTCGCGAGCACGACGCCCTGCTGTACGTGGACGACGCGCATGGCTTCGGCGTGATCGGCGAGCGCTCGCCCGACGAGCTGAGCGACTGGGGGCTGCGGGGCAACGGGATCGTGCGCCATCAGGGCGAGACCTACGAGAGCATGGTCGTCGTCGGGGGGTTCAGCAAGGCCTACAGCTCGTTGCTGTCCTTCCTCGCGCTGCCGACCCGGATGAAGGACGTGCTCAAGGTGGCGGCGCCCCCGTACCTGTACTCGGGCCCGTCGCCGGTCGCCTCGCTCGCCACGACGATCGCCGGCCTTCGCGTGAACGACGCCCGCGGGGACATGGTCCGCTACGACATGTACCTGAAGACCCGTCGCATCCTCGACCGGCTCCACGACCTCGACATCTACACGCCGAACCAATCGGGGTTCCCGCTCATCGAGATCCCGCTCGCGAACCACGACGACATCGACGTCGTCGGGCGTTACCTGTTCGACAACGGCATCTACGTGACGATGGCCGCCTACCCGCTCGTGCCGAAGGACGAGGTCGGGTTCCGCATCCAGGTCACCGCGGCCAACACCGACGATCAGATCGACCTGCTGTGTGACGTCCTCGGCGAGATCAGCGAGCAGTTCGAGCTCCAGCACGACCGCCACCGTCAGCTCATGATCCGGGCCCGCCTGGCAAGGAGCTGAGCGTGTCCGGCCACCCGGAGAGCCCGAGCGGCTGGCACCGGCGGCTCCGGATCCTCGTTCCGCTGCGACACCGCGACTTCCGCCTGCTCTGGACCGGGATGACGGTCTCGCTGCTCGGCGACGGGATCACGACGATCGCGCTCGCCTGGCAGGCGTACGAGATCTCGAGCGCGCCGACGGCCTTCTCGATGATCGGGTTCTCGATGACCGTGCCGCACGTCGTCCTGCTCCTCGTCGGAGGCGCGGTGAGCGACCGCTTCGATCGCCGCAAGGTCATGGTCGTGGCCGACCTCATCCGCATGGTCGCCGTCATCGCGCTCGGCGCGCTGTCGCTGTCGGGCACGATCCAGATCTGGCACATGATGGTGATCGCGGCGGGCTACGGCGCCGGCACCGCGTTCTTCGGCCCGGCCTTCGACGCGATCGTCCCCGAGCTCGTCCCGTCCGAGGAGCTCACGCAGGCGAACGCGCTCGATCAGTTCGTCCGGCCGGCCGCGTTCCGGATGATGGGTCCCGCGATCGGCGGGTGGCTCATCGCGGGCTTCGGACATCCCGGCGCCGCCTTCCTCGTGGACGGCGTCACGTTCGCGACCTCGATCGTCTGCCTCGTCGTCATGCGCTCCTCGAGCCGGCCGGTGCCCTCGGGCGAGTCGATGCTCGGCGAGATCGCGGAGGGCTTCCGCTACGTGAAGACCCAGGTGTGGCTGTGGGGGACGTTCCTCGCCGCGACGATCGCCTACTTGATCTTCTGGGGACCGGCCGAGGTCCTGCTGCCCTTCGTCGTGAAGGAGGAGATGGGCGGCTCCGCCGGCGAGCTCGGGCTCATCTTCGCGCTGGGCGGGATCGGCGCCATGACCGCGGCGGTCGTCATGGGCAACCGCGAGATGCCCCGCCGGCACACGACGTTCATGTACCTGGTCTGGTCCGTGTCGACGCTCATGGTGGCCGGCTACGGCCTCGCGCGGCTGCCGTGGCAGGCGATGGCGTTCTGCTTCGCGTTCAACGCGCTCGAGAGCGCCGGCCTCATCGTGTGGATCACGACGAAGCAGCGCCTGGTCCCGGGGCGGCTGCTCGGGCGCGTGTCGAGCTTCGACTGGTTCATCTCGATCGGGCTGGTGCCCCTGTCCTACGCGATGACCGGACCGGTGGCCGAGGCCCTCGGCGCGAGGACGACCCTCGTCGTCGCCGGCGCGCTCGGATCGGTCGTCACGCTGGCGTTCCTGTTCGTGCCGGGGATGCGGGCCATCGAGCGGCGGGGCGACCTCGTGGGCACGCACCTGGACGGGGGCGTGGACGCGCTCGAGGAGCGGACTACCTCGGACGGATCGGGCGCGCGTCCCCCGATGGGCCTACCGGGCGAGCGCGTCGTCGCGGCTGCCTCGGTGGACCCCCTCGCGCCCTCGCCCGAGCGTTTCCCCAGGTCATAACCCATTTTTCGCTCGATCGGGCCCGGGCCGGGCCTCCTACAGTCGACCCCCCATCCATCCGATACCGCTTACAGATGAAGCGTCGCGTGTGGCTCCTGTACCTGTGCGGCGGCATGCTCGCCATGCTGGCCTTCCTGTTCGTGCCCGGGGCGCGCCAGAGCTGGCTGTTCAACGTGATCGCGGTCTCCTCCCCGATCGCCACCGTCATCGCGATCCGGATGTGGAAGCCCGAGGTGCGCAGCCCCTGGTACCTGTTCGCGCTCGGCATGGTGCTGTTCGTCGCCGGCGACGTCATCACCTACAACTACGAGGACATCTTCGGCACCGAGCTGCCGTTCCCCTCGGTCGGCGACGTCCTGTACCTGTCGGTCTACCCGTGCCTCATCGGCGGCCTGCTGCTCCTCATCCACAAGCGCAACCCGGGCCGCGACCGCGAGAGCCTCATCGACTCGCTCATCGTGGCCATCGGCGTCGGCGTCATCTCGTGGGTCTTCCTGCTGTCGCCGCTCGCCAAGGACGCGGAATCCACCGTGCTCCAGAAGCTCGTCAGCATGGGCTACCCGTTCATGGACCTCGTCCTGCTGACCGTGGTGGTGCGCCTCGTCATCGCCCCCGGCCGGCGAGGGGTGTCGTTCTACCTGCTCCCGATGGCGGCGCTGTCGCTGTTCGTCACCGACTTCGCCTACAGCTACGTCTCGGTCCAGGGGCTCGTCTACGACCAGTCGGGGTACCTCGAGGCGGGCTGGGGCATGTTCTACCTCCTGTGGGGCGCCGCGGCGCTGCACGAGTCGATGCGCCACCTGTCCGAGCGGGCCCCCGAGCAGGAGTACCGCATCACCCGCGGACGCCTCGTCCTGCTCGGCGCCGCGTCGCTCATCCCGCAGGCCGTCCGCGCGGTGCAGCTCGCGCTCGGCGAGCCGACCGACCTGTGGGTCATCACCGTGTCCACGACCGCGATGTTCCTGCTCGTCATCGTCCGGATGGCCGGGCTCGTCCACAAGCTCGAGCTCACCTTCGGCCGCGAGAAGGCCCTGCGGACCGCGGGAGCCTCCCTCGTGAGCGCCGTGGACCGGGAGGGCATCTACGAGGCCACGCTCCAGGCCGCCCGGACGCTCGTCGGGCAGGACGCCGCGATCCGGCTCCTCGTCTCGACCGAGGGCACCGACCCCGACGCGTTCCAGGTCGTTGCGGCCTCGGGAGATCAGGCTGTCGTGGGCCGGCCGATCTCGATCTCGGTGTTGCCGCAGTGGAAGCGCGACCGGCTCCAGTCCCACCGCGCGTACGAGGTCGCGATCGCCGACGCGGAGCTCGCGCCCCTGCTCGACGTCGGTGAGGGCGCGAGAAGGATGATGAACGTCCCGCTGTTCGTGAAGGACGGGCTCCACGGGCTCCTCACCGTGGCGGTCGGCGCCGCGATCCCGCGGGCGACCCGGCACTCCCTCGAGGCGCTCTGCTCCCAGTCCGCGCTCGCGCTCGACAGCGCGATGACCACCGAGGCGCTCCTGCGCCGCCAGAGCGAGGCCCGCTTCTCGTCGCTCGTGCAGAACTCGTCCGACGTCGTCACCGTCGTCGAGGCGGACTCGACGATCCGCTACGTCAGCCCGTCGGTCGAACGGGTCCTCGGGTATGCCGCCGAGCAGCTCGAGGGCACGAAGCTCACCGACGTCATCCATCCCGAGGACAAGGCGAACGTCCTCCTGTTCCTGGGCGGCGGCGCGCGCGGCGTCGACGACCACCCGGCGCTCACCGAGTACCGGATGCGCCACCGGGACGCGTTCTGGCTCCAGGTGGAGACGCTGCGGACCAACCTCCTTCACGACCCGAACGTGAAGGGGATCGTCCTCAACACCCGTGACGTCTCCGAGCGCAAGGCGTTCGAGGAGCAGCTCGCCCATCAGGCCTTCCACGACGCCGTCACGGGCCTGGCGAACCGGGCGCTGTTCAAGGACCGGGTCGAGCACGCGCTCGAGCGCACGGGCCGCGACGGTCAGGCCGTGTCGGTCCTGTTCATGGACCTCGACGACTTCAAGACGATCAACGACTCCCTGGGCCACGCCGCCGGCGACCGGCTGCTCGCCGAGGTCGGCGACCGGGTCCGGACCACGCTCCGGCAGGCGGACACGGCCGCGCGGCTCGGCGGCGACGAGTTCGCGATCCTGCTCGACGACGGCGGCGACGGGGTCGACGCGGCCGAGGTCGCCGCGAGGATCCTCGGAGCGCTCGAGGGACCGTTCCACCTGGAGGGCAAGGAGGTCTTCGCGCGCGCCTCGATCGGGATCGCGACGGCCGAGTCCACGCGTCCGGCCGGCCCCGCCGGGGCCGAGGAGCTGCTCCGCAACGCCGACGTGGCCATGTACATGGCCAAGGAGGCCGGGAAGAACCGCTACCAGGTCTTCGAGCCCGCCATGCACCACACCGCGCTCCGCCGGCTCGAGCTGAAGGCCGACCTCCAGCGCGCGGTCGACAACGGCGAGTTCGTCCTGCACTACCAGCCCGTCATCGAGCTCGAGACCGGTCGCATCGAGGGCCTCGAGGCGCTCCTGCGCTGGCAGCATCCGACGCGCGGAACCGTTCCGCCGCTCGACTTCGTCTCGCTCGCCGAGGAGACCGGGCTCATCGTGCCGATCGGACGATGGGTCCTCCGCGAGGCCTGCCTCCAGGCGCGGCGACTCCAGGAGGCGTATCCGATCACGCCGCCGTTGCACATGGCCGTCAACCTGTCGGCGCGCCAGTTGCAGCGTCCCGAGATCGTCGGGGAGATCGCCGAGATCCTGCTCGAGACCGGGCTGGAGTCCAACAGCCTGGTCCTGGAGATCACGGAGTCCGTGATGATGCAGGACATGGATCTGTCGATCCAACGGCTCGCCGAGCTGAAGGAGCTCGGCGTCAAGCTCGCGGTCGACGACTTCGGGACCGGCTACTCGAGCCTCAACTACATCCGGCGGTTCCCGGTGGACATCCTCAAGGTCGACAAGTCCTTCGTGGACGGCGTGAACCTCGGCGGCGAGGAGTCGGCGCTCACCGCCGCCATCATCGAGCTGGCGGCGATCCTCAAGCTGCGCCCCGTGGCCGAGGGCATCGAGCGCGCGGACCAGCTCGAGAAGCTCCTGGCGCTCAAATGCGATCTGGGGCAAGGGTTCTACTTCGCCAAGCCGCTGCCGATGGACGGCATCACCGAGCTCCTCGCGACCCGGCAGAGCCTGGCCGGTCGCGAGACCGAGCTGTCACTGTAGGCACGGAACCGGCCCACGTAGACCATTCGCTCTGGCTCATCAGAACCATTCCGGGGGTCCCCCAGCCGAATGATGTATTCGGACCGAAAGGTCGCCTACGATTGTGCCTCGCGGACTTCCCGGGGAGGAGCGGTTGGGAGGATGACCACGGGGCAGATGCGCGTACTCGTTGTCGGCCGTGTCTACCCACGGCCTTCACACGTTCGGCGCCGGCTACAGGACGATGGGTACGAGGTCGTGGGACAGACGTCCTCGCTCCGCGGCGTCCTGCCCGCGATCGCCCGCGGGACCCCGGACGCCATCGTCGTCGACGGTGACCTCCTCGAAGGCGACGCGCTCCGCAGGATCAAGCGAGCCGCGCCCGATGCCAAGGTCGTCGTGTTCACGTCGTTGCCGCCCGCGGACACGCCGGCGATCGGCGGAGCCGACGGCTACCTCGACAAGGGCGTCAGCCTGGCCGTCCTCACCGCCCTGCTCGGCCGGCTGTTCACCGAGGAGCGGGCGGCGCTCGTGGCGGCGGCTGCCGGCGCGGGAGCCGTCACCGTCATGCGCCCCCCGGTTCACCGGCGCAGGCGACCGCGGCTCGTCGCGCTCGTCGGCGTGGCGATGCTCGTCGTCTGGGGCCTCATCGCGGCACTGGCCACCGGAGGCGGTGTCGCTCCCAGGCCGGCCGACACGACCGACCTCGCCAGCGGTTCGATCGTCCAGCCCCCGGGGACACAGGATCCGCGGGAGGAGACCCTCACCGAGGCCGACGCGGTCCTCGAGCGGCTCGTCGACGCGCTCGAACAGGGGAACTACCTCATGGCGAGCG
Source organism: Actinomycetota bacterium (assembly GCA_036555645.1). Lineage (GTDB taxonomy): Bacteria > Actinomycetota > UBA4738 > UBA4738 > HRBIN12 > DASSJM01. The sequence continues at coordinate 11,194 of DATBLA010000015.1, forward strand.
TCTTCGCGCAGGAGCTGATGGGTCTGCGGCAGCGGGCGCTCGCGCTCGGGCTGTCGACGGCGGCGCTCGACGCGCGGATCTCCTCTCGCCTCGACTCGCTCGCAGGCGCGTTGCCCCCGGTCGTCGCCGGCCAGCTCCAGGGCATCCTCGGCACGCTCTTCCCGGCGCTCGGTGGCCCGATCCCCGGCGTCCTCGGACCCGGTCCGAACTTCGGCACCTCGACCCCGCTCCCCCAGCAGCCGGTCGGGACCATCGACGACGGTTCGAACCCGGGACCGGTGACCGACCCCGGCACCGATCCCGGACCCGGCACCGATCCCGGCCCCGGACCCCAGCCTCCCGGTCACGACCCGGGCCCAGGCCCACACCCGGGTCCGAACCCCGGTCCCGGTCCCGGCCCCATCCCCGGTCCCGGACCGGGCCCCGATCCCGGGCCAGGACCCGGTCCCGGTCCGGGGCCAGGACCCGGTCCAGGTCCTGGGCCCGGTCCCGACAAGGTCCACGGGGTCAACGTCCACAAGTCGATCGGGCCGTGCGTCGACCAGCACAAGCACCTGGGCGACTCGTGCGGCGACCCCCCCATCGCCTGCGACAGCAGCGCCCAGCCGTGCGGGTGCACCGCCGAGAGCAAGGGAGCCGGCTGCACGCAGGAACCGCCCGGTGACGAGCCCGGCCAGCCGACGGAGGGCGACGCCGACAAGGACGAGCCGTCCGCCCCGGTCGCGGACGATGGGCACAAGGACGAGGCGGATCTTGCCGAACCGCCACCGGACGAGCCCGACACCGAGCCCGCGCCCGAGGGCGGCTAGCCGCGGGGCGAACGGCTACAGCTCGACCCGGTATCGAACGGTCGGGCGCATCTCGCAGTCGACGCGCTCGCTCGTCTCGGCGCCGTCGGGCTTCCACCCGGCGATCTCGTAGAACCGCCGAGCGCGCTCGTTCGTCTCGAGCACCCACAGCGTGGCCGCGAGGAACCCGCGCGCGCGCAGGTCCTGGGTCAGGTGCTGGAGCATCTGCCGGCCGATCCCGGTGCCGACGCGTTCGGGCACGAGATAGACCGCGTACAGCTCGGCCGTCGTCGGTTCGGCGTCGGCGTCCTCGCTCGGACCGGTGACGGCGAAGGCGAGCACGTGCCCGTCCTCCTCGCCGATCCACGTGCGCCACTCGGCCCTGGGCTCGGCGAGCGTGCGCCGATGCTGATCGACCCGATCCTCGACCGTCAGCCCGTCGAGGTAGTCATCGGTGAGCTGTCCCCGGTAGGCCGCCTGCCATGCGCGAACGTGCACCTCGGCGATGGCCTCGGCGTCCCCGGGTTCGGCCTCGCGGATCCGCAGCGTCACGGCGCCAGGGTAACGGGAGTCAGGATTCGCGATCCTCGCGCGGGTGCAGGAGCCCGAACAGGTACCCGTCGACGAGCGCCTCCCAGGACGCCTCGATGATGTTCTCGGACACGCCCACGGTGGTCCACTCCCGCTGCCCGTTCGTCGTGTCGATGAGGACGCGCACGACCGCGCCCGTGCCGTGCGTCTCGTCGAGGACCCGAACACGGAAGTCCTCGAGCGCGATGTGCTCGAGCTCGGGATAGTCGTTCACGAGCGCCTTGCGCAGCGCGGTGTCGAGCGCTCCCACCGGACCCTGCCCCTCGGCGCTCTCGATGTGCCGCGTTCCCTTCGTCACGACCTTCACCGTGGCCTCGGCGAGCGGCGGCTCCTCGTCGCCGACGCGCTCCTCGACGTGGACGCGATAGCTGTCGATCTCGAAGAAGGGCTGGCGCCATCCCTCGGCTCGGCGCATGAGCAGCTCGAGCGACGCGTCGGCGACCTCGAACGTGTACCCGCCGGCCTCGCGCTCCTTGAGGTCGGCGAGCAGGCGAGCCGAGGCGTCGGCGTCGAGCGCGAGGCCGAACTCCTCCGCCTTCATCCGCAGGGTGGCCGCGCCGCCGAGATCGGAGGCGACGATCCCGCGCCGGTTGCCGACGGCGCCGGGCTCGACGTGCTCGTACGCGCGCGAGAGTCGCTCGACGCCGCTCGCGTGCAGACCGGCCTTGTGGGTGAAGGCGTACCGGCCGGCGAACGGCTGGCGGGCATCGGGCGTGACGTTGGCCACCTCGGCCACGTAGTGCGCGACCTCGGTGAGCCGCTCGACCGCGCCGTCGGGCAGGCACCGGGCGCCCATCTTCAGGACGAGGTTCGCGGCGATCGGGACGAGGTCGGCGTTGCCGGTTCGCTCGCCGTAGCCGTTGACGACGGCCTGCACCTGGTAGGCCCCGTTCGCCACGGCGACGAGGGAGTTCGCGACCGCGCACCCGGCGTCGTTGTGGACGTGGATCCCGATCGGCGTCTCGAACGCCACCCGCACGGCCTCGACGATCCCGGCCACGTCGAGCGGCAGCATCCCTCCGTTCGTGTCGCACAGCACGAGGCGCTCGGCGCCGGCCTCCTCCGCGGCCTCGAGCACCCGGATCGCGAACGTCGGCTCGCTCCGATAGCCGTCGAAGAAGTGCTCCGCGTCGAAGAACACGCGCCGCCCCTGCTCGCGCAGGAACGCGATCGAGTCGCGGACCATCGCGACGCCCTCGTCGAGGTCGGTTCGGAGCGTCTGCGTCACGTGGAGGTCCCAGGCCTTGCCCACGAGGCAGACCACCTCGGTTCCGGCGTCGAGGACGTCCCGGAGGACCGCGCTGTCCGCGGCGCGCTCGCCGGCCTTGCGGGTCATCCCGAACGCGGTCAGCGTCGAGGTCGACAGCGCCTCCTTCGTGGCCAGGCGGAAGAACTCGCTGTCGCGCGGGTTGGCTCCCGGCCACCCGCCCTCGATGTAGGCCACCCCGAGCTGATCGAGCTTGTGGAGGATCCGCAGGCGATCCTCGATCGAGTACGAGACCCCCGTTCCCTGCGCGCCGTCGCGAAGGGTGGTGTCGTACAGCTCGACCTCGAGGGGCTCGGTCACGAGGTCGCTCCCTCCACGACGAGGTCGCCGACCTCCGAGGTCGAGCGGCCCATCTCGCCCGCCCGCATCGACTCGAGCTTCGAGCAGGCGAGGCGGATCCCGGCGTCGACGCGGCGGGCCGCGGCGTCCTCCCCCAGCGAGGCGAGCAGCATCTGCGCGGCCCCGATCGCGGCCAGCGGGTTGATCGTGCCCTTGCCCGTGTGGTCGGGGGCGGTGCCGCCGATCGGCTCGAACATGCTCACGCCCTGGGGGTTGATGTTGCCTCCGGCCGCGATCCCCATGCCGCCCTGGATGACCGCGCCGAGGTCCGTGATGATGTCCCCGAACATGTTGTCGGTCACGATCACGTCGAAGCGAGAGGGCTGCTCGAGCAGGTAGATGCACGCGGCGTCGACGTGCACGTAGTCGCGGTCGACGTCCGCGTACTCGGCCCCCACCTCGTCGACGACGCGCTGGTACAGATCGCCGGCGAACGTGAGCACGTTCGTCTTGTGGACGAGCGTGAGCCTGCGGCGCCGCTCCGGCCGGCGGGCGAGCTCGAACGCGTACCGGACGATCCGCTCCACCCCGTGCCGCGTGTTGATCGACTCCTGGACCGCGACCTCGTGCGGCGTGCCCTTGCGATGGAATCCGCCGCCGCCCGTGTACAGCCCCTCGCTGTTCTCCCGCACGACGACGAGGTCGACGTCGCTCTCGGCGTGCGCGTCGACGACCGTCCGCACTCCGGGGTACCGGAGGACCGGGCGCAGGTTCACGTACTGGTCGAGCTCGAACCGGATCCGAAGGAGCAGCTCGCGCTCGAGGATCCCGGGCCGCACGCGAGGGTCGCCGACGGCGCCCAGCAGGATCGCGTCCATCCGAGCGAGAGCGGCGAGCTCGTCGACGGGCAGGACCTCGCCGGTGCGCAGGTATCGCTCGGCGCCGAGATCGAACTCCCGCGGCTCGATCTCGAACCCCTCGACGGCCCGGACGGCCTCGAGGACCTTGAGCGCCTCGGAGACGACCTCGGGGCCGGTGCCGTCGCCGCGGATCACGCCGATCCGGTGCGACCCGCCTCCCGCCCTCGCCGGCCGCCCGGCCGCCCGGCTCATCCCTGCTCGTCGCCGGGCGCGGCGAGCCACAGGGCCCGGTTCACCGCCGCGAGGTAGGCGCGCGCCGACGCCTCGACCACGTCGGTCGCCACGCCGCGGCCGGTCACCCGACGTCCCTCGACGTCGAGCTGGACCACGACGTCGCCGAGCGCGTCGGTGCCACCGGTCACCGCAGAGACGTTGTAGGAGACCAGACGCGCGTCCACGCCGGCCGCCCGCTTGATCGCGCCCATCGCCGCGTCGATCATGCCGTCGCCCATCGCCGACTCCTCGATGCGCTGCTCGCCCTTGCGCAGCCGGACGCTGGCGGTCGGCGACAGGTGCGTCCCGCCCCCGACCTGGAGCGCCTCGAGCACGTACACGTCCTCGTCCGTCGCCCCGAGCTCCTCGGAGACGATCGCGGCGAGGTCCTGGTCGGTGAGCTGGATCTTCCGGTCCGCGAGCTCCTTGAAGCGCGCGAACGCGCGGTTGAGGTGGTCGTCGTCGAGCTCGATGCCGATCTTCTCGAGGGCGTCCGCGAACGCGTGCCGGCCCGAGTGCTTGCCGAGCACGAGCCGGTTGCCCTCGAGCCCGATCTCGATCGGGTCCATGATCTCGTACGTGGCTCGGTTGGCCAGGACGCCGTGCTGGTGGATCCCGCTCTCGTGGGCGAACGCGCTCGCCCCGACCACCGCCTTGTTCGGCTGCACGTTGTAGCCGGTCGTCATCGAGACGAGCCGGGACGTTCGGGTGATCTCGCGAAGGTTCAGGCCGTGACGGACGCCGAGCGTCTCGCGCCGCGTCCGGACGATCATCGCGATCTCCTCCATCGAGCAGTTCCCGGCCCGCTCGCCGATGCCGTTCACCGCGACCTCGACCTGGCGCGCCCCGTTCACGATCCCGGCGAGCGAGTTCGCGACCGCGAGGCCGAGGTCGTTGTGGCAGTGCGTCGAGATCACGACGTCGTCGGGGACCGCCTCGCGGACGGTCCGCACGAGCTCGCCGAACTCGTGGGGCATCGCGTAGCCGACGGTGTCCGGGACGTTGATCGTGCTCGCCCCCGCATCGACCGCCACCTTGAAGCACTCGAGGAGGAACTCGAGCTCGGTGCGGGTGGCGTCCTGGGCGCTGAACTCGACGTCGTCGGTGAACCCGACGGCGAGCTTGACACCCTCGCGGATCGCGTCGAGCACCTGGCCGTGGCTCATCCGGAGCATGTCGGTCATGTGGATGTCGCTCGTGGAGATGAACGTGTGGATGCGCCAGCGGTCGGCGCCCTCGAGGGCCTTGGCCGCGCGCTCGATGTCCCCGGGCGTGACCCGAGCGAGCGCCGCGATGACCGGCCCTCGAACGCTCGTGGCGATCTCCCGGACCGCCTCGAACTCACCGTCGCTCGAGACGGGGAAGCCCGCCTCGATGATGTCGACCTGGAGGCGGGCCAGCTGCTCGGCGATCTCGAGCTTCTCGGCGCCCGTGAGGGCGATGCCGGGAGCCTGCTCGCCGTCGCGGAGCGTCGTGTCGAAGATCCGGACTACGTCGGGGTCGTGATCAGGCATCGGGGGCCACCTTCTCCTCGGAGTTCAGCCACGGCATCATGCCGCGAAGCTCTCGTCCCACGCGTTCGAGCTGGCTCGCGCGCGCCTCGCGACGCAGCGCGAGGAAGTGCGGGAAGCCGGCGTCGGCCTCCGCGATCCACTCCCGGGCGAACGAGCCGTCCTGGATCTCGGCCAGGAGCTGGCGCATCCGGTCGCGCACGCCCTCGTCGATCACCCGGGGACCGCTCCGGTAGTCGCCCCATTCGGCGGTGTCGGAGATCGAGTAGCGCATCCACGACAACCCGCCCTCGTAGACGAGGTCGATGATGAGCTTCAGCTCGTGCAGGCACTCGAAGTAGGCGATCTCGGGCTGGTAGCCGGCCTCGACGAGGGTCTCGTATCCGGCCTCGACGAGCGAGGACAGCCCGCCGCAGAGCACGGACTGCTCGCCGAACAGGTCCGTCTCGGTTTCCTCCTTGAAGGTCGTCTCGATCATCCCCGCCCGCGCGGCGCCGATCCCGGCGCCGTACGCGAGGGCGCGCTGGAGCGCCTTGCCGGTCGCGTCCTGCTGGACGGCGACGAGCGCCGGCGTGCCGATGCCCTCGACGTAGGTCCGCCGAACGAGGTGGCCGGGGCCCTTGGGCGCGATCATCGTGACGTCGACGCCGCTCGGCGGGCGGACGGTCCCGAAGTGGACGCTGAAACCGTGCGCGAACATGAGCATGTCGCCGGCCTGGAGGTTGGGCTCGACGTCGGACGCGTACACCGCCGCGTGGGCCGTGTCCGGCAGGAGCACCATGACGACGTCGGCCTCGGCCGCCGCGTCGGCCGTCGGCCGAACGCGCAGCCCGGCGGATTCGGCCGCCTCCCAGCTCGCCGAGCCCTCCCGGAGCCCCACGCGGACGTCGTGCCCAGAGTCCTGGAGGTTCAGGGCGTGCGCGTGTCCCTGGCTGCCGAACCCGAGGACGGCGATGCGCTGTCCCGACAGGGCCGACGCGTCGGCGTCGCTCTCGCGGTAGATCGTTGCCATCGGCTCACCTCGCTCCTCGGCGCGTCGGTGCCTCAGACGCCCCCGCCGGTCCACTCCCGTTCGCCGGCCGCAACGGCCCGCGTCTTCTTCGTGCGCTCGCGGATCCCTCGATCGCCGCGGGCCAGCGCGATCCGCCCGGTCCGGGCGAGCTCGACGATCCCGAAGTCCCCGAGCAGGTCGAGCAGCGCCTCGAGCTTCTCGGGCTTGCCCGTGGCCTCGAGCGACAGGATCGAGTGGGTGACGTCGACGACGGTGGCCCGGAACACGGTGGCGATCTCGATCACCCGCTGACGGGTCTCGCCGTCGGCCCGAACCTTGACGAGCATGAGCTCACGCTCGACCGCCTCGCCGGGCTCGTGCTCGAGGATCTTGATGACGTTCACGAGCTTGTTGAGCTGCTTCGTCACCTGCTCGAGGGGCTTGCGATCCACCTGCACGACGATCGTCATCCGTGACAGGCCGTCGTCGCTCGTGGGCCCCACGGCCAGGGAGTCGATGTTGAACCCCCGGGCCGCGAACAGGCCGGCGACCCGCGTGAGCACGCCCGGCTTGTCCTCGACGAGCACGGAGATCGTGTGCAGGCTCATGCGACCGGCGCCTCGGCGGGATCGTTCACGGGCTTCAGCCCCTCGGGGCCGACGATGATGTCGTCGTTGCTCGCGCCGGCCGGAACCATCGGGAAGCACATCTCGCCGGCGTCCACGCGGAAGTCGATCACGACGCTCCGGTCGGTGACCGACAGGGCCTTCTCGACGACCGTGTCCACCTCGTCCGGGTGCTCGGCGCGCAGCCCGACGCACCCGTACGCCTCGGCGAGCTTCACGTAGTCGGGCACGTCGTAGGACAGGTAGACCTGCGAGTACCGCTCCTCGTAGAAGAGCTCCTGCCACTGGCGAACCATCCCCAGGTGCGCGTTGTTGATGATCGCGGTGATGAACGGGATCCCCTCGGCCGTCGACGTCGCGAGCTCCTGACACGTCATCTGGAAGCAGCCGTCGCCGTCGATCGCGACCACGCGCCGGTCCGGCATGCCCGCCTTGGCGCCGAGCGCGGCCGGAACCGCGAACCCCATCGTCCCCAGCCCGCCCGAGTTCACCCACGAGCGCGGCTCGGTGAAGCGCCAGAACTGCGACGCCCACATCTGATGCTGGCCCACTCCCGCCACGACGATCGCGTCCCCGCCGGTGAGGTCTCGCAGGCGCTCGATGCAGTACTGCGGCTTCAGCGGCCCGTCGGCCGGCTGGTCGTACCGGTACGGGTAGCGCGTCTTCCAGTCATCGAGCTGCGCGAGCCACGCCGAGCGGTCGGGCACGCCGCCCGCCTCCTCCTGCTGCCGGACGAGCTCGGCGTGCAGCTTGGCGATGACGTCCCGGCAGTCGCCGACGATCGGGATGTCGGCGACGCGATTCTTCCCGATCTCCGCGGGGTCGACGTCGACGTGGACGATCTTCGCCTCCGGGGCGAAGCTCGACAGCTGCCCCGTGACGCGATCGTCGAATCGCGCCCCGAGCGCCACGAGCAGATCCGCCTTCTGCATCGCGGTCACGGCCGTGTAGCCGCCGTGCATGCCCGGCATGCCGAGCGCGAGCTCGTGCGTGTCGGGGAACGCCCCTCGCGCCATGAGCGTCGTCGTGACGGGCAGGCGGCCGTCGGTCGCGAGCGCGAGCAACTCCGCGCTCGCGTCCGCCTTGATCACGCCGCCCCCGACGTACAGGACCGGCCGCTCGGACTCCATGATCATCCGCGCCGCCGAGCGCACCTGACGCAGGTTGCCCTTCGTCGTCGGCTTGTACCCGGGGAGGTCGATCGAGTCCGGCCAGCGCCACGTGATCTCCTGGAGCAGCACGTCCTTCGGGATGTCCACGAGCACCGGTCCGGGACGGCCGGTCGAGGCGATGTGGAACGCCTCGCGGATCGTCTCCGCCACCTCGTTCGCGTCCTTCACGAGCACGTTGTGCTTCGTGACCGGCATCGTGATGCCGGTGATGTCCGCCTCCTGGAACGCGTCGTTGCCCACGACCGGCGTGGGGACCTGGCCCGTGATCGCGACGACCGGGACCGAGTCCATCTTCGCGTCGGCAAGCGCCGTCACGAGGTTGCAGCCGCCGGGGCCGGAGGTCGCGATCGCCACGCCGACCTTGCCCGTCGCCCACGCGTAGCCCTCGGCCGCGTGTCCGGCTCCCTGTTCGTGCCGGCACAGGACGTGTCGGATCTTCGAGTCGATGAGCGGGTCGTACGCGGGCAGGATCGCCCCGCCGGGGATCCCGAACACGAGATCGACGCCCTCGCCCTCGAGCGATCGGAACAGCGCCTGGGCGCCGGTCACCTTCATGGCGCCGCCGCCACGGTCCGCTCCTCGACCGGTCCGGTCTCCACGCGCCTGGCCGTGCAGCCCAGCCGCTCGGCGAGCGCGCGCGTGGCACGCTCGAACTCCCACGGCGTCCAGTCGCGCCGGCGAACGGCCAGCCCCCCCTCGCCCATCCCACCGCCGAAGCCGAGGTCGGCGGACAGGTAGGCCTCCTGCTGACCGAAGAACCGGTCGAACTGCGCGCGATCCGCCGGGTCCGCAACCTCGACGCTCACCTGGCCTGGCCCCTCCCACAGGACGCTGGCCACGGTCGTGTCTCCTCGCTTCAGCTCGTATCGCATCTGGTGCTCCCTTCGAGTGCTTCTGTGCCTTCGGCCGCTCGGGACGTGCCCTGTAATCCGCCCCCTCACGTGCCCCGCTCGGGGAAAAAAAGACCCCTCGCGGGGCGAGGGGTGTCGGCGCGGTTCCCGGGCCTTCGTCGGCCCGGCCGCGCCTAGGCGATAAGTACGAGGACTCGCGGTCCGGTTCGGCCTCCGGCGTTCATCGACATGGTCAGGCCAGTGTACGGAGGGAGCACGGCATGTCAACCCACGCCGAGGCCGAACGAACACGAACGATCACTCTGAAGGCCCATCTCGATCGGAACCGGTCACGGTTGCGCCGAAACGAACGCGCGCGGTAGGGTTCGGGTCGTGGAGGGGGACACGGTCCTCGCCGAGGCCATCGCGGCCATCCCCGCCTGGCGAGGGCTCGATCCGGTGACGACGCCGATCGAGGCCGGGCGGACGAACCGGAACTTCCGCGTCGAGATCGCCGACGAGGTCTTCTTCCTGCGACTCGCGGGCGCGAACACGGGTCTGCTCGGGATCGACCGGACGGCCGAGTACCTGGCGGCGCGCGCGGCGGCCGAGGCGGGCGTCGGGCCCGAGGTCGTGGCGCACGTCCCCCAGATCGGGTGCCTCGTCACGAGGTGGGTTCCCGGCCTGCCGCTCGCCGAAGGCGACATGGAGGAGGAGGCCGTCCTCGCCGACGTCGTCCGCGTCGTGCGGACGATCCACGCGGGACCGGAGCTGCCGTGGACCTTCTCGCCCTTTCGGATCGTCGAGGAGTACCGGCGCGTCGCCGAGGACCGTGGCGTCCGGGTGCCCGAGGCCTACGGGCCGGCACGCGCTCGGGCCTCGGAGATCGAGGCGTCGTTCGCCAGCGCCCCGGTCCCGTCGCGGCCGTGCCACAACGATCTCCTGGCGGACAACTTCCTTCGGGGCGAGGGCGGGACCTGGCTCGTCGACCACGAGTACGCGGGGATGGGCGATCCGTACTTCGACCTCGGCAACCTCTCGATCAACAACGGGCTGACCGAGGGCGCGCAGGAACGACTCCTCGATGGGTACTTCGGCGAGGTGAACGATCGCCACCTCGCCCGGCTGAACCTCATGCGGGTGATGTCGGACTTCCGCGAGGCGATGTGGGGGGTCGTGCAACAGGGGCTGTCGACGCTGGAGATCGACTACGTCGCCTACGCCGCCCACCACTTCGACCGGCTCGCGCGCACGATGGCGGACGAGCGGTTCGAGCGCTGGCTGCGCGAGGCCGCGGCCGGCGGCTGACGTGGGCGACGACCGCGCCCGGGTCGTGATCGTCGGCGGCGGGGTCGCGGGCGCCAGCATCGCCTACCACCTCACGACGATGGGGTGGAGCGACGTGCTCCTCGTCGACCGCGCCGAGCTCACGAGCGGCTCGACGTTCCACTCCGCCGGGCTCGTCGCGCAGCTGCGGAACTCGGTGAGCCACACGCGGATGATGATGTACGGGGTCGAGCTGTACCCGCGGCTCCTCGAGGAGACCGGTGTCGATCCCGGATGGCACGAGGTCGGGACGCTGCATCTCGCCTCGTCCGCGTATCGCCTCGAGGCCCTCGCGCGTCAGGCCGGGTGGGCCAAGAGCTTCGGGCTCCCCGTCGAGATGATCACGGCCGCCGAGGCGCGGGACCGGTTCCCGCTCATCGACGTCTCGAACGTGCGGGGGGCCCAGTTCGTCCCCACCGACGGGCACCTGGACCCCACCGGGCTCACGATGGCCTTCGCCGAGGGCGCCAGGCGAGCGGGGGCGCGCGTCCGAACCGGCGTCCGGGTCGTCGAGATCACGGTCCTGGACGGGCGGGTTCGCGGCCTGGTCACCGACGCCGGGACCATCGAGGCCGAGGTCGTCGTGAACGCCGGCGGGATCTGGGCCCACGAGCTCGGCCGGCTGGCGGGCGTCGAGATCCCGGTCGTGCCGATGGAGCACCAGTACCTCATCACGAGGCCGATCGACGGCGTGACGGCGTCGTTCCCGACGCTCCGCGACCCGGACAACCTCGTCTACGTCCGCGAGGAGGTGGGCGGCCTCGTCGTCGGCGGCTACGAGCGCAACCCCGATCCCTGGCACGTGCACACGCCGATCCCGCCCGAGTTCAACCACCGGTTGCTCGAGGAACGGTGGGAGCGGTTCGAACCGATCGCCGAGGGCGCGTTCGCCCTCATCCCGTCGCTGCGGACGACCGAGGTCAACCGCTTCATCAACGGCCCCGAGGCGTTCACGCCCGACGACGACTTCATCCTGGGCGAGACGGACGTGCGCGGGCTGTTCGTCGCGGCCGGCTTCTGCGCGCACGGCATCACGGGCGCGGCCGGCGTCGGCCGGTACACGGCCGAGTGGATCGTCGAGGGCGAGCCGTCGATGGACCTGTCGAGGATGGACGTCCGGCGGTTCGGCCGCCAGTACCGCAGCCGCGGGTTCGCGCTCGCGCGCGCCCACGAGATCTACGCGAAGCACTACGACGTGAAGTACCCGGGCGAGGACGTCGAGGCCGGCCGGCCGCTGCGGGTCTCGCCGACCTACGCGAGGCTCGCCGAGCTCGGCGCCGCCTTCGGCGAGAAGGCGGGCTGGGAGCGCGCGAACTGGTTCGCCACGAACGAGGACGACCGATACGCGGGGACGCGGCCGCGAGGATGGGCCGGCCAGCACTGGTCGACGGCCATCCCCGCCGAGCACGTCGCCACGCGCGAGCGGGCCGGGCTGTTCGACGAGACGAGCTTCGCCAAGCTCGAGGT
>DATBLA010000016.1:0-3094 GCA_036555645.1 Actinomycetota bacterium
CAGCTCCTGTCGCGGGTGACCCAGTACGCCGGCCTGGCGGTCCCGCCCTCCGGCTCGGCCGAGGTCGTCCTGCGCACCGAGCTCATCGAGGTGGGGAACGCGCTCATGCTCCTCGTCGTCGGGCAGCGAGGGCGGGTGGACAAGATGATGATCGACCGCCCCGACGAGCTCGACGGGCCGTCGCTCTCCGCGATCGAGCGCCGGCTCGCCGACCGCGTCCGAGGACGCTCGGTCGCCGAGGCGCGCGTCGAGGTGCTGAAGGCCGCCGCCTCGGCCGACGCGACCGAGCGGCTCGTGCTCGCGGCCGCGAGCGAGGTCTTCGGCGACATGCAGCTGGGGCCGGGCGCGCACCACGTGATGATCGGCGGCGTCGCGAACCTGGCCGACGAGGCCGCCCACTGGCGCCGCGAGACGGTCCGGCGCCTGTTCGAGGCCCTGGAGCACGAGTCCGAGATGGTCGAGCTGTTGCGCGACGTCACGACCGAGGACGTGAACGTGACGATCGGGACCGAGCACCCTCACACCGGCGAGTGGGAGGCCTCGATCGTGTCCGCCCCGTTCCGGTCGGGGAACACGGCGGTCGGAACCGTGGGCGTCGTCGGACCGACCGCGATGGACTACGTGTCCGTGATGGCATCGGTCCGCGCGGTCGCCCGCCGGCTGTCCGAGCTCGCCACGGAGCTGGACGCCTAGTCGATGGCCGCGGTGCGCGACCTCTACGAGATCCTGGGCGTTGCCCGAAACGCCTCGGCCGACGACATCCGCAGCGCGTATCGCCGGCTGGCCCGCGAGCACCATCCCGACGTGAACGCCGATCCCGCGGCCGAGGAGCGGTTCAAGGAGGTCGCGGCCGCCTACGAGATCCTGTCCGACCCGGACAAGCGCGCCCGCTACGACGCCTACGGCAGCGCCGGTCCCACCGCGTTCCCGTTCGGCGACGTCTCCGACCTGTTCGAGGCGTTCTTCGGCGCCGGGACGTTCGGGCGCCGAAGGCCCACGCGCCGAACGCGAACGCAGCACGGCGAGGACGTGTTCGCGCAGACCCGACTCGGCTTTCGCGAGGCGGTGTTCGGCGTGGCCCGGCAGGTCGAGGTCGGACGGATGGAGCCGTGCGACCGCTGCGGCGGCAACGGGGCCGAGCCCGGGACCGCGCCACGGCGCTGCGGGACGTGCGGCGGCTCGGGACAGGTGCAGGACGTCCGGCGGAGCATCTTCGGAACGGTCATGACGGCGCATCCGTGCGGGACCTGCGAGGGCACGGGCGAGGAGATCGTCTCGCCGTGCGAGCAGTGTCAGGGCCGGGGGCGCGTGGCGGTCCAGACCTCGGTCCCGGTCGACATCCCACCCGGCGTCTCGGACGGGATGGAGCTCCGGATCTCCGGCGCCGGTCACGCGGGCCGTGCCGGCGGTCCCGCCGGGGACCTGTACCTGTCGGTGCACGTCGAGGACGACCCGGTGTTCGAGCGGCACGGGCAGGACGTGTTCGCGGTGCTCGAGGTCTCGATGGCGCAGGCGGCGCTCGGCGTGGACGTCGAGGTCGACACGCTCGACGGACCCGAGCGGATCCACGTCGACCCGGGGACGGCGTCGGGGACGACGCTGCGCCTTCGCGGCAAGGGCGTGCCGAACCTGGGACGTCGCGGCCGGGGCGACCTGTTCCTCGCGATCGAGGTCGCGACGCCGCGCGACCTGTCGCGGGACGAGCGTCGCCTCCTCGAGGAGTTCGCCGCGGGTCGTGACGAGCCCGCCGGCAAGCGAGCCTCGACGACCGCGACGCTCCGGCGCCCGGCGAGCCGCGACGGATGAGCTCGTCGAGCTGCCCGTTCTGCCGGATCGTCGCTCGCGAGGCCCCGGCGAGCATCATCCACGAGACGGAGACCGTCCTGGCGTTCCACGACCTGAACCCCCGGGCGCCCACGCACGTGCTCCTCATCCCGAAGGAGCACGTGCGGGATGTCCGGGAGCTCGAGGACCGCCACGGCGGGATGCTCGCCGACCTGTTCCAGGCGGCCGCCCACATCGCGAACGCGGAGCGGATCGACGACAGCGGGTGGCGGCTCGTGGCCAACGTCGGGGCCGACGCGGGCCAGAGCGTGTTCCACCTGCACCTGCACCTGCTCGGTGGACGGCCGATGTCGTGGCCGCCGGGATGAGCCTGGCGGGATGAGCCTGGCGGGATGAGCCTGGCGGGGCGCGAAGCCACCCGCGGTAGAATCCGGCGCATTCGGGGTCGTCGGATGACGGCCCCTTCGGCCACAGGAGGGACGGGGGGAACCCCAGAGACCGCCGCTTGGCGAGAGCCACCACGCAGGTGAAGATCCTCGTACCCGGGGACCAGAACATGGTCGCCCTCCTCGGCCAGCGAGACGAGCTGCTGAAGCTCGTCGAGGCCGCCTTCGACTCCGAGATCATCGTTCGCGGCAACGAGATCACGATCACCGGGCCCGAGCGCGAGGTCGAGCGCGTCGCGCTGCTGTTCGAGGAGCTCATCGCGCTGCTCGAACGCGGCCACGAGCTCAACCCCTCCTCGGTCGGCCGCTCGATCGAGCTCATCAAGGGAGAGGAGGCGACGCCGACCCAGGTGCTCGGCGACGTGTTCCTCACCGGCCGTGGCAAGGGCATCGCGCCCAAGACGCTCGGGCAGAAGCGGTACGTCGACGCGATCCGGGACGCGACCGTGACCTTCGCGATCGGCCCGGCGGGGACCGGGAAGACGTACCTCGCGGTGGCGACGGCCGTACGTGCCCTCCAGGAGAAGCAGATCTCGCGGCTGATCCTGTCGCGTCCGGCGGTCGAGGCGGGCGAGCGCCTGGGGTTCCTGCCCGGCACCCTCTACGAGAAGATCGATCCGTACATGAAGCCGCTGTACGACGCCCTGTTCGAGATGATGGGCGCCGACACGCTTCCGCGCCTCATGGAGCGCGGGACGATCGAGGTCGCGCCCCTCGCGTTCCTGCGCGGCCGGACGTTGAACGACTCGTTCATCATCCTCGACGAGGCGCAGAACACGACGCCGGAGCAGATGAAGATGTTCCTCACGCGCCTGGGGTTCGGGTCCAAGGCCGTGGTGAACGGCGACGTGACGCAGATCGAC
>DATBLA010000017.1:0-37548 GCA_036555645.1 Actinomycetota bacterium
CTTCGCGCGCGATCTCCTGTTCGGCCCGCACTGGGACATCGTCGACTCGTGGGTGCCCGGGGCGAGCGCGTTCATCGTCGGCTCCGTCCGCGAGGGGCAGGTGTTCGTCGGGCTGGACGAGGAGACGGCGATGGTCGGGGACGGTCGTGCCTGGTCCACTCGGGGGCGCGGAGGGATCCACGTGCTGCGCGCGGGCGCCTGGGCGACCTACCGGGCGGGAGACGACTTCGAGCTGACCCTGTCCCTGAACGGGGCCGGCTGACCGGTGCCGAAGACGTCGCTCACACGGCAGGACCCGATCCAGGCGCGCGCGCCCGAGATCGTCAAGCGCCTGTCGGCCGCCCACCCCGACGCGCACGTCGCGCTCCACTTCTCGAACGCGCTCGAGATGCTCGTCGCGACCATCCTGTCGGCGCAGTGCACCGACGAGAAGGTGAACGAGGTCACCGCGGCGCTGTTCCCGAAGTACCCGCGGGCCGAGGACTACCTGCGGGTCCCCGAGGACGAGCTCAAGGCCGACATCAAGCCGACGGGTTTCTACAACCAGAAGGCGGCGTCGATCCGGGCGGCGTGCCAGCGCATCGTCGAGGCCTACGACGGCCGCGTGCCCGACACGATGGAGGACCTGATCACGCTTCGTGGGGTCGCGAGGAAGACGGCGAACATCGTGCTCGGCAACGCCTACGGCAAGGTGGAGGGCGTCGCCGTGGACACGCACGTACGGCGGCTCGCGAACCGCCTCGGCTTCAGCGCGGAGTCCGACCCCGACAAGATCGAGCGCCACCTGATGGGACTGCTCCCGAAGAAGCGGTGGTTCGACTTCACCTACGTCCTCATCGACCACGGGCGCGCGATCTGCCTCGCTCGCCGGCCCGCCTGCGAGGCGTGTCCGGTGAGCGCGCTGTGTCCGTCGAGCCTGGTGTAGGCGGAGGCCGAGATCGTTCGCGATCACCGGTTCCCGGCCGACGCCTTCCCCGCCGTCGTGGCCCATCGGGGGGCGTCGTCGACCCATCCCGAGAACACGATCCCGGCGTTCGAGGCCGCGATCGCCGTGGGGGCGCGAATCCTCGAGCTCGACGTCCGGCTGTCGCGCGACGGCGTGCCGGTCGTCATGCACGATCCCACCGTCGAGCGCACGACCGGCGGAACGGGCGGGGTGCACGAGCTCACCGCGGCCGAGATCGGTGCCCTCGAGGCGGGGACCGCGTCGCTCCCCGCGGCGGTCCCGCGACTGCGCGACGTCATGGACGTGGCGAGCGGCCGGGCCGCGCTCGCGATCGAGATCAAGCACGTCCCGGGCGAGCCGGCCTTCGATCCCACGCGCGAGGCGATCGTCGAGGCGGTGCATCGCGAGCTCGAGGCGACGGGCTTCGAAGGTCCCGTCCTCGTGATCTCGTTCAACCCGGCGTCGATCGACGCCTCTCGGGCGATGGCGCCCGAGGTGCCGACCGGTCTGCTCACGACCGACCTCGTCGACCCGGACGAGGCCCTCGCCTACGCCGTCCGCGGAGCGCACGCGATGGTGCTGCCCGGCACGCGCGCGCTGAACCCGGCAGGAGCCGCGTTCGTCGGGCGCGTCCACGCGGCCGGACTGCGCGTCGGCACCTGGACGGTCGACGACCCGGCCGAGGTTCGCCGGCTCTTGGAGTGGGGCGTCGATGCGGTGGCCTCGAACGATCCCGCGATGGCGGTCGACGTCGTGTCGTCGTGGTCGGCCTGAGTGGTCCGCCGCCGAAGGCTCCCGCCTCGTCTCGAGCCGGCGTTGCGCGGCTTCGAGGTCGTGCTCGCCTCGGTCGAGCGCGCGAGGGAGGCCCTCACCGAGGCCGTCCCCGGAACCCGGATGCCCGGGCGGCCCCTGGCCGAGGCGATCGCGGAGTTCGATGACCGATTGCACGAGGCGCGGTCGCGGATGAACGGCTGGCACGTCACCGAGCTCGAGGAGGAGTGGGCGCGAGCCTCTTCCGCGCTCGATGAGTCCTTGTCCCGAGCGGAGCACGCTCGCGTGGCTCGCGCCGAGCCGGGAGGGTTCGAGGGCCTCATCGGTCTCGTCGACGAGCTGCTCGCGCCGCTCGAGGCCTTCCGCGACGCGTCCGACCGCTTCCGGGAGCTGCGCGCGTGACCGCCCGAGAGCTCGAGCTCATTCGCGCCGAGGTCGAGGCCTGCCGGGCGTGCCCGCGCCTGGTCGAGTGGCGCGAGCGCGTCGCACGCGAACGGGTGGCCCGCTTCGCCGACGAGACGTACTGGGGGCGCCCCGTGCCGGGGTTCGGGGATGCGCGCGCACGGATCCTCCTCGTCGGCCTCGCGCCCGCCGCTCACGGCGGCAACCGAACGGGTCGGGTGTTCACCGGCGACCGCTCCGGCGACTTCCTGTACGGCGCGCTGCATCGCGCCGGCCTGTCGAACCGGCCCATGTCCGTCGGGCCCGGCGACGGCCTCCGGCTCCGCGACGCGTACATCGCCGCCGTCAACCGATGCGCGCCGCCCGGGAACCGCCCGACCCCCGAGGAACGGGACCGGTGCCTGCCGTTCCTCGAACGCGAGATCACGGCGCTCACGCGGCTGCGCGTGGTCCTCGCCCTGGGCGCGTTCGCGTGGGACGGGTCGGTTCGGGCGCTCGCGAGCCTCGGGTGGACGGTGACGCCGCGTCCGAAGTTCGGACACGGCGCGACGGTACGGATCGGTCCCTACGACCTGCTCGGCTGCTACCACCCCAGCCAGCAGAACACGTTCACCGGCACCCTCACCGAGGCGATGCTCGACGACGTGCTCGCCCGCGCCGCGGGGCTCGCCCGGAGGCGTCAGTCCTCGCCCGGGGCGTCGTCGCGCGCCGCGGGATGGGCGGTCGTGCCGAAGCGCGGGTCGTAGCCGCCGCTCGCCTCGTCGCGGCGCATCTTGCTGGGGTCGAGCCTGCGGTAGATCGGGAGTCGGTTGACCTCCAGGATCACGAGCACGATGACCGTGGTGACGACGGCGGCCAGATACACGCCCGCTCCGGCCAGGATCCCGATGGCCGCGGCGGCCCACGACGAGGCCGCGGTCGTGAGCCCCAGCACCTGCCCCTGCCCTCCCTGGCGTTCGCGGAAGATCAGGCCGGCGCCGAGGAAGCCCACCCCGGTGACGACGCCCGCGATGGCCTTCTCCGCCGACAGGGGGAAGTACAGGACGCCGATCGCCGTGACGGCGGCCGCTCCCAGCGACAGGAGCCCGAAGGTCCGCTCGCCCGCGGCCTTGCCCCGGTATTCGCGCTCGAACCCGATCACGTAGCCGAGGAACGCCCCGAGCGCGACCCGCCCGATCAGTGTCGCCTGCAGCTCGAGCCACACGGGGCAAGCGTAGTCCCGATGCCGCGGTCCGGGAATGCGGCGTCGGCAACGGGACTTATCCTGGATCGATGGGCATGCACGGCCGGTACCTCCGCGTCCCCGCCGAGGGGGACGATCGTCCGATCCGGGGGCAGACCGTGCGCCGAGTCGTCGCCACGTTCCGTCCGTACCGCGCCCGGGTGAGCCTCGTGGGGCTCCTCATCGTCATCACGGCCGGGCTCGGCGTCGTCAACCCGCTGCTGATCAAGTGGATCTTCGACAACGGGCTGTTCGGCAACCCGCCGCAATCGTGCGGGGGGCAGGCCTGCCCGCAGCTCGAGACGGTGTACGTCGGCGTCGCCCTCATGGTCGTGATCCCGATCATCACCGGCGTGATCGGCGTGTGGCAGACCTACCACGCGAACTGGGTCGGCCTGCGCGTCATGCAGGACCTCCGCAACGACCTCTACTCGCACCTGCAGTTCATGCCGCTCCGGTTCTTCACCACGACCCGCACCGGGGAGATCCAGTCCCGCCTGGCCAACGACGTCGGCGGCGTCCAGGCGGTCGTGACGGACACGATGTCGAACATCCTGTCCAACATCGTCGTGATCGCGAGCACGCTCGTCGCGATGCTCGTGCTCTCGTGGCAGCTCACCGCGCTCTCGTTGTTCATGCTTCCGTTCTTCCTCTGGCTCACCGTCAAGGTCGGCCGGGCCCGCCGCGAGGTCGCGACGAGCACCGCGAAGACCCACGCGGACCTCACCGCGGTGACCGAAGAGACGCTGTCGGTCTCGGGCATCCTGCTCTCGAAGTCGTTCGGCCGGCAGCACCACGAGATCGAGCGGTTCCGAGGCGAGAACGAGCGGCTCACGGGACTGCAGATGCGGCAGACGATGATCGGGCGGTCGTTCTTCGCCATCGTCGGCACGTTCTTCTCGATCACGCCCGCGCTCGTCTACCTCGTTGCGGGATGGGTGCTGAGCGAGGACCCGGGTGCGATGACCGCCGGCACGATCGTCTCGTTCACGACGCTGCAGTCGCGCCTGTTCTTCCCGATCGGATCGATGCTCCAGGTCTCGACCGAGGTCCACTCGTCGATGGCCCTGTTCGACCGCATCTTCGAGTACCTCGATCTGGATCAGGAGATCGTGGATGCGGACGACGCGGTCTCGATCCCGGCGGGCCAGGTCCGCGGCCGCGTCGAGCTCGACCACGTGTCCTTCCGATACGACACCCACGACGCGACCCGAAGCGCCCCCGTCTCGCCGAGCGACCTCGTCCTGGCGAACGCCGCGCCGCGCGAGTGGACGCTCGAGGACGTCTCCATCACGATCGAGCCCGGGCAGCTCGCGGCGCTCGTGGGGCCGTCGGGTGCCGGCAAGACGACGATCACGTACCTCGTTCCTCGGCTGTACGACGTCCAGCACGGGGTGGTCCGCATCGACGATCACGACGTTCGCTCCCTCGCCCTCGAGACGCTCGGCGACGCGATCGGCGTCGTCACCCAGGAGACGTACCTGTTCCACACGACGATCCGGCGCAACCTGCTGTATGGCAAGCCGGATGCGACCGACGACGAGCTCGTGTCCGCCGCGCGCGCCGCGAACATCCACGACCGGATCGCCGAGCTGCCGGACGGCTACGACACCGTGGTGGGGGAGCGCGGCTACAAGCTCTCGGGGGGTGAGAAGCAGCGGCTCGCGATCGCTCGGGTGGTCCTGAAGGATCCGAGGATCCTCATCCTCGACGAGGCGACGTCGTCGCTCGACACCACCTCCGAGCGGCTCGTCCAGGCGGCGCTCGTCCCGCTCATGGAGGGGCGAACGACGATCGCGATCGCCCACCGCCTGTCCACGATCCTGTCCGCCGACGTGATCTTCGTCGTCGACCGGGGCCGGATCGTCGAGCGAGGCGACCACGACGAGCTGCTCGAACGCGGTGGTCTGTACGCGCAGCTGTACGACCAGCAGTTCCGGGGCGGGCTCGTCCAGGCCGAGTGCGAGGACGGCGTGATCCTGTCGAGCGGCGAGGTCGTCCGCACCGGCAGCGGCTGATCAGCCGGAGATCTCGCCGGAGATCGGCCTCTCGTAGGTCAGCAGCACGAAGCCGTCGGGAAACACGCGGTCCGGATGGCGCTCGAACCCCATGCCCTCGTACATCGCCTGCGCCGCCTTCATCCGTTTCGTCGTGTGCAGGGTCATCCGCGTCTTGCCCGCGTCGCGCGCGAGGGCGAAGCATGCGTCGACGAGGGCGCGCGCCACCCCTCGACCGCGCTCGGCCGGATCGACGCCGAGCATCCGGATCGACGCCTCGCCGGGCCGCAGCGCCGGCTCGCCCTCCTCGATCCGCTCCGTGAGCTCGAGCGTGGCGCTCCCGAGGATGCGCCCGTCCTCTACCGCGACGAGCACGGTGGCCAGGTCGGCCCGGCGATCCACGGCCGCGATCTCGAGCAGGTACGCCTCCCAGTTCTCGCTGTCGGCGAACTCGCGATAGGCGAGCGCCGTGACGCGGCCCGCTTCCGCGTGCTCCTCGGGGCGGGAGGGTCGGATGTCGATCGCCATCGCACGAGGCTACCCGCGCGACCCGTCGATGACGTTGACCTCGCCGGGTCCCGTTCGCCACGATGTCGCCGTGGGCGACCCGGATCTGTCACGGTTGCTCCTGGAGGCGTCGCGCTCGCTCGGCGCGGAGGTCGTCGCCGGCCTCGACGAGCGCGGGTTCCCCGACGCGCGTCCGGGGCACGCCGCGCTGTTCATGCACATCGATCGGCGATCCGGGACCCGGCTCACCGACCTGGCCCGGCGCGCCCGCATGTCGAAGCAGGGGATGATGCTCCTCGTCGACGACCTCGAGAACCGCGGCTACGTTCGCCGGGTGCCCGACGCCGAGGACTCGCGGGCCAAGGTGGTCCGGCTCACGGCCAGAGGGCGCCGGTTCGTGGCCGAGGCGCGACGCTCCGTGGCGGCCGTGGAGGCTCGCGCGCGCCGCGAGCTCGGGGAGCGCCGGTACGAGGCGCTCCGGGACTCGCTCGAGGTCCTCATCAGCCCCGGCGGCGAGGGCTCCGAGCCGTGACGGTGGAGCTCGAGGTCCTGCCCGACGCCGAGGCGGTCGCGAGGCGAGGGGCGGACATCGTCGCCTCGGCCGCACGAGCGGCGACCGCTGGGGGCGGCATGTTCACGTTCGCCGTGAGCGGGGGTCGATCGCCCTGGGCCATGTTCCGACGGCTCGCGAGCGAGGAGGACCTTCCCTGGGCCTCCGTGGGCATCTGGCAGGTGGACGAGCGGATCGCGCCGGACGGCGACCCGGATCGGAACCTCACCGAGCTCGGGCCCGTGATGCCGGTCGAGGCCGCGCTGCACCCCATGCCGGTCACCGATCCGGACATCGAGGCGGCGGCGGCGGCGTATGCCGACTCCCTCCCGAGCGCGTTCGACCTCGTCCACCTCGGGATGGGTGAGGACGGGCACACGGCCTCCCTCGTGCCGGGGGACGCGGTGCTCGAGGTCGACGACCGCGACGTCGCGATCACCGGCGAGTACCGGGGCCGCCGCAGGATGACGCTCACGTACCGGGCCCTCGACCGCGCGAGCCGGGCGGTCTGGCTGGTGACCGGCGCCGACAAGGCCACGATGCTCGCCCGGCTGCTCGCCCGCGACCGATCGATCCCCGCC
Source organism: Actinomycetota bacterium (assembly GCA_036555645.1). GTDB lineage: Bacteria > Actinomycetota > UBA4738 > UBA4738 > HRBIN12 > DASSJM01. Next base: position 6,977 of record DATBLA010000017.1, read on the forward strand.
GGGCGTGTGGCGATCGCGCACCAGGTGGTCGTCGCCGACGCGGCGGCGGCCTCCGAGTCCTGACGCGAGCCGGGTTCCTTGCCGGCGTCAGAGGACGCTCACGTCGAGCGCCTTGCCGACGAAGTACGTGATCGCGGCCGCGGCGCCCCCGATCCCCAACATCCGCAGTCCGGAGTAGAGCCAGGGTCGGCCCGTCAGGTAGGACATCGCGGCGCCCACCCCGAACAGCGCGAGACCGGACAGCACGGCGGAGGCGACGACCGCGGCGGTGCCGGAGGAGACGAGGAACGGGACGAGGGGGATGAACGCGCCGACGGCGAACATCACGAAGGAGGACCCGGCGGCGGCGATCGGTGAGCCCAGGCCCTCCTGCGGGTCGAGGCCCAGCTCCTCGCGCGCGTGGGTCGCGAGCGCCAGCTCGGGGTCCTTCATCAGCTCGGTCGACAGCTGCTCGCTGAGATCGCGCGGCAGGCCCTTGCGGACGTAGAGCTCCTCGAGCTCGAGCCGCTCGGCCTCGGGATCCGAGCCGATCTCGTGGGCCTCGAGATGGATGAGCCGCTCGAACACCTCGCGCTGGACCCGGACCGAGATGTACTCGCCGGAGGACATCGAGAACGCGCCGGCGACGAGGCCGGCGACGCCGGCGAGAACGACCACCTCGTTGTCCACGCCGGCGCCCGCCACCCCGAAGATGAGGGACAGGTTCGAGACCAACCCGTCGTTCACCCCGAAGATCGCCGCGCGAAGCGCCCCGGACCTCCCACCCCCCCGAACCTCGCCGCCCTCGGTCGGTCCCGGGTGCGGCAGGAGGCGCCACCGGCGGCGGCGCATGCGACGAGTGACCTGGGACAGGACGTCGACGCGCGACTTCGTCGTCCGATCTCGAGGCGAGAGGTCGGGTTCGTGCGTCACGCGTGCCGCCCCGCGCCGACCGATCGCGCGGACCCCGTGTTCGGCGACGTGCCCACCGCGTGCATCATCCCGCCATCCATACCCGCGTCGTGGAGGCGCGAGTCCTCCGCGGGTCATGTCGAGGCGAGCGGAGGCTCGCGGGTCGGACGATCCGGGCACGCCCCCCGAGGGTGATTCGGCGAAGTCCTTGTGCGGAGACGCCGGGAACACGGTGTACGGTTCGGCCGTGGACCGGGGCTCAGCCCGCGCCGCCCGCGCCGCGCGCGCCCGCGAGATCGCTCGAGCGCACCGCAACGAGCCGGACCGTTACGTGACCCTGCTCGTGCTCATCATCCTGTCGCTGCTCCTGCTCGGCGGCGGACAGACGTGGGCGAAGATCATGTCCGTCGTCGTCCAGGGCACGGTCGTCGTCTTCGCGCTCTACACGGCAAGGGCGAACCGCCGAACGCTGCGACTCGCCTTCGCGCTCGTCCCGATCGCCGTGGTCCTCGGAGTCGTCGGACACGCATCGGACGTGCGCGCCATGGAGGTCCTCGCTGCGGGGATCAGCACGCTGCTGCCGGCGATCGCGATCGCCGCCCTCGCCACGCGTCTCATGACGCACCCGGAGGTCCGGTTCGACACCGTGGTGGGCCTGCTGGCGATCTACCTCCTCGTCGGGATCACCTTCTCGGCGCTCTACGCCACGATCGACGTCGCCTCGGATGCGCCGTTCTTCTCGCAGACCACGGTGCCGACACGCTCAGACTTCGTCTACTTCAGCTTCATCACGATGACGACGGTGGGATACGGCGACTTCACGGCGGCCGAGCCGCTGCCGCGGATGCTCGCCGCGACGCAGGCGTTGATCGGCCAGCTCTATCTCGTCACCGTGGTCGCCGTGGCCGTCACGCGCGTGACGCGGGGACGAGGGCCGCAGGAACCGCGCCGACCGGACGACGCCTGACGGCTCCGGTCAGTCCTCGCGGCGGAGCTTGGACGACATCCGGCTGATGATCCCCTCGCCGTTCGCCTGTTCGTCGTCGTCCGCGTCCTCGGCCGGCTCGTCCTCCTTCGTGAGCTCCGTCTCGACGACATCGTGCCGCGTGAGGTACGTCGAGACGGTCGACTGGATCACCGCCGCCGCGGGCAGCGCCATGAACGCGCCGATGAGTCCGCCGACCACACCACCCGCGAGCGCGGCGCCGAACGCCACGGCCGGGTGGAGCTGCATCGTCCGCGCGGTGATGCGTGGCGCGAGCAGGTAGTTCTCGATCTGCTGGTAGACGAGCACGAAGATGAGGAAGATCAGGGCGGACCAGGGGTCCTCGAGCAGCGCCACGACGAGCGGCACCGCCGCCGCGATGTACGTCCCCACGACCGGGATGAACTGCGAGACGAACCCCTGCCACAGGGCGAGCGGCAGCGCGAAGGGGACACCGAGCGTCCTCAGGACGATGTAGGAGACGACGGCGTTGATGAGGGCGAGGAGCAGCCTGGAGTAGAGGTATCCGCCCGTCTTGTCGATCGCGATGTTCCACGCGTACAGGATCTCGTGCTGCCGGCGGGGCGGCAGCAGGGAGCACACGGCGCGACGGAACCTCGGGCCGTCCGCCACCAGGTAGAAGGTGAACAACCCGATCGTGAGCACCTGGAAGATCAGGCCGAGGACGAAGGCGCCCACCGAGGCGAGGTTCGCCGCGATCTGCTGGACGTCGTCCTCGGCGGACGCGATCTGCTCGAGGATGTGCTGGCTCGTCAACTTCGTGTCGAACCAGCGCTCGGTGTAGACGCTCGCCTCGTCGAGCCACTCGGGCAGCCGGCGGATGAGCTCCTGGACCTGGTCGATGACGAGCGGAACCATGAGCGCGAGCATGAGCAGGCCGATGAGCGCGAGCCCGAACATCACGCTCGCGGCCGCAAGGCCCCTCCTCCAGCCCCGGCCGACGAGCCAGTTGACGGCGGGTTCGAGCGCGAACGACAGGAACAGCGCCGCCACGAGCCAGAGCAACAGGTCCTGCAGGCGCCGGATGAGGTTGAACGTCGCCCAGGCGACGAAGACCGAGATCGCGATCGTGACGAGCAGCCGGGGGATCCACGGCGGCATCCGGCCGGACTCGGCCTCGTTCGCCTCGGGCTCGCGGACCGGCTCGGCTCCTCGCGCCTGCGCGGTCGACAGGGACGGTTCCCCGGGCGCGGGAAGCGGGTCCATCGTGGCAGCGTATCGGCCGTTCTCCCGGGACGCCAGCATCGAGCCCGCGGCTACGATAGGTGCATGCGCGACGAGGCCCTCGGCAAGACGGGGCAGCCGACACCGCAGCGCAACAAGGCTCGCCGCCCCCGAGATCGGCTCGGGCGCCCTCAGCCGTGGGACGCACGGGACGCGCTCGAGCTCGAGGACTTCGACGCCCTGTCGCTCGAGGAGAACCACCGGCTGGGCCGGGAGCACCTGAACGCGGGCGAGTACTTCGCCGCGCACGAGGCGTGGGAGACCGCGTGGAAGCAGGCACGGGACACGGCCGACGCCGAGTTCTTCAAGGGGCTGTCACAGCTGGGGGCCGGCTACGTCCATCTCCTTCGGGGCAACGCGCACGGCACCGTCCGGCTGCTTCGCCGAGGCGCGGGTCGGGTCGGGACCTACCCGGCCGGGCACCGGGGCGTGGACACGGCGACGGTCGCCGCGGCCGCCGAGGCGCTCGCTGGGTCGGTCGAGCGGGGGGAGATCGAACCGGGCGAGGAGGCCGTGTTCGAGGCACCGATCGTCTGAGGAATCGCCCGAGACGGTTGACGACCAGGGCCGGCCCAGCCACCATGACGTGCCATGACCGCGCAAGCCGACGCCGGGGTGCTCGAATGGAAGGGCCGCACCGGGCCCTTCCGGATCCTCGTCGACCCCGGCGTGTTCGCCCCCACGCACACCAGCCGCACCCTGGCCGAGGCCATCGAGATCGAGCCCGGTGACGTCGTCATCGACGTCGGGAGCGGCAGCGGGGTCCTGTCGTTCGTGGCCGCCCGCCTTGGCGCCGGCCGGGTCGTCGGTGTCGACCTGTCCGAGGAGGCCGTGGCGGTGGCCCGCCGGAACGCCCAGACCCTCGGGCTGACCGATCGCGTCGAGTTCCGCGTGGGGAACCTCCTCGATCCCGTGCGCGACATGAAGGCGAACGTGATCATCGGCGACGTGTCCGGGATCCCGGACGAGATCGCGGCGGTGTCCGGCTGGTTCCCGGACGGCAGGGCCGGAGGACCGACCGGCTCCGAGCTCCCGGCGGCGATGCTGGAGAGCGCCGAGTCGAGCGGGTGTCTGGGTCCGGGCAGCCGCCTGTACCTGCCGACCGGCACGATCCAGGCGGAGGGGCGGATCCTCGACGTCGCCCGCAGGATCTTCGGCGCCGCGAACCTCCAGTCGCTGTTGCAGCGCGAGTTCCCGCTTCCCGACGTCGTCGCGAAGTCCAAGGCGGTCGCGCAGATGATGAAGGAGGGCATCCTCGACCTCCACCGGCGAGGGAGCCGGCTGCTCTGGCGCCTGCAGATCTGGCGGTGTCAGATCCCCGAGGATCGGGACATCGGCATCGATCCGGCCGGCGTCTAACCCGGCGATCCCGCCGGCTCACTCGGCCGGCTCGACCTCCACCAGCGACTTCACCCAGTAGCCCGCCTCGCGCAGGTGCGCGCCGCCCCCCCGGTCGATCGCGAGCAGGATGATGCCGATGCGGCAGCCCGCCTCCTCGAGCACCGACGCCGCCCGACGCACCTGATGGCCGGTCGTCGAGACGTCCTCGACGAGGGCCACCTCGGCGCCCGCGGGAGCGTTGCCCTCCACCTGCGACATCGTGCCGTAGGCCTTCGGCTCCTTTCGGACCACCGCGATCGCGAGCCCGGTTCGAAGCGACATGGCCGCCACGAGCAGGGTGGCGGCCCCCTCGGGAGCGGCCAGGTGCGTGATCCCGCTCGGCAGGAGCTCGGCCGCGGCGTCGGCCGTGTCACGGAGCAGGTCGGGATCGGTGAGGAACCGGAACTTGTCGAAGTAGACGCTCGAGCGCCGGCCGGAGGACAGCACGAAGTCGCCGTGCAGCTCGGACGCGGCGAGCAGCCGCCGAGCGAGCGCGTCGCGCATGGCGCGTAGCATAGGGGGCCGATGGGCTGGTACCGATCCGTTGCGAGACCGGTGCTGTTCGCGTTCCCACCCGAGGTCGCCCATCGGATCGCCCATGTCGCGCTCGGCCTGCCGCTGCCGTGGGAGCGGATCGGCGGAGGTCACGCCTCGCCGGCGCTCGCCACCGAGCTGGCCGGCGTCCCGATCGCGAACCCGATCGGCCTGGCCGCCGGGTTCGACAAGACCGGCACGCGCGTGACCGCGCTCGGTCGGCTCGGGTTCGGCTACGTCGTCGTCGGGACGTTCACCCGGTCCGCTCGTCGGGGGAACCCACGCCCGCGGCTCGTCCGCTACCGGGATCGGGCGTCGATGGTGAACGCGATGGGCCTGCCGAACCCGGGCGCCGATGCCGCCGCTCGCTCGCTGGCTCGCGCACGGCGGGCAGGCCCGCGGGTCGCGAGCATCGCCGACGAGGACCTGCCGGACGTCCTCGAGACGCACGCGCTCCTGGAGCCGCACGTCCACGCCGTGGAGCTGAACGCGAGCTGTCCCAACGTGTCCTGGGGACGGGACCGTGACAACGAGGCCCACCTCGGGGGCCTCCTCCGGGCGCTCGGCGCCAGGCGGCGGTCGCCGCTGTTCGTGAAGCTGCCGCCGTTTCGCACCGACGCCGAGCGCGAAGCGGTCCTCGCGCTGGCGCGGATCGCGCAGGAAGGGGGCGCCGACGCCCTCACCTGCTCGAACACCGTCGCCGTGCGCGAGCCGCGGCTGTCGACCTCCACCGGGGGTCTGTCCGGTCGGGCGGTGTTCCCCGGCACGCTGGAGAACGTCGCGGAGGTCCATCGGTCGACGGGCGGGGAGATGCCGATCAACGCGTGCGGCGGGATCGCGACGGCCGCGGGGGTGACGGCGTGCCTCGAGGCCGGCGCCACGACCGTCCAGCTCTACACGGGCCTCGTGTTCCGCGGCCCCGGCGTCGTCGGCCAGCTCGTCTCGGGTCTGGACCGGGCCGCCACCGTCGACGTCTCCGGGGCGTAACCAAACCGACACCCGTGGCGAGCCGGGCCCGGCTTGCCCAGGTCTGATTTCCCGTTCAAGATGGCGCGATTCCGAACGGAACCGAACACGCCTCGAGGAGGGACGTGGCGCAACCCGTGCTGCAGGCAGACGGTGACATCGCGGCCGACCGGCCCGCGGCGGCCGTCACCCTCGAGGGGGTTCGCAAGCGCTTCGGCGACGTCGTGGCCGTCGACGGCGTCGATCTCGAGGTCCGCGACGGGGAGTTCTTCTCGATGCTCGGGCCCTCGGGCTCGGGCAAGACCACCTGCCTGCGGATGATCGCGGGGTTCGAGGCACCCACCGAGGGCCGGATCCTGCTCGCCGGGCAGGACGTCTCCCGTCTGCCCCCGTACGAGCGGGACGTGAACACGGTCTTCCAGGACTACGCGCTGTTCCCGCACATGACCGTGTCGGGCAACGTCGAGTACGGCCTGAAGGTCAAGCGCGTGCCCAGGCGCGAGCGGGAGGAGCGGGCCGCGGAGGCGCTGGCGATGGTGCAGCTGTCGGCGTTCGGCGAGCGCAAGCCGAGCCAGCTCTCGGGCGGGCAACGTCAGCGGGTCGCGCTCGCGCGCGCGCTCGTGAACCACCCGAAGGTGCTCCTGCTCGACGAGCCGCTCGGGGCGCTCGATCTCAAGCTGCGTCAGGCGATGCAGATCGAGCTGAAGGAGATCCAGCAGCGTGTCGGGCTGACCTTCGTCTACGTGACGCACGACCAGGAGGAGGCGCTCACGATGAGCGATCGCCTGGCCGTGTTCAATCACGGCAGGATCGAGCAGGTCGGCACGCCGGCCGAGGTCTACGAGCGTCCGGCGACCGGGTTCGTGGCGGGGTTCGTCGGCACCTCGAACGTGCTCGAGGGTGACGCGGCCGTCGCCGTGACCGGCGACGCGCACGCGTTCACGATCCGTCCGGAGAAGATCGCGATGGTCGACCCGGGGGCCGAGGTCAGCGCCGGGGACTGCACGGCAACCGGCCGGGTGCGCGAGGTCGTCTACCTGGGTGCGGTCACCCGGTACATCGTGACGCTCGACGTCGGCGGCGAGCTCGTCGTCATGCAGCAGAACCTGACGACCTCGTCGATGGAGGCGCTCCAGGTGCGCGACAAGGCCGTGCGCCTGGTGTGGGATCGCAGGAACAACCGCGCGGTCGATGCGACCCGCGGCACGAACGTCGGGTCGGAGGACCCGGAAGGGGAGGGGGATCGATGAGAGGTGTTCGACACTGGCTCATCCTCGCCGCGGTGCTGGCCCTCGTGGCCGCCGCCTGCGGCGAGGACGGAGACGGCGAGGGAGGTGCCGTCACGGGGGGGATCGAGCCGCCCGTGACGTACAACGAGATCGGCGAGCTCGAGGGCGAGCTCGAGCTCATCGCGTGGCACGGCTACACGGAGGACGGCACGACCGAGAATTACGAGGAGTACGACTGGGTCACGCCGTTCGAGGACGAGACCGGCTGCCAGGTCAACGTGACCTACGCCGACACGTCCGACGAGATGGTCACGCTCATGCGGCAGGGAGGGGGGGCGACGTTCGACGGGGTCTCGGCCTCGGGGAACGCGAGCAACCGGCTCATCGCCGGCGGCGACGTCGGTGCGGTCGACCCCGCGCTCTTCCCCGACCTCGCAAACGTGATCCCGCCGCTCGATCCGGAGACCGGGACGAACAACGCGCACTATGTCGTCGACGGGAACGTGTACGGGACGCCGTACATGTACGGCCCGAACTTCCTCATGTACAACACCGACGTCGTGTCCCCGGCGCCGACGAGCTGGGACGTGACGTTCGAGCCCGACTCCCCGTACGCGGGCTCGATCACGGCCTACGACGACCCGATCTACATCGCGGACGCGGCGATGTACCTGATGACCCACAACCCCGACCTGGGGATCACCGATCCGTACGAGCTCACCCAGGAGCAGTTCGACGCGGCCGTCGCGCTGCTGGAAGGTCAGAAGCCGAACGTCGTCGCGTACTGGGCGCTGTACACGGACGAGATCGACGGGTTCCTCGACGGCTCGATGGTGGTGGGGACGGCCTGGCCGGTCAACTTCACGTTCTCGAAGGACGCCCCGGCCGACGTCGCCCTGCCGACCGAGGGGATGACCGGGTGGGCCGACACGTGGATGATCTCGGCCAACGCGCCGCACCCGAACTGCATGCTGAGCTGGATGGATTGGACGCTCCAGCCGGACGTGCAGGCCGAGGTGGGGATCTACTACGGGGCGGCCGGCTCGAACGTCGAGTCGTGCGACCTCATCGCTGAGGGTCTCGGGGAGGGTGGCGCCGAGCTCGTCGATTCGGTGGAGTACTCCTTCTGCGGGAACGAGCAGTTCCTCAACGACCTGTACCTGTGGAAGACGCCGCAGGTGAACTGCGGCGATGAACGCGGTGACGTCTGCGTGGACTACTCGGTCTGGACGCAGGCTTGGACCGAGATCCGCGGCTCGTAGGCAGCACGATCGGTCGAGGGGCCCGGGCGCTCGCGCCCGGGCCCCTCGCGCACAGGAGGCACACGCGTGGCAGCTGAGGCGCCAGACGCCGGTGGGGCCCGGCGAACCTCCGCCTTCCTGTTCCGCCACGACCGGGTCAGGCTCGGGCTGTCGCTGGGGCCGCCGCTCGCGTGGTTCCTCGTCGTGTACCTGGGCTCGCTCGCCCTGCTCCTCGTCACCGGGTTCTGGCACCTCGATGTCTTCACGTCCGAGATCGTGCGCGGGTTCAGCCTCGCGAACTTCCAGACCCTGCTCGACGTCGACGTCTATCGCACGATCACGATCCGGACGGTGGGGATCGCCGCCGCGGTGGCGATGACGGACGTCGTGCTGTCGTTCCCGCTCGCCTACTACGCGGCGCGGCTCGCGTCGCCGCGGATGCGCACGGTCCTGCTCATCGCGGTCGTGATCCCGCTGTGGGCGAACTACCTCGTCCGGATCTTCGCCTGGAAGCTCATCCTGACGCCGAACGGGTTCCTGAACTGGCTGATCGAGCTCACCGGGCTCGCGTCGCTCCAGCTTGGGCGGTCGAACTGGTCGGTGTGGATCACGTTCGTGTACCTGTGGCTGCCGTTCACCCTGCTGCCGATCTACGCGGCGATCGACCGCGTTCCGTCGTCGTTCCTCGAGGCGTCCTCCGACCTCGGTGCGCGCGGATGGCGGACGTTCCGGGCGGTCGTGTTCCCGCTCATCGTTCCCGGCATCGCCGCCGGCTCGATCTTCGCGTTCTCGCTCACGCTCGGCGACTACATCGCGCCCGAGCTCGTGGGGAACACGCAGTTCATCGGCAACGTGATCTACGACAACGTCGGCGTCGCGGGCAATCTCCCGCTGGCGGCCGCCTACGCGATCGTGCCGATCGCGATCATGGCCGTCTATCTGTGGCTGGCGAAGCGCGCCGGCGCCTTCGAGGCGCTCTGAGCATGGAGACGCGGGGCGCGCGGATCCTCATCAAGGCCGGCACCGTGTTCACGCTCGTGTTCCTCTACGTGCCGATCGCGATCGTCGTGCTCTACGCGTTCAACGACAGCATCGGCCAGGCCTGGCCGATCGAGGACTTCACCCTGAAGTGGTTCGGGATCGCGTGGCGCGATCCGAACGTGCGCGAGGCGCTCGCGCACTCCCTCCAGGCGGCGACGGTCGCCACGCTCCTCGCGCTCGTCCTCGGGAGCCTTGCCGCGTTCGCCGTCCACCGGTTCCGGTTCTTCGGCCGGAACTCCGTGTCCTTCCTCCTCGTCCTGCCGATCGCCATGCCCGGCATCGTCACGGCGATCGCGCTGAACACGACGATCAACACGTTCGCGATCCCGTTCGGACTGCAGACGATCATCATCGGGCACGCGACGTTCTGCATCGTCGTCGTCTACAACAACGTGCTCGCCAGGTTGCGCCGAACGGCAGGCTCGCTCATCGAAGCGTCCTCCGACCTCGGTGCCGACGGGTGGCAGACGTTCCGCTACGTGACGTTCCCCGCCATCCGGACCGCCGTCGTCGCCGGCGCCCTCCTGGCCTTCGCGCTGTCGTTCGACGAGATCGTCGTGACGAACTTCACCGCCGGCAGCACCCAGACGATCCCGAAATTCATCTACAACAACCTGCGCCTGCCCAGGAACCGTCCGGTGGTGAACGTCGTCGCGGTCGCCGTCATGCTCATCATGCTCATCCCGGTCTACCTCGCCCAGCGGATGGCGGGTGCCGGCGAGACCGCGGCCGCCCGGACGCAGGCCGAGCCGTAGCGCTCACGAACCCACCCGATCCGGCCGATAGCTTCACCGTGCGGGGTTGGAAGCTGCTCGTCGGGGTCGTGCTCGTGGCGACCGCGTGCTCGTCCGAGGCCGAGCCGGCCGTCGTCGCCAAGCCGCTGCCCACGATCGACGAGATCGGGGAAGGGGAGGGCGCGCTCCGGCTCGTCGCCTGGGCGGGATACGTGGAGGATGGGTCGAGCGATCCCACCGTCGACTGGGTCACGCCGTTCGAGCAGCGGACGGGCTGCTCGGTCTCGGTTCGGTACGCCGACTCGTCCGACGAGCTGCTCACGCTCATGCGGCCCGGGAGCACCGAGACCTACGACGGCATCTCCGCGCCCGGCGACGTGGCCGGCGACTTGATCGCGAGCCGCCAGGTCCGGCCCATCGACCCGGAGCTCTTCCCCTCGTTCGGCGAGACCCTCGAGTCGCTGCGCGAAGGGGACAACCACTACATCGTGGACGGCCGCGTGTACGGCGTGCCGGCCCTGTACGGACCCAACGCCCTCCTGTTCGATCCGAGGGCCGTGAAGCCGGCGCCCGAGAGCTGGGGCGTCGTGTTCCGGCCCGAGTCGCGATACGCGGGCCGGATCTCGATGATCGACTCGCCGATGGCTCTTGCCGACGCCGCCCTGTTCCTGGCCGCGCGACGACCCGAGCTCGGGATCACGGATCCCTACGAGCTCACGACGGCGCAGCTCGACGCCGCCGCGGAGCTGCTGGACGGGCAGGAGGACGGCGTCGCGCTGTACTGGTCGCAGTTCACGCAGCAGGTCGACGCGTTCACCGAGGGCGACGTCGTGCTCGGCGCGGGATGGCCGATCACCCTCGGGCTGCTCGATCTCGGTCCCTCCGCCGTCCGCGGCATCGTCCCGCAGGAGGGCATCACGGGCTGGGCCGACACGTGGATGGTCTCGGCCGACGCGGAGCATCCGAACTGCATGCTCGAGTGGATGCGCTGGACGCTGCGACCCGACGTCCAGGCGCAGATGGCGCTGTGGTACGGGGGGGCGCCGAGCAACGCGCGTGCGTGCCCGCTGCTCCGGCGCGCGCTCGGCTCGTTCGCCGACGCCGCCGACACGTTGCGGTTCGGCCGGTGCGGCGACGAGGCCTTCCTCGAATCGCTCGCCCTGTGGCGGCGGCCCGGCGTCGAGTGCGGGGACGGGCGCGGCAGGACCTGCACCGGCTATCCCGCCTGGGTCCTGCGATGGCGCGCGATCCGGGACTGACCCGGGTGGTCGCTACAGGTACTGGCCGCGCTTGTCGTCGGCGCTCGGCGGCTCGGGGCCGGCGGGGAGCCCGCGCCGTCTGAGCTCCTCGAACTGCGCCCTGGCGGCGGCCTGCTGCGCGAACAGCGCGGCCTGGATCCCGTGGAACAGGCCCTCGAGCCACCCGACCAGCCCGGCCTGCGCGACCCGGATCTCGGCCTCGCTGGGGACCCCCTGCATCGGCGGCGCCAGCGTCGCGAGCTCCTCACGCAGGTCCGGGGACAGCACCTCTCCGAGCTCTCCGACGGCGCGCTCGTAGATCTGGCGCAGGCGGATCCTGCCCGGCTCGTCGAGCGAGGCCTGGCGGCTCTCCTCGAGCAGCTCGCGAACCATGCTGGCGATCCGCAGGATCTTCGCCGGCTGGGTGATGGCCTCCTGATCCATTGCGGCGGCTTCGGGCATGGGCGGCACCGGGGCGTCGGGCGTGGGCTCCATCACGCTCACCCTAGCAAGGGCGGGCAGCAGGCTCAGCGAGCGAGGTCGGCGAGCTCGCCGAGCAGGAGGGCCTCCGCGAGGCAGGCGCGCTCGAGGTCCTCGAGGTCCACGCTCTCGTTGACCGAGTGGTACTGGCTCCGGTGGTCCGACGCGCCGTAGACGAGGATCTCCGCCTTCGGGAACGTCCGCGCGAGCAGCGGGATGAGCGGCACGGATCCGCCGCTGCCGCTCTCGATCGGTCGCCGGCCGTAGGCGCCTTCCATCGCCCGTCGCATCGCCGCGAACGCGGGGCCGTCGTTCGCGATGCGGAGCCCCCGCCCCGCCTCGCCCTGATCGACGACGACCTCGACGCCCCACGGCGCGTGCTCGACCAGGTGTCTGCCGAGGAGCTCACGCGCGTGGAACGGATCCTCCTCGGGGGCGATGCGCAGGCTCACCTTGGCCGTGGCCACGGGCACGAGCTGGTTCGACGCCTCGCGGACCCGGGGCGCGTCGATGCCGAGCACGGACACGGCCGGTCGCGACCACAGGCGCTCGGCGATGGCGCCGTCACCGATGAACCGGACGCCCGGGCGGATCGGCGCCTCCTCGTGGATGTCGTCCTCGGTGATCGGAACGCCGTCCCACTCCGCTCGGGTGAGCCCCTGGATCGCGACGTTGCCGTCCTCGTCGTGCAGCGTCGCGAGGATCCGGGACAGGCTCGACAGCGCGTCGGGGATCACGCCTCCGAAGGAGCCGCTGTGCACGGCGAGGTCGAGGACCCTGACCGTGACCCGGCAGTCCACGATCCCCCGGATGCTCGTCTCCAGCGCCGGGACCCCGGTTCGCCAGTTCCCGCCGTCGGCCACGCCCACGACGTCGGCAGAGAGCAGGTCCTTGTTGCCCTCGATGAGGAACGGGAGATGCGCGGTGCTCGCCTCCTCCTCCCCTTCGACCAGCACCTTCACGCTCACCGGCGGCGAGGACTCCCACGCGGCGACCGCGGCCGCGTGGATGACGATGCCGCACTTGTCGTCCGAGCTCCCGCGGCCGTACAGCCTCCCCTCGCGGACGACGGGTTCGAACGGAGGGCTCGACCACTCGTCGAGCGGTCCCTCCGGCTGGACGTCGTGATGCGCGTACAGGAGCACGGTCGGGCTTCCCTCGGGACCGGCGATCTCACCGTAGACGGCGGGGTGACCGACGCCGTCCGGGAGCTCGATCAGCCGGACCCCCCCGAACCCGGCAGCCGACAAGACCTCGGCGGTCGCGTCCGCGGACGCGCGCACCGGTGCGTCGTCGTAGCCGGGGAACGCGATCGAGGGGATGCGCACGAGCCGGGACAGGTCCTCGACCGTGCGGGGCATCTGCTCCGAGACGGCCTCGCGGAGGGTCTCGTTTGAACGGTCGTTCATCTGGGCGACGATACCAGCGGCTCCCGCGCGTCCCGGTGGCTCGAGCCGGTGGGTCGGGGCCAGTGGCTCAGGGCCAGTGGCTCAGGGCCACAGGCGACTCACGTCCCAGCCGTCGTCGGAGCGGGTGAACAGGAACCGGTCGTGCAGCCGGTGCGCCCGGCCCTTCCAGAACTCGATCGTGTCTGGGCGGAGCCGGTACCCGCCCCAGTGCGGCGGTCGCGGGATCTCCTCGCCGGGGAAGCGCGCCTGCATCTCGGCGTACGCGGCGTCCAGCGCCTCGCGCGAGCTCACCGGCCGGCTCTGCGCCGAGGCCCACGCCCCGATGCGGGCCTCTCGCGGACGTGAGGCGAAGTAGGTGTCGGACTCCTCGTCGTCGACCCGGGTGACCGTTCCTGTGGCGCACACCTGGCGCTCGAGCTCGCGCCACAGGAACGCGAGGGACGCGCGCGGGTTCTCCGAGAGCTGTCCGGCCTTGCGGCTCTGCCGGTTCGTGAAGAACACGAGTCCCCGCTCGTCGATCGTCTTCACGAGCACGTGGCGGACGGTCGGCTGGCCCTCGGCGCCGGAGGTGGCGATGGCGGCCGCGTCGGGGAACAGCACGCCCGCCGCTCTCGCGTCCTCGAGCCAGGCGGCGATCCGCGCGAGGGGATCCGGCCCGAGATCGGACTCGGACAGTCCCGGTTCGCCCGCCTGCCCGGGCTCGGTCCGGCCGGTCATTCGAGCTCGCGCGGGGTCACGAACGCGACGAGGCGTGCGCGCCCCTCGCGCAGGTCGCTCCACGGCCCGTCGAGCTCGAAGGTGGCGAGCGCCGCCGTCGGGAACTTGCCCCGAACGCCGGACAGATCGCCCGTCCCGATCTCCAGCGCGAGGTCCTGCATCGCGGGGTTGTGGCCGATGAGCATCGCGGCGGCCACCTCCTCTGGGATCCGCCGGAGCCGGTCCAGGAGGTCGGCCGTGCTCGCGCCGTACAGCGCCGGCTCGATGATCACCTCGGCCTCCCCGAGGGCGGGCTCGATCAGCTCCAGCGTCTGCCGCGTCCGCCGTGCGGACGAGCAGAGCACGAGGTCCACACGCGCGCCCGAGGAGCGAAGGTGGGCCTCGACCCGAGCGGCCGCGCGGCGGCCCCGAGGCGCGAGCTCGCGCTCGTGATCGGCCGCCGTCGGGTCGTCCCAGCTCGATTTCGCGTGGCGGAGCACGAGGAGTCGCTTCATGGTCGATGCCGTCGGTCGTCTGCCCGGACCGGGCGGCGCGACGGGTGCGCCCTCGGCAGGACTCGAACCTGCGCACCCGGCTCCGGAGGCCGGCGCTCTATCCACTGAGCTACGAGGGCTCGCGTCGGAGTCTAGCAACGCCCCCTCGGCGTCCGGTCGGGTGCGTGGGCCCCCGACACGCCGGCCACGCCTGATCCCACAGGAGCCGTCGGCTACGCTGTCGAACCCGATGATCCAAGAGCGCCTCGCCTCGCTGGTGTCCGAGGGGCTCGTCGCGGCCGCCGAAGAGCTCGCGCTCGTCGGGGAGCTGCCGGCGATCGAGATCTCCGCGCCACGCGCTCGCGAGCACGGGGACTTCGCGACGAACGTGGCGCTCGTGCTGGCGCCTCGCGTGGGCCGGCCGCCGCGAGACGTGGCCGAGACTCTGCGCCGACACCTTCCCGATGCCCCGTTCGTCCGGGCGACCGAGGTCGCGGGACCGGGGTTCATCAACTTCCGGCTGACGAGCGCCTGGCTCACCGACGCCCTCCGACGGGTGGCCGAGCTCGGCCCCGCGTACGGGCGAGCCGAGCCGAACGGCCAGCGCGTTCAGGTCGAGTTCGTCAGCGCCAACCCCACCGGCCCGCTCCACATCGGCCACGCGAGGAACGCGGCGCTCGGCGACGCGCTCGCGCGGGTCATGGAGGCCGCGGGATGGTCGGTCGAGCGTGAGTACTACTTCAACGACACCGGGGGTCAGATGGACCGGTTCGGCGCCTCGGTGGAGGCGAGGTACCTGACGCTCGTCGGTCGCGAGACCGCCGTTCCCGAAGACGGCTACCACGGCGCGTACGTCGAGGAGATCGCGTCGGACATCCTCGACTCCGAGGGTCCCGATCTCGCCGACCTGCCGCCCGCCGAGCGCCTCCGGCGACTCCGCGAGGAGGGCGCGACGCGGGAGCTCTCGCAGATCGCCCGGACCCTCGAGCGGTTCGGGATCACGTTCGACTCCTACGTGTCCGAGCGAACGCTGGCCGAGCGGGGCGAGATCGGCGACGCGATCCGCCTGCTGCGCGAGGCCGGCGCCGTCTACGACGCCGACGGGGCCGTCTGGTTCCGATCGACGGAGCACGGCGACGACAAGGATCGCCCGCTCGTGCGGTCGAACGGCCTCCACACGTACTTCGGCGCGGACGTCGCCTACCTCGTCGACAAGTTCGGCCGCGGGTTCGATCGGATCGTGTACGTCTGGGGAGCCGATCACCACGGTGACATCGCCCGCGTTCGCGGCGCGGCGCAGGCGCTCGGCTTCGGGGCCGACCGGGTCGAGATCGTCCTCTACCAGTGGGTGTCGTTCCTGCGCGACGGCGAGCCGGTTGCGATGAGCAAGCGCGCCGGCGCGTTCGTCAGCCTCGACGAGCTGATCGACGAGGTCGGGAGGGACGCCGCGCGGTTCCATCTGCTCATGTTCAGCAGCGACGTGACGATGCGCTTCGACATCGAGGCGGTGAAGCACCAGTCGCTGGAGAATCCCGTCTACTACGTGCAGTACGGCTACGCGCGCATCGCCTCGATCCTTCGCAAGGCGACGGAGCGCGGCGTCGCGCTCCGGCCGCTCGACGAGGTCGACCTCTCGCGCCTCGAACACGACGCCGAGCTCGACCTGCTCCGAGCGATCGCCGATCTCCCCGAGCAGATCCGGACCGCGGCCGAGTTCCGCGCGCCGCATCGCCTCACGCACGCCGCCCAGGAGATCGCGACTCGCTTCCACCGCTTCTACACCGAGTGCTCGGTCCTGTCGGACGACGATGAGATGACGCAGGCGCGACTGTGGCTCTCGCGCGGCGCCCAGCAGGTCATCGGGACGCTCCTCGGTCTGCTCGGGGTCTCGGCGCCGGAGTCGATGGATCGAACCGATGACTGAGGCGCCGCCCGAGGTTCGGGCGGCACGTCCGGCCGATGCCGAGTCGTTCCTGGACGCCTATCGCAGCGTGGCCGCCGAGCGGCGGTACGTCCAGACCGAGGTCGTCGAGCGGACCGGCCGGTTCTACCGCCGGCGGTTCCGGCGTTCGGTGGACGCCGAGGGGGCGCACCTGCTCGCCGTCGAGGCCGGCCGGGTGGTCGGCAGCGTCTCGATCCGACGCAGCGACCATCCGGTCACCCGTCACGTCGCGACCCTCGGCATGTTCGTCGTCTCGGATCGCCGAGGCCGGGGGATCGGGACGGCGCTCCTGCATGCCGCCCTGCGGTGGGCCGGACGCAACGGCGTGGAGCGCGTCGAGCTGACGGTCTATCCGACGAATACGGCGGCGCTGGCGCTCTACCGGCGGTTCGGGTTCGCGCAGGAGGGCCGGCTCGTCCGCCACGCGAAGAAGTCCTACGGATACGAGGACGAGATACTGATGGCCCTGTGGATCGGGCCGGAGCCCGTCATGCCGGAGCCCGTCGAGCCAGAGCCCGTCGAGAAGGAGGAGCGGTCGAGCGTGGAGGGGGAGCGGACGTGAGCGAGCGCGTCCTGCGGATCGGGATGCTCGGCTGCGGCACGGTCGGCTCGGCCGTCCTGCGGCTGCTCGACGAGCACCGGGTCGACATCGCCCGGCGTGCCGGATGCCGGCTCGAGGTGACCCGGATCGCCGTGCGGGACCCCGCCAGGCCGCGCGACCTCCCGGCCAACGCACCCGCCTTCACCGACGATCCGATGGCGGTCATCGACGACCCGGACGTCGACATCGTCTGCGAGCTCATCGGGGGGCTCGAACCGGCCGGGACGTTGCTCCTGGCGGCGTTCGAGCGCGACCGGCCCGTCGTGACGGCCAACAAGGAGCTGCTCGCGTCCCGGGGCCGGGAGCTGTTCGACGCTTCCGACGCCAAGGGACTCGACCTGTACTTCGAGGGCGCGGTCGGCGGCGGCATCCCCCTCGTCCGCCCCCTGAAGGAGTCCCTGACCGGTGACCGGATCCGGCGGGTGACCGGGATCCTCAACGGGACGACGAACTACATCCTCACGCGGATGTCCGAGGAGGGCGGCGCGTTCGAGGACGTGCTCGCGAGGGCGCAGGAGCTCGGGTACGCCGAGGCCGATCCCGCCGCCGACGTCGAGGGCCACGACGCGGCGGCGAAGTGCGCGATCCTGGCCTCGATCGCGTTCAACGCCCGCGTCACGGCGGCCGACGTGTACGCGGAGGGCATCGCGTCGGTCACGCCGGACGACCTCGAGTTCGCCCGACGGCTGGGCTACGTCGTCAAGCTCCTCGCGATCGCCGAGCTCGGCGACGACGAGCGGATCTCGGCACGCGTGCACCCCGCGATGATCCCGTCCGGCCACCCGCTCGCCGGCGTCCGGGACGCGTTCAACGCGGTCTTCGTCGAGGGCGAGCGCGTCGGCGAGCTGATGTTCTACGGCCGGGGTGCCGGCGGGGACGCGACCGCGACCGCGGTCGTCGGCGATCTCGTCGCGGTCGCGCGCAACCGGGTCGCCGAGACCCGCGGCGTGGGGTGCACGTGCTTCCACGAGCGGACGATCCGGCCGATCGAGGAGTTGACGGGCCAGTACTACATCCTCCTGCGCGTCCAGGACCGCCCGGGTGTCCTCGCGGAGATCGCCGGCGTGCTCGGACGCCGAGAGGTTTCGATCCGCAGCGTCTGGCAGGAGGGGTTCGGCGAGGACGCGCAGCTCGTGTTCATCACGCATCGCGCCCAGGAGGGATCGTTCCAGCGCGCGATCGGGGAGATCGGGGCGCTGACGGCGGTTCGGGAGGTTCGCAGCGTCCTCCGTGTCGAGGCCGAGGAGTGACCCGCGAGGTGGAGGTCCCATGACCGCCGTGCGGCGCGGCGTCATCGAGTCGTACCGGGAGCGGCTGCCCGTGAACGACGACACGCCGGTCGTGTCGCTCGGCGAAGGCGGGACGCCCCTCGTGCGCTCCGAGCCGCTGTCGGACGCGACGGGCTGCGACGTCTGGCTGAAGTACGAGGGCGCGAATCCGACCGGCTCGTTCAAGGACCGGGGGATGACGCTCGCGATCTCCAAGGCGCTCGAGGAGGGGTCGAAGGCGGTCGTGTGCGCCTCGACGGGCAACACGAGCGCGAGCGCGGCGGCGTACGCCGGCAAGGCGGGGTTGCGATGCGCGGTGCTCGTGCCGCGCGGCAAGGTGGCGCTCGGGAAGATGGCCGGCACGCTCGTGCACGGCGCTCGGGTGCTCGAGGTCGATGGGAACTTCGACGCGGCCCTGGAGGTGGCGCGCGATCTCGCTGAGCGCTTTCCGGTCACGCTGGTGAACTCCGTCAACCCGTACCGGTTGCAAGGTCAGAAGACCTGTGCGTTCGAGATCGTGGACGCGCTCGGGCGGGTGCCGGACGTGCACTGCGTGCCCGTCGGCAACGCGGGGAACATCTCGAGCCACTGGATGGGCTACTCGGAGTACCGGCGAGACGGCGTCGTCCACGACGCGCCGCGCCTGTTCGGGTTCCAGGCGTCCGGGGCCGCGCCGATCGTTCGCGGCGCCCCGGTCGACGACCCGCAGACGATCGCGACCGCGATCCGGATCGGGAACCCGGCCTCGTGGGCGCTGGCCGTCGCCGCCGCCACCGAGTCCGAGGGAGCGATCCTGGCCGTCACCGACCGGGAGATCCTCGCCGCGTATCGCCGCGTGGCTCGCGAGGGCCTGTTCGCCGAGCCGGCGTCGGCGGCGAGCGTGGCGGGGCTGCTCGGGCTCTCGGCCGATGGCCGGCTCGACCGGGGGGCGCTCGTCGTCTGCGTGCTGACCGGGCACGGGTTGAAGGATCCGGAGTGGGCCATCAGCGGGTCGGGTCATCCATCGGCCGTGGCGGCTGAGGCGGGCGCCGTGGCAGCCGAGCTCGGGCTCTGAGCGTGCGACTGACCGCGCTCGTCCCGGCCACCGCGGCCAATCTCGGGCCGGGCTTCGACTGCTTCGGGCTCGCGCTCGACCTGTGCAACGAGGTCACGGCCGACACGGACGCCACCGGGGTCACGTGGGAGGGCGAGGGCACCGATGAGCTCCCCACCGACGGGAGCGACCTCGTGTCGCGATCGCTCGCCGAGACGGCCCGGCGCTTCGACGCTCAGGTGCCGTCGGTGGGCCTGCATGGGGTGAACCGCATCCCGGTGGAACGGGGGCTCGGCTCGTCCGCCGCCGCGGTCGTCGCCGGCGTCGCGCTCGCGAACGCGCTCGGCGAGATCGGTCTGGAGCCGACCGACGTGCTCGAGGTTGCGGCCGACCTCGACGGACATCCCGACAACGCGGCGGCGGCGGTGTTCGGGGGCTTCACCGTGGTCCTTCGGGAACGGCTCGTCGCGAGGTTCGACCCGGATCCGACGCTGCGGCCCGTGCTGCTCGTGCCGACGGATGCGCGCGTGTCGACCGAGGAGGCCCGCCGGATCCTGCCGGCCATCGTCGCGCGAGCCGACGCGATCGCCAACGCGGGCCACGCGGCCCTCACCGCGCTCGCGCTCCTGCACGAGCCGGGACTGCTCCCGTCCGCGATGCGCGACCGGCTCCACGAGGACGCTCGGCTGGCCCTCGTTCCGGAGGTCCGCTCGACGTTCGACGCCCTGCGCGGCAACGGGGTCGCGGTGTGCGTGTCGGGATCCGGTCCCACGCTGCTGGCGTTCGACGACGGACACGCCCCGATCCCCGATCCGGGCGACGGCTGGCGCGTGCTCCGGGTGGGGATCCGTTCGACGGGCGTCGAGATCCTCGCGGGCTGAAGCTCCGTATCCATGGCGACGATGCTGAACGGGATGACGTTGAACGGCCCATCGCCCGAACCTAGACTCGAGTCGACCCCCCCATGAGCGGCGCCGTCGAACCACGCCCCGCGCCGGACCGGCGGGACACCGCCGCGGCCCCCGTCCTCGTCACGGACCTGGCGAGCAAGACGCTGGCCGTCAAGGAAGGGCACACGTTCCTCTACTCCGACCTGGAGGGGAACCTCGACCACGGCGGCGACTTCGGGCTGGGCCTGTACCGGCAGGACACGCGATTCCTGTCGCACTTTCGGATGACGGTGAACGGGCGCGACCCCGTGCTGCTCTCCTCGTCCTCCGAACGCGGGTACATGTCCCACGTCGACCTCACGAACCCCGACCTGTACGAGGGCGACGTCGTGTGCGCGCCGCAGCAGACGATCAACATCCGCCGCGCGCGGACGATCAAGGTGGCCCTGTTCGAGCGGATCCGGGTGAAGAACTACAACCCGTTCGCGTGCTGGCTGACGGTCGAGCTCGAGTTCGGCGCGGATTTCGCGGACATCTTCGAGGTCAGGGGGATGGCTCGCGAACGCCCGAGCGAGGACCGCGCCCCGGCCCTGCGTGATGGGGGCATCGAGTTCGAGCACGACGGCATCGACGGCGTGCGGCGCACGACGCGAATCCGGTTCGGCGGCACGCCCGATCGCATCGAGGTCGACGGGCCGCTCGCGATCGCCGTCTTCCGTCTCCACCTCGAGCCGTACCAGACCCGGGTCGTCGGCCTGACCGTCGAGCCCATCGAGGGCGATCACCCGGCCGACGCCTCGCCGGGCGGGGTGGGGAGCCGGGACTTCGACGCCGCCGTCCATGATCTCCGGCGCTCCTACGAGGAGTGGGAGCGGGAGTCGACGCAGATCGTCACCGACAACGAGCTGTTCAACCAGCTGCTCGATCGCAGCCTCAAGGACCTGCGCGCGCTGTACACGCGCGCGGACGACCGGGGAGTGCTGGCGGCGGGGATCCCGTGGTACGTGACGATCTTCGGCAGGGACTCGCTCATCGCGGCGCACCAGCTGCTCACCGTGAACACGCGCCCGGCGCGCGAGGCGCTCGAGGTGCTCGCGGCCCGGCAGGGACAGACCGTCGACGACTGGAGGGACGAGCAGCCGGGCAAGATCCTGCACGAGGTTCGCGAGGGCCAGCTCGCGCGAGCGGGCGTCGTGCCGCACACGGCCTACTACGGCTCCGTGGACTCGACCCCGTGGTTCCTCATCGTGTACGCGCAGCACCTGCGGTGGACGGGGGACCTCGAGTTCGCGGACCGGCTCCTGCCGGCGGCCGAGGCCGCCCTCGCGTGGATCGACGAGTACGGCGATCTCGACGGCGACGGGTTCGTCGAGTACCTGTCCCGGTCACAGCGCGGGATCCGCAACCAGGGGTGGAAGGACTCGCACGACGCGATCGTGCACACCGACGGCCGCATGGCCGAGCCGCCGATCGCGCTCTCGGAGGTGCAGGCGTACGTGTACCTCGCCAAGGTTCGGATGGCGGACGTCTATCGGGCGCTCGGCCGTGCGGAGGACGCCGTGCGATTGGAGTCGGAGGCCGGCATGCTGAAGGCCCGGTTCAACGAGGCCTTCTGGATGGAGGACGAGGCGTACTTCGCGGGCGCGCTCGATGCGTACAAGCAGCAGGTGCGCACCGTGATGTCGAACCCGGGGCACGGCCTGTACTGCGGGATCATCGACGAGGACAAGGCCGTTCCGCTCGCGAAGCGCCTGCTGTCGCCCGACATGTTCTCGGGATGGGGGATCCGCACGATGAGCAAGTCCGCGGCCGCGTACAACCCGATGAGCTACCACAACGGTTCGGTCTGGCCGCACGACAACGCCCTGCTCGCCGCAGGGCTGAAGCGGTACGGCTTCGCCCGCTCGACGAACCGCGTGGCGACCTCGCTGTTCGACGCGGCGATCTCCGCCGACTACTTCCGCCTGCCGGAGCTGTTCTGCGGCTTCACGAGGCGAACGCCGAACCGGCCAGTGAGCTACCCGATCGCCTGCTCGCCCCAGGCCTGGGCGGCAGGGTCGCCGTTCCTCATGCTCCAGGCGATGCTCGGGATCTCCGCCCGCGCCCACGAGAACCTGCTCACCGTCAACCTCCCGCACCTGCCCACATGGCTCAACACCGTGGAGATCCGCAACCTCGCGGTCGGTGACAGCCGCATCAGCATGGTCTTCCGCCGCGAGGAGGAGATCACCTCGTTCTCGCTCCTGTCGCGCGCGGGCGACGTCCGCGTCGTGATGGAGGAGTAGCCGGCCGGTTCCGCGATCGGTCCGTCAGCCGCGCACGATCACCGGGGTTCCGAGCCGAAGCAGGGGACGAAGTCGCGCCAGCACGTGTTCGGACACGCGCAGGCACCCGGCGCTCGCCGACCGGCCGATCGACCACGGCGCGTTCGTCCCGTGGATCGCGAGCTGGTCGCCGCCCGTCCACCCGGGCGGGAGGTGCGGCTGGATCCCCGAGATCCCGAACGCGAACGTGCCGAAGGATCCTCCGCCGGGGAACGGGATCCGGTCGGTGACGAAGTAGCGGCCGGGCGGGGTCGGCGAGACTGCCGCGCCCGTGGCGGCGGGAGCCCGGAACAGCACCGCCGTGCCTCGGCGGACGACGATCCGGTGAAGAGACAGGTCCGCGACGACCCGCACTCCCGTCCACGATGTCCGCAGTCGCGCGATCCGCATCCACCCGGTTCGCGGCGCCGCCACGTACGGGACGCTCACCCGGCCGAACCGCCCGTCGGCGCTCACGCGCTGGATCCACGCGACCGTCGGGACGCGGTAGAAGCGCGACGCGGCCGGCATCGTCCCGATCGCGCGAGCCCCGTCCGGCCGCGCGAAGATCGCCAGCGGCCGCGGCACGTGGACGAGGAGGGATCGCGTGGGCGTTCGCACGGGTGCGGACGGCGCCGTCGACGCGAACGCCCGAACCGGCTCCGCGGCGCTCGCACTCGATGCGGCGCACGCGATCGCGATCGCCCAGGCCATGACGACGACGAACGCGCGAGCGACCCGCGGACGATCCACGAAGGCCGTATCGGAGACGGGCGTGCCGACGTTCAGGGGGTTCCGGGCGATCGCGACCGACGGCCTCGGCCACGCCGAGGGGTTCCATGGGTCGTCCGGCCGACGCCACTGGTGCCGCTAGCGCACGCAGGGGCCGGTGGCCGTCGGCGACGCCGTCTCGAGCGCGTCCTCGAGCGCGGCGTCGACCTCGTCGGCCGCGATCGCGTATCCGATCCCCGCATCGCTCGAGGACGCGGCGAACACGACCCCGCCGACGCGGCCGTCGGCCAGGACGAACGGCCCACCCGAGTTGCCCGGACGGACCACGGTCTGCAGCTCGAGCACGAGCCGCTCGACCTCCTCGCGGCCGTAGATGTCCCGCCCGATCGCCTCGAACGTTCGAACGAGCGCGGCCCGGCGGGCATCGATCGGGCCGCCCTCGGGGAACCCGAGAACGGCCCCCCCGGCTCCGGGCTCCAGCGGCTCCGTCGCCAGATCGAGCACCGGACCCGGTGTCTGCGCCAGGCGGAGGATCGCCAGGTCGAGGTCGGGGTCGAACAGCACGGTCTCGGCCTCGAGGACGGCGCCAGTCTCGGTCCTCACCTCGGGAGCGGAGACCCCCGCGACGACGTGGGCGTTCGTCACGACGTGGCCCTCCGCGACGACGAACGCCGATCCCTCCTGGACGGAGTCGCACGCGATCCCGACCACCCGGACCGTGCTCGCGGCGGCGGCGGTCACGGCGGCCCGGGCCTGCGCCTGCGTGGGGGGGCGGACGGGATCGGCGGGGGGCGGTGGAAGGCCGGCGAACACGTCCGGGAACCCGAACCGGTTGAACAGCTGCCGGGCCTGAGCGAGGAGCGAGGGGGGCTCGGGCAGGGCGGCATCCAGCGTTCGGACGAGCCCGGAGCCGCGGATCTGCTCCGAGACCGTGGGGAGCGGCCCGTTCACGAGGTTGAGGGCGAGGAACCAGATCGCGAGCAGGGTGGCGGCCACGGCCACGATCGAGCCGGCGACGGCGTCGGCCGGACCGAACCGCGTCGTGCGGGTTCGCGTGCGGGCCCGGCTCCCGACGAGCCATCCGATCGCGTTGCCGATGCCGCCGCTCACGATGAGCACCGCGGCGGCGATCCCGGCGCGGGCGGCCGGCCCGTCGACGAGCGTCGCCATCGCCGGTGCCAGCATGGCGCCGAGCACGAGCCCCAGCAGGAGCCCGCCGAAGCCGAACGTCTGGAGCGCGAGGCCGCGCCGGTACCCGGTGATCCCGGCGAGCACCACGAGCGCGACGAGGACGAGGTCCAGGATGTTCACGGCGACGCGTATCGTCCCACGGCCCGGCCCGTTCTCCGGGCGCGGCGCGGCGGGGTCACGGTGTCGAGCGGCCGCCTACACTGGCGTCATCGTGGTGACGATCGCCCACATCTCCGACCCGCACGTCGGTTCGCCGTACTTCGTCCCGAACCTCATGAACCGCGTCATCGTCGAGCTGAACGAGCTCGCCCCCGATGCCGTCGTCTGCAGCGGGGACCTCACGAACGAGGGATACCGTCAGGAGTACAAGAACTGGGTCGCCTACGCGCAGCGGATCGAGGCGCCCACCTATACCGTCTGCGGCAACCACGACGCCCGCAACGTCGGCTACCTCCACTTCGAGGAGCTCATCGGTCCGCGGCACTGGGCCGTCGACGTGAAGGGCGTCCGTCTCGTCGGCGTGGACTCGAGTGAGCCCGACATCAACGAGGGCCAGGTCGGCCGCGAGCGGTACTCCTGGATTCGCGAGCGCTTCGAGGTGCCGGCGGACCTGAAGGTGTTCGTCCTGCACCATCACCTCCTCCCGATCCCTGGCACCGGCCGCGAGCGCAGCACGGTGATGGACGCCGGCGACCTCATCGAGGAGTTGATCCAGTCGGGGGTCAATATCGTCCTGTCGGGGCACAAGCACGTCCCGTACGTCTGGCGCCTGGAGGACCTGTACGTCGCGAACGCCGGCACGGTCGCGTCGCTTCGGCTGCGCGGGCACACGAAGCCCTGCTACAACGTGTTGGAGTTCGAGGGCGACGAGGTGAAGATCACGCGGCGCTTTCCGTTCGGCGGAGGCGGCGTGATCGCCCACTTCTCGCTCTCGACCGGCGAGCAGTTCTATCGGGAGCTCGAGCCCCCGGTCCAGCAGCGGCGGGAGCCGGCCGCCCACCAGGGGGAGTAGGGACCCCTCGACCTCGTTCCGAAAGGAGCGTCCCTCGTTCGTGAAGGTCCTCGTCCTCATCGACGGTGAGCACCATCCTCGCGTGACGAGGTGGGGCCTGCAGGCTGTGCGAGCTCGCGGGTTCGAGCCCGTCGCGGCGTTGCTGCTCGGAGGGACCGAGAAGCTCTCGCCGGGTGAGGTGCCCGATCTCGGGATCCCGGTCGCCCTGGCGCACGAGACCCCCCGCGTCGCCCTCGGAGAAGCGATCGACGAGTGGGCTCCCGAGGGGATCGTCGACCTGTCGGACGAGCCGGTGGTCGGCTATCGCGAACGCATGGAGCTCGCCTCGGTGGCGCTCGCGCGGGGGTTGCCGTACGAGGGCTCGGATTTCCGTCTCGAGCCACCGGTCGAGGGTCCGCCGCTGCCGGCGCCGGTGCTGTCGGTGATCGGGACGGGCAAGCGCACCGGCAAGACGGCGATCACCGGCGCGCTCGCTCGGCTGGCGGCCGACGAGGGACTGGATCCGGTGGTCGTGGCGATGGGACGCGGCGGCCCCGACGAGCCCGACGTCGCACCGGCGGGAAGCGTGACGCTGGAGCGGTTGCTCGACCTCGTCCGCTCGGGGGCGCATGCGGCCTCGGACTACCTCGAGGTGGCGATCACGAGCGGCGTCACGACGGTCGGCGCCCGCCGCGCGGGGGGAGGTCTCGCCGGGCGTCCGATGGCGACCGACGTGCGCGTCGCCGCCGAGCTCGCTGCCGGCCTCGAGACGCGCGCCCCGGGCAAACGCATCCTCGTGCTCGACGGCAGCGGGGCCGCCGTGCCTCCCGTGCCGTGGGACGCCGGCGTCCTCGTCGTCCCGGCGACGCTGCCGCCCGAGTACCTGGGTGGCTATCTCGGGCCGCTTCGACTGTTGCTATCGGACCTGGTCGTTGTTACGATGGCCCACAGCCCAGCCGGGCTCGAGAACCTCCCTACCCTCAGATCCCACGTCGAACGGCTCAGCGGTGATGCCCGGCTCATCGTGTCGGAGTTCGAACCGGTGCCGCTCGGCGATGTACGGGGAAGGGACGCGTTCTTCACCACGACGGCACCGAGGGCGATAGCTGCGAGGCAGGTGGACATCCTCGAGCGCACCCACGGGTGCCGCGTGGTCGGGTGGAGCGCCGGGCTGGCCGATCGGGCCGGGCTGGCGCGGGACCTTGACGGCGCGGAGGCCTACGACGTGCTCCTCACGGAGCTGAAGGCGGCAGCGGTCGACCTGGCGTGCGACCGAGCGATCGCCCGAGGCGCCGAGGTGATCTTCGTGGACAACCGAGCCGTTGCGGTGGAGGAGGGCATCGACCTCCACGCCGCGATGAGGGAGACCGTCGACCTCGCGATGGAGCGATTCGCGCACCGATGACCAACGACCCGAAGAGCCCCCAGATCCTCATCTCGGATCGGGACACCGGGCTGCCCTACTCGAAGGGCCTCATGGCCTCGCAGGTCATGGTGACGGGGCTGTCGCCCGTCCGTGCCTACCAGGTGGCCGAGGCCATCGAGGATCGCCTGCACGAGCTCGGGCTGCCCGCGGTCTCGAGCGCCGAGCTCGGGACGCTCACGCGGTCGGTCCTCGAGGACCTGGCCGGCGAGCGCTACGCGCGCAACTTCGAGCGCTGGCGGGAGATCGAGGCGATCGACGTGCCGCTCGTGGTCCTCATCGGGGGCTCGACGGGCGTCGGCAAGTCCACGCTGGCGACGCAGCTCGCGACCCGGCTCGGGATCGTGCGCGTCGTCGCGACCGATGCCGTCCGCGAGGTCATGCGAGCGCTGTTCTCGCACGAGCTCATGCCGACCCTGCACGCGTCCTCGTTCCAGGCCGGATCGATCCTGCGCGAGCCGCCCTCGCGCGACGCGGTCGTCGTCGGCTTCCGCGAGCAGACGGCCGCCGTCGCGGTGGGCGTGCAGGCGCTCATCGAGCGGGCGGCGATGGAGGGGACGGCCCTGATCATCGAGGGCGCGCACGTCGTGCCGGGATTCCTCGAGCTCGAGCGGTGGGACGACCGGATCCTCGCGGTCCCGGCCGTCGTGACCGTCGAGGAGGAGGACGCGCATCGGGGCCACCTCGCCGCGCGCGGCTCCGAGACCGGCGGGCGGCCGGCGCAGCGCTACCTCGACGGGTTCGAGGACATCCGCCGGGTGCAGCGGTACATCAAGAGCCAGGCGATGTCCCACGGTGTGCCGGTGATCCCGAACCACAGCTTCGATCGCACGCTTGCGGCGATCATCGACCTCGTGATGGAGCGCGCGACCGAACGGGCCTCGCGCCATCGCGTCCCCGTGCACTCGGGCGAAGGAGGCCAGGCATGAAGCTCTTCCTGGACACGGCGAACATCGACGAGATCCGCGAGATCAACGCGTGGGGCGTCCTCGGCGGGGTGACGACGAACCCGTCCCTGGTAGCGAAGGAGGCCGACGACCCCGAGCGCGTCTGGAAGGAGATCCTCGCCGAGGTCGAGGGACCGATCTCGCTCGAGACGACCGAGCTCGAGGCCGAGGCGATGTACCGCGAGGGCGTCGAGCTCGCACAGATGGCGCCGAACGCGGTCGTGAAGGTCCCGATGACGCCCGACGGCCTGATCGCCGGCAAGCGGCTGATCGCCGACGGGATCCGGATCAACGTGACCCTCGTGTTCTCGCCCGCGCAGGCGCTGCTCGCCGCCGAGGTGGGTGCGTTCATCGTGTCGCCGTTCCTCGGCCGCCTGGACGACGTGGCGGCGGACGGCATGGCGGTGCTGCGCACGATCTGTGACGCCTACGAGATCCAGGGGTACGAGACTCAGGTGCTCGCGGCGTCGCTGCGGCACCCGATGCACGTCGTCGAATCCGCGCTCGCGGGTGCCGACATCGCGACGATGCCGCACGCGGTGTTCGCCCAGCTCGTGAAGCACCCGCTCACCGACGCTGGTTTGGAGAAGTTCCTCACGGACTGGAAGTCACTCCGTGAGGGGCTCGAGAAAGGAGCCTGAGTGGCCACCATCGACAAGAGCGACCTCGAATCCAAGGTCGCCGCGGAACTGCACCAGATCGCCACCGATCTCGGGATCGAGGGCCACAAGGGCCTGAAGAAGGCCGACCTGGTCGAGAAGATCCTCGCGCACGCGAACGGTGGTCGCTCGGCCGGCCAGACCGAGGCGCCGGCGACCGCCCCGAGCGCTCCCGCGCCGACCGATGCCTCCGGCAACGGGGGCTCCCCGTCCGCCGAGGCGACCACGGACATGCGGCCTCCGCGGGTCGACCGCGGCCCCCGGCCGGACGGTCAGCCCGGCGGCGACCGCCACCAGGGCGGGCGGGACCGTGAGGGAGGCCGGGACGGGGGCCCGGGCGCACCACCGCGCGATCGCGATCGCGAGGGAGGGCGTCGGCGCCCCTCGAGGGAGGAGCGACGCCGCCAGCGCGAAGAGCGGCGCCAGCGCGAGATGGAGATGCGCGAGGAGGAGATCGCGAACGCACCGACGGCGACCGGCCTCCTCGACGTCCTGCCCGAGGGGTACGGGTTCCTTCGGACCTCCGGCTACCTGCCGGGCCCGCAGGACATCTACGTCTCGCTCTCGCAGGTCCGTCGGTTCGCGCTGCGCAAGGGCGACACCGTCACCGGCAAGGTGCGCCAGCCGAAGGACAACGAGAAGTACTTCGCCCTGCTGCAGATCGAATCCGTGAACGGCCTCGACACCGAGGTCGCGAGGCAGCGGCCGAACTTCGACAAGCTCACGCCGCTGTTCCCGAACGAGCGGTTCCACCTCGAGACGGGACCCACGGACGTCACCGGGCGCATCGTCGACATGGTGGCGCCGATCGGCAAGGGGCAGCGAGGCATGGTCGTCTCGCCGCCCAAGGCCGGGAAGACGACGGTCCTGAAGAACATCGCGAACGGGATCATCCAGTCGAGCCCCGAGACGCACCTCATGGTGCTGCTCGTCGACGAGCGGCCCGAGGAGGTCACGGACTGGCAGCGGACGGTGCAGCCGGCCGAGGTCGTCTACTCGACCTTCGACAAGCCGCCGGACCAGCACATCCAGGTGACCGAGCTCGTGCTCGAGCGCGCGAAGCGCCTGGCCGAGATGGGTCAGGACGTGGCGATCATCCTCGACTCGATCACCCGGCTGGCCCGCGCGTACAACCTCGCGGCTCCGGCCTCGGGGAAGATCCTGTCCGGCGGGATCGACTCGACGGCGCTGTATCCGCCGCGGCGGTTCTTCGGCGCGGCGCGCAACATCGAGGAGGGCGGCAGCGTGACGATCATCGCGAGCGCGCTCGTCGAGACCGGATCCCGGATGGACGAGGGCATCTTCGAGGAGTTCAAGGGAACGGGGAACATGGAGCTCCGGCTCGACCGACA
Organism: Actinomycetota bacterium; assembly: GCA_036555645.1. Classification (GTDB taxonomy): domain Bacteria; phylum Actinomycetota; class UBA4738; order UBA4738; family HRBIN12; genus DASSJM01. Next base: position 36,872 of record DATBLA010000017.1, read on the forward strand.
GCTCTCCGAGAAGCGGCTGTTCCCGGCGATCAACGTCGAGGCGAGCGGCACCCGCAAGGAGGAGCTGCTCATGCCCACCGAGGAGCTCGCGCTCGTCTGGCGCCTCCGCCGGGTGCTCCACGCCCTCGAGCCGGCCGCGGCCCTCGAGCTGCTGACCGACAAGATCCGCGCGACGAAGTCCAACGAGCAGTTCCTGCGCGAGATCGCCAAGGCGCCGGCTTCGTAGACTCGAGGCACCACATCGAAGGAGAGCGAACCCAGATGAAGGCGGACATCCATCCGGAGTACGTGGTCGCGACGGTCCACTGCTCCTGCGGGAACACGTTCACGACGCGCAGCACGAAGGCCGAGCTCCGCGTGGAGATCTGCTCGAACTGCCACCCGTTCTACACGGGCAAGCAGAAGCTGGTCGACACGGGGGGCCGGGTCGAGCGGTTCCAGCGGCGGTACGCGAAGCAGCAGGAGCAGCAGAAGGCCGCCGCCGGCGCTCGCGCCGCCACACGTCCGGCGCCGGTCGAGTCGGCCGAGCCGGCGCCCGGGTCCGAGCAGTCCTGACCCGGCGGCACGGGTGAGCGACCCGACCACGAGACCGAACCACTTCTACGGCGGCCAGGCGGTCGTCGAGGGCGTGATGATGCGCGGCCGTGAGGTCTGGGCCGTCGCGGTCCGCAGGCCGA
>DATBLA010000018.1:0-7192 GCA_036555645.1 Actinomycetota bacterium
CAGGCGTCGGTCCTCGCGATGGCGGCCGGCGCCGACTTCATCAAGACCTCGACCGGCAAGATCGGGGTGAACGCGACGCTGCCGAGCGCGCTCTGCATGCTCGAGGCGGCCCGAGACTTCTTCCACGAGACGGGCAGCCGCGTGGGCGTGAAGGTCGCCGGCGGCGTGCGCACCTCGAAGCAGGCGATCCAGTACCTCACGCTCGTGTACGAGACGCTCGGCCCGGAGTGGATGACGCCGGACCGGTTCCGCATCGGCGCCTCGACGCTCCTGAACGACGTGCTCATGCAGATCGACAAGGAACGCACCGGCCGGTATCAGGGCCCCGACTACTTCACGATCGATTAGCGATGGCGAAAGTCGAGAAGGGGACGAAGGCGACGTCGGCGCTCGAGCAGCGCGAGCCGGTGTGGGAGTACGCCGACGCGCCCGAGTCGACCGAGATCGTCCGGCTCGAGGATCGCTACGGCCTGTTCGTCGACGGCGAGTTCGTCGACCCGAAGTCCGGCACCTGGTTCGAGACGATCAACCCGGCGACCGAGGACGTGCTCGCCGAGGTCGCCGAGGCCGGCCCCGAGGACGTCGACCTCGCGGTGAAGGCGGCCCGAAGCGCCTCGGAGACGGCGTGGCGCGAGCTCCCCGGCTCCGAGCGGGCGAAGTACCTGTACCGGATCGCCCGCCAGCTCCAGGAGCGCGCCCGCGAGTTCGCGGTGCTCGAGACGATGAACGGCGGCAAGCCGATCAAGGAGTCGCGCGACATCGACGTCCCGCTCGCGGCCGCGCACTTCTTCTACTACGCGGGGTGGGCCGACAAGCTCGAGTACGCGTTCCCGAACCGCGATCCCCGGCCGGTCGGCGTCGCCGGGCAGGTGATCCCCTGGAACTTCCCGCTGCTCATGGCGGCGTGGAAGCTCGCGCCGGCGCTCGCGACCGGCAACACGGTCGTCCTGAAGCCCGCCGAGACGACGCCGCTCACGGCGCTGCTGCTCGGCCAGGTGATCCAGGAGGCGGAGCTCCCGCCCGGCGTCGTGAACATTCTCACCGGCGCCGGGGCGACCGGCGGCGCGCTCGTCGAGCACGACGGCGTCGACAAGATCGCGTTCACCGGCTCGACCGAGGTCGGCAAGATCATCCGGCGCTCGACGGCCGGCACGGGCAAGCGGCTCACGCTCGAGCTCGGGGGCAAGGCCGCGAACATCGTGTTCGAGGACGCGCCGCTCGACCAGGCCGTCGAGGGCGTGGTGAACGGCATCTTCTTCAACCAGGGGCACGTGTGCTGCGCGGGCTCGCGCCTGCTCGTGCAGGAGCCGGTCTTCGAGCCGCTGCTCGACAAGCTGAAGGAGCGCCTCCAGACGCTCCGGGTGGGCGACCCGCTCGACAAGAACACCGACGTCGGCGCGATCAACTCACGAGCCCAGCTGACGAAGATCGAGGAGCTCGTCGCGGCCGGCGTCGACGAGGGCGCCGAGATGTACCAGCCCGAGTGCGTGCTCCCCGAGCGCGGGTTCTGGTTCCGCCCGACGCTGTTCACGAACGTCTCGCAGTCGCACCGGATCGCGCGAGAGGAGATCTTCGGCCCGGTGCTGTCGATCCTCACGTTCCGCACGCCCGCCGAGGCGGTCGAGAAGGCGAACAACACGCCCTACGGCCTGTCGGCCGGAATCTGGACCGAGAAGGGCTCGCGGATCCTGTGGATGGCCGAGCGCATGCGCGCCGGCGTCGTGTGGGCGAACACGTTCAACCGGTTCGACCCGACCTCCCCGTTCGGCGGCTACAAGGAGTCCGGGTTCGGGCGCGAGGGCGGGCTCCACGGCCTCGAGCCGTACCTCGAGCTGGAGCCGGCCAGGTGACCTCGCCGGCCCGTGTCCCAGTTCGGCGCACCGCGAAGCTCTACGTCGGCGGCGAGTTCCCCCGCAGCGAGTCGGGCCGGTCCTACGAGGTGCGCTCCCACGACGATCGACTGCTCGCCAGGGCCGCTCGCGCCTCGAGAAAGGACCTGCGCGACGCGGTGCGCGCCGCTCGGGGCGCGCAGCCGGAGTGGGCCGGCAAGACCGCGTTCAATCGCGGACAGATCCTGTACCGGGTCGCCGAGCTCATGGAGGGCCGCCGGGCGCAGTTCGAGGCCGAGCTCGCCGACGCCGGCGCGTCCGATCCCGAGCGCGGCGTGAGCGCGGCGATCGACCGGTGGGTCTGGTACGCGGGATGGGCCGACAAGATCGGGCAGGTGCTCGGCGGAACCAACCCGGTCGCCGGCCCGTACTTCAACTTCACGATCCCCGAGCCGACCGGCGTCGTCGGGATCGTCGCGCCGGCGGACCAGTCCCTGCTCGGGCTCGTCGGCCGCCTCGCCCCCGCGATCGTGAGCGGCAACACCGCCGTAGTGATCGCGAGCGAGCGCTCGCCGCTCCCGGCGGTCTCGCTCGGTGAGGTGCTCGCGACCTCGGACGTTCCCGGCGGTGTCGTGAACGTGCTCACGGGCCTCACGGCCGAGCTCGTCCCCTGGCTCGCCGGCCACATGGACGTGAACGCGATCGACGTGACCGGCGTCCCGGACGACCTGGTCGCCACGGTCGAGGAGCTCGCGGCCGAGAACGTGAAGCGCGTGGTCCGGGCCCCGGACGCCGATCCGTTCTCACCCGAGGCCCAGTCGCCCTACGAGGTCACCTCGCTCATGGAGTTCAAGACCGTCTGGCATCCCATGGGGGCCTGAGCCACCGTCCGATGTCGGTCGACGCCACCACCGATCCGGTCGAGCGCGGGCACGAGGCGCTCCGAACCGGGGACTGGGCGGGTGCCCGAGACGCGTTCGAGGCCGCCATCGAGCTGAACCCGTCGCCGGAAGCCGAGGACGGGCTGGCTCGGGCGCTGTGGTGGCTTCGGGATACCGAAGGGGCGATCGCGCACGCCGAGCGCGCCTATGCGGCGCACCGCGAGGCGGGGCAGCGGCGGCAGGCGGCGGCCCGGGCCCTGTGGCTGTCGCGCGAGTTCGCGGCCGCATACGGCAACACGGCGGTGAGCTCGGGGTGGTACGCGCGCGCCGAGGGCCTGCTCCGGGAGGCCGGTGACGTGCCCGAGCAGGGTTGGCTGGCGCTCACGCGAGCCGAGCGTTCGGAGGCCCCGGGGGACATCGGCCGAAACGCCGCGCTCGCGCTCGAGATCGGCCGGCGGCTCGACGACGCCGATCTCGAGGCGGCCGCGCTCGTCCGGGCGGGCTACGCGGAGGTGGCCGAGGGCGACGTCGTCGGCGGCATGGCCAAGGTGGACGAGGGGCTGGCGGCGGCCACCGGTGGAGAGGTGTCGAGCCTCGAGACGATCGGCGACGTGATCTGCGTCGGGATCGCGGCCTGCGAGATGGCCGCCGACTGGCAGCGGATCGAGCAGTGGGGCACGGCGGTGCAGGGGTGGATCGCCTCCCACGAGCACATCGCGGTGCTCGGCTTCTGCTACGCGTGCTGTGCCGAGATGTTCATCGCCTCCGGCGACTGGGAGCAGGCCGACGGGATGCTCGCCGAGGGGTTGAGATCGATGGAGGCGGCCAACCTCCGCGCCAGGTGCGTGCACCCGGCCGCCAAGCTCGCCGAGCTCCGGGTCATGCAGGGCCGGCTCGAGGAGGCGAGCCAGCTGCTCACCGGCTTCGAGGAGCTGCCCGAGTCCATCCACGCGCTCGCGTCCCTGTATCTCGCGAACGGCGAGACGTCGATGGCGGCCGCCGTCCTGCTCCGGCGTCTGAACGTGATCGGTGACGACAACGTGCTCGCGGCGCCGTTCCTCGAGCTGCTCGTCGACGTGCAGCTCGCGCAGGGCGACGTCGACGCGGCTCGGGCCTCGGCGGACAAGCTCGCGGCCGTGGCCGGGCGCGCCTCGATCCCCGGGCTCGCCGCCAGGGCGGGGTTCGCGCGAGGGCGCGTCGCGGCGGCCGCCGGGGAGCCGGACGCGAGGGCCCTGCTCGACCGCGCCGTGACGGAGCTCGCCGCGCAGCGGCTGTCCGTCGATGCCGCGCGAGCCCGCTTCGAGCTGGCTCGCGCGATCGAGGGTTCCGAGCCCGAGGTCGCCGTCGGCGAAGCCCGGACGGCGCTCGCGGAGTTCGAGCGGCTGGGCCTGCCGCGAGAGGCGGACGCGGCCGCGGCGTTCCTGCGCGACCGGGGCGTGGGTGGGCGAACCGGGCCCAAGGGGGTCGGGCTCCTCAGCCGGCGCGAGCGCGAGGTGCTCGCGCTCCTGGGCGAAGGGCTCACGAACTCGGAGATCGCCGCCCGCCTGTTCATCTCGACGAAGACCGCCGGGAACCACGTGAGCAGCGTGCTCGCGAAGCTCCATCTCCGGAGCCGGACCGAGGCGGCGGCCTTCGCGGTCAGGCACCTCGGGCCGGATCCGGCGGGAAGATAGGGAAGCCTCCCCATCCTTTCCGAGGCCGGCCGGCGCACCCTCGTCCCGTCCACGGACGGAAGGAGGAGCGCATGGCGGCGCAGCGGAGCGGAGGCGGACGGGCGAACGCCCTCAAGGGGGAGCTCACCGCGCGGTTGGAGGAGTCGACCTCGGCTCCGGCGGAGGCGGTGTACGACCTGCTGGCCGATGTCGGGAGCCACCTCGAGTGGGCGGGCACCCGGCAGCCGAAGAAGAGCTACCGGCTGCTCTCGATCGAGGGTCCCGAGGGTCCCGCCGGCGTCGGAACCGAGTTCACGAGCACGGGCGCTGACGCGATGGGACGGTTCGCCGACTCATCCGTCGTGACCGAGGCCTCGCGGCCCGGCCTGTTCGAGTTCGTGACCGAGGCCAGGCTCACGACGAAGAGGGACGTCGTCGTGGAGTGGACGCTCGTCCACCGCTACGAGATCAAGCCCGAGGGATCGGGGTGCCGGATCGTCTACGACGTCCGGATCGTGCGCCTGAGCCCCACGCCGGGAGCGCTGGCGCTGTTCACGATGCCGGGGCTGCGCTCGGTCCTCATGAGGATCGGCGCGTCGTACTCGCGCAAGGGACTTCGGAACCTGGTACGGATGGCCGAGGAGCGCTCGCGGATGTCGCGCGCGGCCGCGCTCGAGGGTTGATCGACGCGACGAGAGAGGAGGACCAGATGGCGAAGGCATCGAAGGCGACCGCCGCGGACCACGTCGAGCTGGAGGGGTTCGAGGGCCACTACGCCGAGCTCGGCGGGACGACGGTGGGGTGGGAGAGCTACACGGCGGACGCGGACATGACGCCGCTGTTCGCGGGACTGCCCGACGACCGCTGTCAGTGCGAGCACTGGGGCTTCGTGTTCGAGGGCAAGGTCGTGTTCCACACGGCCGACGGGGACGAGGAGTTCGTCGGTGGCGACGCCTACTTCGTCGGGCCAGGACACACGCCGGAAATCTTCGCCGGCACCTCGCTCGTCGAGTTCAGCCCGACCGACCGGCTGAACGAGACCATGGAGGTCGTGACGAGGAACATGGAGGCCGCGGGCTAGCCACCAGCCTCGTGGTCGTCCGACGGGGGCCTCCCGCAGGCGGCCCCCGTCGGCATCTCCACGACTTCGCAACACCGCTTCACGGGTGCGCCCCAGACCCGCGGCTACGATTCCACCGATGCCCCTCTACAAGGAACAGGGCGTCGTCCTGCGCTCGGTCAAGCTGGGCGAGGCCGACAAGATCGTCACGGTGATGACCCAGGGCTCGGGCAAGGTCCGCGCCGTGGCCAAGGGCATCCGCAAGACCACCTCGCGCTTCGGCGCGCGCCTGGAGCCGTTCACGCACGTTTCGCTCATGGTCTATCGGGGGAGAGGTTCGCTCGACACCGTGAGCCAGGCCGAGATCGTCTCTCCGTTCATGGCGCTCCGCGGTGACCTCGGGCTGTTCGCCGCAGGCGAGACGATGCTCGAGGCCGTCGACAAGGTCGCCGAGGAGCACGAGCGCAACGTGCGACTGTTCCTGCTCCTGCTCACGGGCCTACGGGCGCTCGAGGCCCGCCCGGCCGACCCCGCCGCCGTCGCCGAGTCGTTCCTGCTCAAGCTCCTGTCGCTCTCGGGATTCCACCCGTCGCTCCAGACCTGCGCCGTGTGCGGTCGCCCGGGCGCGGACCGCTTCGCGAGCGGCCAGGGCGGGGCCGTGTGCGACGAGGATGCCGACCTCGACGCCGGCCGGGTCTCGCGCGAGGCGCTCGCGTTCCTCGCGACGCTGGGCTCGACCGGGTTGCTTGAGGCCGACGTGGTCCAAGCCGATACCACCGTGAGGCGCGAGTCCCGCGCCCTGCTGTTCGGGTTCGCCGAGTACCACCTGGAGCGCCGGATGAAGAGCCTTCCCATCCTCACGAAGAGCCTGGCGACGTGAGCACCTATCTCCACGATCTCGACCACGACCGGCTGCCGGCGCACGTCGGCATCGTCATGGACGGCAACGGCCGCTGGGCCAAGCTCCGCGGCCTGCCCCGCACCGAGGGCCACGACGCCGGCGAGGAGGCGATGTGGGACACGGTCGTCGGCGCGAACGAGCTCGGGCTGCGCTGGCTCACCGTGTTCGCGTTCTCGACGGAGAACTGGAAGCGTCCCAAGGCCGAGGTCCGCTACCTCATGGACGTCGTGAACAACGGCGTGCTCCGGCGCCGCCGCGATGCGCTCAACGAGATGAACGTCCGCATCCGGTTCATGGGTCGGCGCGACTGGCGCGTGCCGAGGCCGGTGCTTCGCGAGATCGAGCTGTCCGAGGCGCTCACGCGCGCGAACACCGGCATGACGCTCACGATCGCGTTCAACTACGGGGGCCGCGTCGAGATCGCCGACGCGGTCAAGGCGCTGCTCGCCGATCACGACGCCGGCCGGCTGAAGGGCGAGAAGATCACGCCGGAGTCGATCTCTCGGCGCCTGTACCACCCAGACATGCCCGACCCTGACCTCATCATCCGCACGAGCGGCGAGGAGCGGATCAGCAACTTCCTCCTGTGGCAGGCCGCCTACTCCGAGCTCTACTTCACGCCCGTGTACTGGCCGGACTTCGATCGCGAGCACCTGTACGAGGCGATCCGCGACTTCCAGAAGCGGTCCCGGCGGTTCGGCGCGATTGCGGAGAACGAGTCCGACTAGCGCTTTAGACGTCGTTCCAGGCGGCGAGGAACAGGCCAACCCCCGCGGCGGCGCCGATCGCGACCAACGTGTAGCGGCCGCTGGCATCCGCGTGGACCCACCCGATGGCGAGGCCGGCGAGGACCACGACGCCGATCGCGC
>DATBLA010000019.1:0-7288 GCA_036555645.1 Actinomycetota bacterium
GACGGGACGAAGCGCCGGCCCGGACATCACGATCACCGAGACGATGGCGAGCAGACGAAGCAGGCTCTCGCCCACCGCCTCGACCGCGAGCCACCGGAACCGATCCGACACGCGGAGCAGGGCGGACGCGGTCGCGACGGGCGCCGCGAGGATGGTGGACGCGGCGTACAGGCGGATCGCATCGGCGGCGGCGGGGACCCCGAGGATCCGCTCGGCCGCCGGCGCCGCGAGCGCCCACAGCAGCAGGCATGCGAGGACGCCGCCGGTCGCGTCCACCAGGTAGCACAGCTTCGCCACCGCGGTCGCTCGGCCCGGGTCGCCGGCAGCGCGGAACTCGACGACGAACGTGGTCGCCGCCTCCCACACTCGAGACCCCAGGAGTTGCTGAACGATCGTGACGAGGGAGACGACGAGCGCGAGCAGGCCGAGCCCGGCCGGCCCGAGGTTGCGAGCCAGCACCACACCCTGGACGAACGCCAGCGCATAGACGAGCCCGTTCGCGCCGACGAGCCAGGCGGAGTTCGCGGCCACACGCCCGAACGCCGGATCGCCGGTCCGGGCGAGCGCCTCGTCGTCGACTCCCCCGGCGACCATCGCGCCCCTGCGACCGAACGTCGGCAGGCTCATAGCCGAACGACGTTCGACCGCCGCCCCCGGGTGACGCCTCGCGCGTCGAAGACGAGGGGCGCGTGACGAACGACCTCCCGAAAATCGACCGTCGAGTGCGCCGTGAGCACGACGGTCACATCGTGTGTCGCCAGGTCCGCCGGATCGAGCGCTCGGGATCGGAGGTGCCGGCCCGACATCTCGATCGAGGGGACGAGCGGATCGTGGTACGAGACCTTCGCCCCGGCCGCGGCCAGTCGTTCGAGGACCGCGATCGCGGGTGAGCCGCGCACGTCGCCGACGTCGGCCTTGTAGGTCACGCCGATCCCCAGGACCTTCGAGCCGCGGATCGGCTTGCCGACCTCGTTCAGCGCCTGCGCCACACGCTGAGCGACGAACCCCGGCATCTTCGCGTTCACCTCCTGCGCGTGCTCGACGAAGTTCAGCCGGTGACCCGTCCGTTGCCCGACGCGCCACGACAGGTACGAGGGATCGATCGCGATGCAGTGGCCGCCGACACCGGGCCCCGGCCAGAACGGCATGTAGCCGAACGGTTTCGAGGAGGCGGCACGGATCGCCTCCCACAGGTCGACGTCGAGATCCCTCGACAGGAAGGCGAGCTCGTTCACGAGCGCGATGTTGACGTGGCGGAACGTGTTCTCGATGAGCTTGGCCATCTCGGCCTCGCGCGGCGTCGACACGATCTCGACCTCGTGCACGAAGGACCGGTAGAACCTGGCGGCCAGGCGGGCGTCGCCCTTCGTGAGGCCGCCGACGATCTTCGGCACCTTGGCCAGATGCTCGAGGCCCCGGCCCGGATCGATCCGCTCGGGCGAGTACGCGAGCGCGAAATCCCTGCCCGCGGTCAGCCCGGAGCGCTCGAGAACCGGTCGAAGGATCTCCTCGGTCGTGCCCGGGTACGTCGTCGACTCCAGGATGACGAGGACGCCGGCGCGCAGGGCCTTCGCGGCGAACGCCGCCGCGCGCTCGATGTGGCCGAGGTCGGGCTCGTGATCGGTGAGCGGTGTCGGCACGCACAGCAACAGGACGTCGCAGGACCGCAGGACCGCCGGGTTCGTCGAGACCCGGAGGCGGCGACCGAGGTCGGCGAGCACCTCGTCGGTCACGTCCCCCACGTAGGAGCGCCCCGCCTTCAGGGAGGCGACCCGCTCGGCGTCGAGGTCGAGCCCGATCCCCGGGAAGCCGGCCCGCACCGCCGAGACGAGCATCGGCAGGCCGACGTACCCCAGGCCGACGACGCCGACCCTGGCCCGCTTCTCGCGCAGCGCGGAGCCGAGCTCGGTTCGCCAGCCGGGCACGGCCGAGCCACGCGTGGGCATCGCGCTCACCATCGCATTGGGTTCCTCGGCACTCCGGGAGCCGCCCCTGAGCGCGGGGGGTGCGGCGATTGCGTGGAGGTTCAGGCCCCCGTCGTCTCGTCACCGCCCGAGGGCGGGACCGTGCGTGCGCGGAGGATCCGGGGCACGGCCCAGAGCCCGACCAGGGTCAGGCCACCGATGAGCAGGAGGACGTCGTACCGGGGGAACGGCTCGTACTCGAAGGTGACGACGTGGTCGCCCGCCGGGACGCTCGCGCCGACGAAGCTCGGCGCGATCATCTGGGGCTCGACGACTCGCCCGTCGACCGTGACTCTCCACCGGGGGTCGAACGAGGTCTTCAGCATCACGAGCGAGGGTCGCTCGGCCGAGACGGTCGCACGTGCCCTCCCGTCCCCGAGCTCGACGGTCTCGGAGGTGACGACGCCCGGCGGCGTGTCGGGCAGCTCGTCGGGATCGACCGTTGCCGGCGGCGCGTCGTGGCCCTCGAACGCGATCCCCGGATTCGCATGCCGGGCCGGCAGGTCCGAGCGAAACCACTCGGCCGTTTGCAACCCGAGGTTGGTTCGGTCGGCGACGATCGGGGGGAGCACGTCGACCACCTCGACGTAGCCGGTGTCGAGCTCCCACAGGGCGAAGCGGCCGCGCTCGGCGATCCGCTCCGCCTGGACCGGCGGCCCGTCGGCGACCTCGTCGATGACGTACCGGATCGCGAACAGCTCGTAGTGCGCGGGGTTGAACGACGAGAATCGGTACTCGATCGGTGACGACAGCGACCACGTCGGACGGGTGAACCCGACGCTTTCCACGTGCTGGTTCACGAGCGCCGCGTACAGGGGCACCTGGCCGATCGTGTCCTTCATGGCGCTCGATCGCATCCCGGCGAAGAAGCGGCCGGGGCCGCGCTCGAGCCCGATGTCGACGAGGGCGCCGAAGTCGGCGCCTTCGGTCGCGTCGACGGCCGCCTGCTCGTGGATCCACTGGCCGCCCCGCGCCGCCCAGCTCCCGCGCTCGACGAACGCCGAGGACACGAACACGATCGCCGCCGCGACGCCGACCGCCCACACGAGCGCCGGTCGCGCCTTGAGCCACCCGACGCGGGAGATCAGGCCCAGCCCGAGCTGGCCGAGACGGACGGCGCCGATGCCCGCGAGGTACAGACCGGCCAGGTGCACGCCGAACACGAATCGCCGCAGGAACAGGTCGCCCGAGCCCGGGAGGAGGTGGAGCACGTCACCCAGCGTCGGTCGTCCGAAGAACAGGACGAGCGAGAGCAGGGACAGCCCGACGAGCGCGCGCGCCCGCTCGTGTCGGCCGAACCGCCACAGCGCGACGGCCAGGCCCGCGAACACGAGGATCGTCACGACCGGGGCGCGATTGCGGTCGAACACCTGGCCGGTGAACAACCAGCCGAGGATCCGGCGGGCGCCGAAGGAGTCGTAGTAGATCTTCCCCCGGGAGAACTCGTCGTTCACGGTCCAGACGCGATCCACGACGAGCGGAACGACGACCCAGGACGCGACGAGGATCCCTCCGAGGCCCACCACCGCCGCTCGTCCGACGCGCCGCAGCAGATCGCTCCACTTCACGAGGGCGAACACGCCCAGCGAGAGCAGGGCGAGGTACCCGGTCAGCAGGTGCGCGGCGATCGTGAGCGCCAGCACGAGCGCGGCGATCGCGTACGAGCGTCCCTGTGAGACCGCCCGCCACGAGGTGCCCCACGCGAGCGGAAGCAACCACATCCCCCAGAGCTGGGCCCAGGTCCCGTACCCCCGCCACGCGTAGCTCCCCCATTCGTAGCCAAGCTGGGGCTCGCTCACGATGAGCGGGGACAGCGCTCCGGCGAACGCGCAGACCCACGGGTTCCACCCCATCAGCCGGCCGCCCGCGTAGACGACGATCGGCCACAGCGCCAGGCCCAGGTACAGGGTCCACGTGAGGGCGCGCTCGGGCCCGGTGAGCACGGCGAGGGCCCCGCCGAGGACGTGGGGGAGGCTCTGGTAGTGGTGGAACCGCGAGGAGCCGAGCGAGACGTCCGGATACCAGCCGTCGAGCGGCAGGTGGCCGTCCTCGATCCGGGTGTTCGCCCACGCCAGCATCGAGCCGTGGATCGTCGAATCGTTGAGGTTCAGGACCGGTTGCGGCTCGGCGCGGAGCACGACGAGGTTGAACAGCACGACGGCGCCGAGGACGACGAGCGGCCATCTCGACCCGCTGGGCGTGTCCGATGGGGAGCGTCGCGGATCGCCGGCGGGAGCGAGATCCTCGCCCTCGAGGGTGTCCTGCACCGGGCCATGTTGCCATGGCGTCCGGATCTGGACGGGATCGAGCGCCCCTGCGGGGGCGGTCAGACGGGAGCGGCCTCCATCGTCCCCTTCATCCGGTTCGGGTCGATCGAGATGCCCGGCCCCATCGTCGTGGAGACGGTCAGCGTCTTCACGTACTTGCCCTTGGCCGCCGAGGGTCTCGCCCGGACGATCTCGTCGACGACGGCCAGGTAGTTCTCGAGCAGCTGCTGCTCCGAGAACGACTTCTTCCCGATGATGAGGTGGACGTTGCCGGTCCGATCCGTCTTGTACTCGACCTTGCCGCCCTTGATGTCGGCCACGGCCTTCGCGATGTCGTTCGTGACCGTTCCGGTCTTCGGGTTCGGCATCAGGCCTCGAGGCCCGAGCACCCGTCCCGCCTTGCCCACGGCGGCCATCATGTCCGGCGTCGCCACGGCGGCGTCGAACTCGATCGTGCCCCCGATCACCTGCTCGACGAGCTCCTCGCCGCCGACGACGTCGGCGCCGGCCTCCCTGGCCTCGGTGGCCTTGGGCCCCTGGGCGAAGACGCCGACCCGGACCGACTTGCCGCTCCCGTTGGGGAGCGAGACCGTCCCGCGAACGAGCTGATCGGCCTTGCGCGGGTCCACGCCGAGCCGGAACGCCACCTCCACCGTCTCGTCGAACTTCGCGTCGGGGAACTCCTTGAGCGCCTTGATCGCCTCGCCCGGCGTGTACTCCCGATCGTGGTCGAGCACCGCCGCCGCCCGGCGGTATCGCTTGCCGTCCCCGCGGGTCATGCCGACACCTCCACGCCCATGCTTCGCGCCGTGCCCGCCACGATGCGCATCGCGGCTTCGACATCGTTGGCGTTGAGGTCGGCCATCTTCTGCTCCGCGATCGACCGCAGCTGATCCTGCGTGAGCCGGCCGACCTTCTCCCGGTTCGGCTCGCCCGAGCCCTTCTCGAGCGCGGCCGCCTGCTTGATCAGCTCGGCGGCGGGGGGCTGCTTCGTGATGAAGGAGAACGAGCGGTCCTCATAGATCGTCAGCTCGGCCGGGATCACCTGGCCGGCGGATTGCTGCGTCTGCTCGTTGTACTGCCGGCAGAACTCCATGATGTTCACCCCGTGCTGTCCGAGGGCCGTGCCCACGGGTGGAGCCGGGGTCGCCTGTCCGGCGCGGATCTGGAGCTTGACGACGGCGAGCACCTTCTTCTTCGCCATCTACGGTTCACCTCCTGCGGTTCGAACGGCCGGTCGGCCTCCCGCTCGGTTCGGTTGCTTCCCTCGGCTCGTGTCCCCGGCGGCCGTCGGCCGCGTTCAGACCTTCGCGACCTGGTCGAAGGACAGCTCGACCGGCGTCTCGCGGTCGAAGATGTTCACGAGCACCTTCAGCTTGCTCTGGTCCAGGTTGATCTCGCTGATCGTTCCGTTGAAGTCGGCGAACGGCCCGGAGATGATCCGGACGACGTCGTTCTCCTCGAAGCCGAGGCGGAACTGCGGCTTCACCTCTTCCTTCTTCACCGCGAGGATCTTCTCCACCTCGCGGCGGGACAGCGGCGTCGGCTTGCTGCCGGTGCCGGCCGCCACGAACCCCGTCACGCCGGGCGTGTTGCGCACGACGTACCACGAGTCGTTGTCGTAGACCATCTTCACGAGCAGGTACCCGGGGAAGACCTTCCGCTGGACGACCTGCTTCTTGCCGCCCTTGATCTCCATGACGTCCTCCATCGGGATGTGGACGTCGAAGATCTTGTCCTCCATCTGCATCGTGTGGATCCGGGACTCGAGGTTCGTCTTCACCTTGTTCTCGTAGCCCGCGTACGTGTGCACGACGTACCAGTCGCCGGGCCCGCGGAACGGATCGCGAGCCCCGGCTTCGATCTCCGGCTCGGCGACAGCCTCCGAGGCCACGCCTCCGGGCGCCGAAACCTCGCTGTCGGGGACCTCGACGACGTCGGGCGCCGCGGTGTCCACCTGCGGCGCTCCTGCCGCCTCCGTCACCTCCGCCACCTCCGTCGCCTCGACCTCGGCGGCGATGCTCTCGACGCGGTCGGCCAGCCCCTCGACGATCGCCGCGTCGCTCATGGCCTCGACGGCATCGGCGTCCGCGGCGGCCTCGGCCACCGTCTCCTCGAGGGCGGACTCGATCGCCGCATCGGCGATCACCTCCTGAACGTCCGCGTCGGCGGCGGCCTGCGCGACCGCGTCCTCGAGCGCCTCGCCCTCCAGACCCGCCTCGACGGCCTCGACGACCCGCTCCTCGTAGGCCTCCTGGATCGCCGCGTCGGAGGCCTCCTCGACCGCGACCGCGTCGGTCACGGCCTCGACCACGGTCTCCTCGAACGCGGCCTCGATCGCCGCGTCCGCGACGGCCTCGGTGGCGGCAGCTTCCTCGAAGGCTTCGGCGATCCGATCCTCGGGGCTCGCGACCTCGGCCGGCGCGCTCGCCTCCGGCGCCGGAGCCTCCTCGGCGGCCTCCGCAGACGCCTCGAGGGCCTCGGGCGAGTCCTTGGCGGGCGCTTCGTGGGCGCTTTCGTCCGAGGGGTCGATCGGGGGTGAGTTCATGACGGTGTTCCTCAGCTCGTGAAGACGTTCAGGACGAACTTGGAGAAGGCGACGTCGAGCCCGAAGACATAGGACGTCATGACGACGACGGTCACGAGCACGACGACGGTGTAGGTGGCCAGCTCCTGACGCGTCGGCCAGATGACCTTCTTCAGCTCCTGACGGACCTCCTTCAGGAACTGCCGGGCGCCCGTCCGCTCCTTCTTCTGCTGGAGCTGAGAGCGACGCGAGGCGGCCGCGGCCTGGGCACGCTCGACTTGCGTGCCCTGGCGGCGCTGCGCTCGCTTCATCTGCCTGTTCATCGTGCTCCTTGCAGGGGCGGAGGGACTCGAACCCCCAACCGCCGGTTTTGGAGACCGGTGCTCTACCAGGTTGAGCTACGCCCCTCCGTGGATACTCGACCCGGCCGGAAGGCGGGGACTCGGAGGCTCAGTATAGGGCGGCCCCAACGGGTGCGGCAAAGATGCGCGCCTCAGGTTCGCGCAGGTCAGTCCCGATAACCCGCGCGT
>DATBLA010000020.1:0-19243 GCA_036555645.1 Actinomycetota bacterium
CCGCCTTGTTCGACCACGTCCTGGTCGACGACCATCAGGACTCCACGTTCGCCGCCGAACGTCTCCTCGCCGAGCTCGGACCGCGGTCGCTCGTGGTCGCGGGCGACCTCGGCGCGCACGTCTTCTCGTTCCAAGGGACGACCGACGAGCCCCTGCGGCGATTCGAGGACCGCAACCCCGGAGCCCCACACGTGCATCTCGAGACGCCGCACCGGCCTCGTCCGGAGACGATCGACGCCTGGCGCGCCTCCCACGTGTCCGAGCAGCACGCGTCGGTCGCTCGGGAGCTCCGCCGGATCCACGTCGAGGAGCACGTCCCGTGGGATGGGCTGGCGGTCGTGATCCGCCGGCACGGCCCGCACGAGGCCGGACTCCTTCGAGCGCTCGATGACGCGCGGATCCCGAGGACCTCCGTGGAGTGGTCGCCCGGGACACGCCTGGCGGCCGCGAGGCCGTTCGAGCTCGCGCTCCGCTGGCTCGTCGCGAACGCGGACGAACGAGACGCGCTCGTCGAGCCCGTGCTCACTTCGGAGCTGGGACGGCTCTCCCCCGCCTCCGCGCGTGCCCTGCTTCGTCTCGTCCGCGCCTACGGCCACCCGCCACGGGAGGCGCTCGACCTCGCTGAGCTCGCCGCCCCCGACGAGGCCGCCTCGCTCGTGCACCTGGCCGACGTGCTTCGGCGCGCCGAGCAGGCTCGTTCCTCGGTCCTCGACGCGTTCGGGGTCCTGTGGCGCGAGCTCCCCTTCGCCGCCGAGCTCGTTCGCAACGCGGAAGCCGACCCCCGGGCGCGCATCGACCTCGACGCGGTCATGGAGCTGTTCGACGCGATCACGGACGCGTCCGCCGGTGCGGACCCGACCGTCGACGCATTCGTGCCCTCCTTCGGCTCCCCCGAAGGCGTCGAGGGGTTCGGCACCGGGGGTGAGGAGCGCCCCGACGCCGTGCACGTCCTCACGGCACACGCCTGCGTGGGACGCGAGGTCGACACCGTGGTCGTCCTCGACGTCGTCGAGGGCGACTTCCCGAGTCTCAGCCGCCCCGAGCCGATGTTCGACCTGGACGCCCTCGAGGGCGGACGTGGACGCTCGGAGACGAATCGCCGCCGGCTCGCCGACGAACGCCGGCTGTTCGCCCTGGTGTGCGCGCGCGCCCGGCGACGGGTCGTGCTCACGGCCACCGACCCGCACGCGGATCACGGCGGCGTGACCCTCACGTCCCGGTTCGTCGAGGAGATGGGGGCCGTGTGGCGAGATGCCCCGGCCCCGCCGTTCCAGGAGCCGGTGTCGATCGCGGAGGCGGCCGCGGCCTGGCGCCGCATCCTGGCGGACGGCTCGGCCGACCGGCTCGAACGAATCGGAGCGCTGGACGGGTTGGTCGCGCTCGGGGAGGACGCGGGCCGGTGGTGGTTCCAGCACGACTGGACCGACGGGCCCGAACCGCGATCCGAGGACCTGTACCTGTCCTACTCGAGGCTCGACACGCTCGAGAACTGCGAGCTCCAGTACGTCCTGGCCAGCGAGCTGGGACTGGATCCGGGCGGCGGGTACCAGGCGTGGGTCGGTCGGCTCGTGCACTCGATCATCGAGGACTGCGAGCGCGGACTCGTCGAACGAACGCGGATCGGGTTCGACCGGGCCCTCGACGATCGGTGGGAGGCGGCGAGGTTCCCCTCGCATGCCGTCTCCGAAGCCGAGCGCGCGCACGCACACGACGTCCTGATCCCGAACTGGTTCTCCCGGTACGCGGACCCGCCGGCGACCTCGACCGAGGGCTCGTTCGCCTTCGAGTTCGAGGGAGCCAGGATCCGGGGCAAGATCGACCGGATCGGGCCCGTGCCCGAAGGTGAGACGCGGATCACCGACTACAAGACCGGCCGAGGCGACAACGCGCCCAAGCCGGCCGAGAGCCTGCAGCTCGGCATCTACTACCTCGCCGTGAACGAGTGCGAGGACCTGGCCCCGCACCGACCCGTCCATGCGGTCGAGCTGGCGTTCCTCGGCGGCCGCAAGGCCGATCCCGCTCTCGAGGTCAAGGCATGGTCGGTGTCCGAAGACGGGGAGGAGGACTACAAGGCGCGGATGCGCGAGCGGGTCTCCGGCCTGATCGCACGGATCCGCGACCTCGATCGCGAGCGGCGCTACGTCGCGGACACGAAGGCGAACTGCTTCTTCTGCCGCTTCCAGACCTTGTGCAGCCGGTACCCGCAGGGCGGACCGGTGTTCGCGATCGAGGAGCGCGAGCCCTCGGAGGCCGGCCGGCGATGACCGAGCCCGACCGCTCTTATCCGGAGCCGATCGGCGAGTTCCTTCGCGGAGAGCCCACGCCCGAGCAGTGGCGCGCGATCTCGTGGCCGCTCGAGCCGTACGTGATCGTCGCCGGCGCCGGCTCGGGGAAGACCTCGGTGATGGCCGCTCGGGTGATCTACCTGGCCCTCGTGGCGACCGGGCGATGCGAAGCCGATCACCCCGGCGTCCTGCCGGGCAACGTCCTGTGCCTCACGTTCACGAACAAGGCCACGGAGAACCTCATCCTGAAGATGCGGCGGGCACTCGGCACCCTCGATCTCGACGAGGGTGAGGAGCCGGAGATCTCCAACTACCACGCCTTCGCCGCCCAGATCCTCGAGCGCCACGGGATGCTGGTGGGGCTCGAACCCGATCAGCGCGTGCTCACACCGGCACAGCGTTCCCAGGTCGCCGCGAGGGTGCTCGACCGGATGACGTTCGAGAGCCTCCATACGCGGTGGCAGCCCGCGATCGTCGGGTACATCCTGTCGTTGGACGAGCAACTGCAGAACCATCTCGTCGAGCCCGAGACGGTGATCGAGCACGTTCGAGGCAAGCTCGACGTCCTGCGCTCGGCGCGATCGGGTGACCCGCTCGATTCCGCGCTCGAGAGGATCGAGATCGCGCGCGCCGTCCGGGTGTTCCGAGACCTGAAGGCGGAGCTCGGCGTGATCGATTTCGGCGATCAGATCGCGCACGCGGTGCGGATCGCCACCGAGCATCCGGAGGTCGGCGCGGCGTACCGAAACCGGTTCGGCGCCGTGCTGCTCGACGAGTACCAGGACACGAACTACGCGCAGGCCGTGCTCATGCGGGCCGTGTTCGGGGGCGGTCATCCCGTCACCGCGGTCGGAGACCCGGACCAGAACATCTACGCGTGGCGGGGCGCGAGCCTTCGCAACCTCCTGCATTTCCGCGACGAGTTCCGACGAGCCGATGGCACCGAATCCGAGCAACTGCCGCTCTACACGAACTTCCGGTCGGGCTCGAGGATCCTCGAGGCGGCCGACCGCGTGATCGACGCCCTCCCCCCGAACCAGCGACCGGACCCGGACAAGCAACTTCGGCCCTGGGAGCCGAACGGCGAGGGCTCGGTCGAGGTCGCGCAGTACGAGCACGAGATCGCCGAAGCCGAGGGGGTCGCCGAGCGACTGGTCCAGCTCCACGGGCGTGGCGTCGCCTGGAAGGACATGGCCGTCCTGTGCCGGACCCACCGGCTGTTCGAGGCGCTCCAGCTCGCCTTCAACGCGAGCGACGTGCCGGCCGAGTTCGTGAACCTCGCCGGCCTCATCCACCTGCCCGAGGTCGTCGAGGTCCTCGCGTACGCGCGCGCCGCAGTCGATCCGCGCGATGGCGTGGCGCTCGCGCGCATCCTCACCGGCCCCCGGTTCCGGATCGGGCTTCGGGACCTGGCCGCGGTCGCGGCCTGGTCCAGGACGAAGAGCGGAATGCTCCGCGACCTCGTGGCCGAGCTGGAGCTCGACGAGGACGAGGACCTCCTCGAGGACCACCCCTTCCTCATGGCCGAGGCGCTCGAGGATCTCGACGCGATCGAGGGTCTGTCGGAGGCCGGCCGCGCGCGGCTGGCCGAGTTCCGCCTCGAGCTCCACGAGCTCCACGTCGCGGCCCGACGCCCGGTCGGGGAGTTCCTCGGCGAGGTGATCCGGCGAACCGGCCTGCTCGCCGAGCTCGACGCGGCCCCGGACCAGACGATGGCCTCCGCGCGCCGACGCAACCTCGCGGCGTTCCTCGAGCAGGTCCACGCCTTCTCACCCGTCGAAGGCGAGCTCACGCTGCGCGCGTTCCTCGAGCACGTCGATTCGATCGAGGACGATCGCGAATGGAACCCGGTGCAACCCAGCGAGGACGACTCCGTCAAGGTGATGACCGTCCACGCCGCCAAGGGCCTGGAGTTCGACGTGGTCTTCGTCCCGGGACTCGCGCAGGGGCTGTTTCCGGACGCGCGGGTGCAGCAGAATCCCGCGCGCAAGGGCAGCTCGCTCGACGTCGAGCTGCGTCGCGACCGCGACCTGCTCCCGCGGTTCGACGACAACATGCGCGCCTTCACCGACGCTCTTCGCGAGCAGGAGGTGGCCGAGGAGCGCCGGACCTGCTACGTCGCGCTCACCCGGGCGAGACGGCATCTGTTCGTCTCGTCCGCCAACTGGTACGGCGAGAACCTCATGGCCAAGGGAACTGGCCGCTTCCTCGTCGAGCTGCTGAAGTGGGCCCGGGATGGGGGCGGGGTGACCACGTTCTCGGGGGTCGCCGAGGAGGAGGATGGCGATGGCGTCGCGGCCACGAACCCGCTCGAGGGCTACCGGCAGCAGTTCGTGCGGCCCTGGCCCGGCCCGGCTCGCCCGCAGGACGCCGACGAGCTGTTCCCGCAGGGGTGGAGGAGAGCCGCGTTGAGCGCTCGGGACGACGGCGGCGAGCACCTCGTGGATGGCCTGGACACCGACGACCGGGCGCGGTTCGCGGAGGCCTCAGCGGACAGGCGGGCACTCGCCGCCCACCTTCGAGAGCAGGAGGCGGCGGTCGAGCACGGGCCGCGCCTGCCGTCGACGGTCTCGGTCGGCGGGCTCATCGACTACGCCAGGTGTCCGAAGCAGTACTACTGGTCCGCCGTGCGCCCGCTCCCCCGATTCGCCGGCCCCAGCGCGCGGATCGGCACCGAGATCCACCGGTGGATCGAGCTCACCTCGCGCGGCCAGGCGACGCTGCTCGAGATGGACGACGAACCCGATCTCACCGTCGAGGAGCTCGCCGGAACCCCCGGACGCCTGGAGGAGCTTCGGACGGCCTTCCGCCGCAGCCGGTTCGGCGAGCTCATCCCGCTCTACGCGGAGCGGCCGTTCCTCCTGCCGATCGAGGGCATCACGATCAAGGGACGGATCGACGCGATCTACGGTCTGCCCGACGGACCGTGGGAGGTCGTCGACTACAAGACCGGGCGCGCACCCGCCGAGGACGACGCGCTCGCCCGAACGCAGCTCGACCTGTACGCGCTGGCCTGCGTGGAGGTCTGGCACAAGTCCCCGGGCGACCTGCGGCTGACGTATCTGTACCTCGCCACGGGGGAGGAGCGCTCGCACACGGTCGACGACATCGACGCCGTCCGCGATCGGATCCGAACGTGGCTGCGCGGGATCGGCGCCCGCGCGTTCGATCCCTCCCCTGGCCCGCAGTGCAGGTGGTGCGACTTCCGGCCCTTCTGCGACGCGGGAACGGCGTGGGTCGAGGAGAACCTCGGCGCCTAGCGAGGCGTCTCGGGAGAGGCCAGTCGCTCCACCTCGTCCTCGAACGCCCGATGACCCGCCGCCGGGTCCCACCCGCCGACGATCTCGTCGGACACGAACCGGACCTGCAGACCGAGCGCACCCGCTCTCGAGACCAGGGCCTCCCGGAACCAGCGGTACGACCCGGGCTCCAGCAGGATCTCGCCGCGCTCACCCGATCCGGCGCCCTCGACCACGACCGGGACCGGCCGAAGGAGCGTGTGGATGCCCTCGAGGTCGTCGGCCACCGGTTCCAGGCGCGATCCTTCGCCGGACCAGACGGCGATCGCGACGGGAGTGGCCGGATCGTCGGGGCGGTAGATCTCGGCGCGCATCGCGGACGGCTAGCCGGTCTGGGGGCGCTCGAGCCGCCGAAGGAGCAGGGCGGCATAGCGAAGGAGGCGAACCGCGACCTTCGGCTCGTCCCGCAGCGCCGCGGCGAAGTCCTTCCGTGACAGGGCGAGCATCGTCATCGGGGTCTCGGCGACGACGCTCGCCGTCCGGGGACCTCCGTCGAGCAGGGAGATCTCGCCGAAGAAGTCTCCCGGCAGCAGGCGGTTCACGACGCGCCCGGACGAGTTGAGGACCTTCGCCTCGCCCTCGAGGATCACGTAGAAGATCTCGCCGACATCCCCGTACCGCACGATCTTCGCGCCCTCCATGTACCGCTGCTCTTCCATGCGGTCGGCGAGCCTGCGAACGAATCGCGATCCCAGCTCGGAGAAGAGCGGGACCTGTGCCAGGACATCGCGTCGGCGTTCGGCCACCCGTCCTCCCTTCCCGCAGATCCGGCGCGCGGACGTTCGGGAGCGCAGCCTACCCCGGACGGGCAGGCCTGTCGAAGGGCCGTGTCGGTGGTGACGGCTAGGTTCGCGGGCGTGAGCGCCGTGGTGGACCGGCTCGTGGATGGCGTCGCCCGCCGATTCGCCCATGGCGAGGTGATCGCACGGCAGGGCGAGGAGACCTCGCGCCTCCTCCTGGTCACGGGCGGCGCCGTTCGGCTGTCCTCGGTCTCATCGCCGGGGCGTGAAGTGGTCGTCGGGCTGCTCGGGCCGGGCGACGTGTTCGGCGAGGCGGCGCTCCTCGGTCACCCCTCACCCGTCGACGCCCGCGCGCTCGGAACGGCCACCGTGATCGCCCTGCCCGTCGCGTCGATCCGGCAGCTCGTCGAACGCCACCCCGCCGTTGCGGAGGAGCTCCTTCGGATGGTGGCCGCGCGACTGCACCGAACGTCGATCGCCCTGGAAGAAGCGCTCGGCGGTGACCTGCCGGCACGCGTCGCGGGTCGGCTGCGAGCGTTGGCTGCCGGCCACGGCGTCGTGGGCCCGGCCGGCGTCCGGCTTCGGGTCCCGCTCACGCAGGAGGAGCTGGGCAGGATGGTGGGCGCCTCCCGGGAGGCGGTGAACCGGACCGTGGGATCGTTCGCGGCGCGGGGGCTCGTTCGTTCGAACGGTCGCCACCTCGTGATCCCCGATCCCGAGGCGCTCGCCGAACCGGACCTGGACGAGCGCGCGGGCGCGGCTCGCGACTAGCCCGACTCCTGGAGCACGGCCAGGCTGCACGGACCGCACAGCCGAGCCTTCGCCCGCACGGGACGACCGCACCGACCACACGCGCCCGGCTCGCTCCTGGACCACCGCGGAACGCCGTCCTTCATCCGCTTGTCGGCGCGCCCCTCCGCCTGCAGCTTCAACAGGTGGGCGAGCACCGACCGGCCGGCGAGCTCCCGAACCTCGATCGGGTAGTCCGCGTAGATCTCGGCCACCAGCTCCTCGATCGAACGCGACTCCTGCCCCAACGCGTCGAGGATCTGCCGCTCACGCATCTGTCGATGCTCGAGGTACTCGTCGATCTTCGCGACGGCCCCGAGGACGACCGGGCCGTGTCCGGGGTAGATCGTTCGCGGCCGCAGCTCGCGCAGCCGCCGCAGCGAACGCAGGTATGCGGTGAGATCGCCCTCGGGCGGGTCGATCACGCTCGTCCCTCGTCCGAGGACCGCGTCCCCCGTGAACAGCGCGCCCGCGCCGCGCTCGAACAGGGCGAGGTGATCGGGCGTGTGGCCCGGCGTCCCGATGGCGACGACCGTGGTCGAACCGGTGGTGACGCCCTGACCGTCTCGGAGCCGTTGCGCGTCCCCGGCCGGTCGAGCGGCGTGCATCGGTGCCCCCGTGAGTCGCGCCAGCCTGGGCGCCCCGGGCGCGTGGTCCGGGTGATCGTGGGTGAGGACGATCGCCCCGACGCGACCGGCGGTCCGCGCGACCTCCTCGAGATGTCCGGCGTCGTCGGGTCCCGGATCGATCACGAGCGCGGGGGGCGGGCCGACGATCCACGTGTTCGTCCCTTCCAGCTCCCGAACGCCGGGGTTCGGCGCGAGGATGCGAACGACGGAGAGCACGTCAGTCCTGCCAGAACGTGGACCGGGGCAGGCGGTCCAGCTCGTCGTCGTCGGGCTCCCTGGTCTGAAGCCGCAGATCCAGGAGGTCGGCGGTCGAACGGCACTCGGCGATCGCGCGCATCGTGAAGAAGGTGGGCCAGAACAGACGCCGGCGGCCGCGCTGCCAGTCCTCGAGCAGGCTCGACGGAGCCGCCCACCAGGCATCGGCCGTCTCCGAGCCGTCTGGGTGCGGCATGAGGTCGGCGGGCGATCGGACGGCGTAGTACCGCGCGTCGAACCGGACCGGCACGTGCTCGGGCGCGACCCAGTGGGCGACCTCGACGAGCTGATCGGACGAGGGAGGCAGCGCGTCGATCGGATCGAGCGACCGACCGGGACCCAGTCCGGTCGACGTCAGGACGAGGGAGACCTCCTCGACGAGCTCGCGGACCGCGCAGGCCCGGCCGGCCTCGGTGGAGGAGCCGAACCATCGGCGCGCGAGCGCCTCGTCGGCACCGTCGGTCGAACCGCCGGGGAAGGCGACGTAGCCGGGCAGGAACCGACTCGAGGCCCCGCGTTCGAGAACCAGCACCTCGAGACCGTCCGGCCCGTCGCGCCCGACGAGCGCCGATGCCGCCAAGCGGATCTCCTCGCTCACGACCGGCATCCTCGCACGGGCTCGTGCGGGCGACACCGGCGCTCGGTGCTCGCGGCTACCCTGACCGCGTGAGCGAGGAGGTCATGGCGGCCGTGGCCGCGGCCGTCGCCGACCACGGTCCGATCGGGTTCGACGAGTACATGAACCTCGCGCTGTACGGACCGGGTGGCTTCTTCCGCGATCCGCCCGTCGGCGCCGACCGGCACTTCGTGACGGGGCCGCACGTGCACCCGTTCGTCTTCGGCCACTGCCTTCGCGACGCGCTCCTCGACACCTGGCAGGCGCTCGGCGAACCGGATCCGTTCCCGATCCTCGAGCTCGGCGCCGGCGACGGGACCCTCGCCGCGTCGCTCCTGGACGCGTTCGGTGAGCTCCCCGCGCCGGCGGCGGCCTACGCCGCGGTCGAGATCAGCCCCGGAGCGCGATCGTCGCTCGCCGCTCTGGGACTGACCGCGTTCGATCGCATCGAGCCCGTCGAGCCGTTCGAGGGGGTGGCGTTCGCGAACGAGGTGCTCGACAACCTTCCGTTCGCGTGGGTCCGAGCGGACGGGCGCGGCGTCGTCGCCGAGGTCCGGGTCGGGATCGACGGCGAGCGGCTCGTCGAGGTCCTCGTGCCCTGGTCGCGGCCCGAGCCCGTGCCGGCGCTCGAGCCGGGCACGGAGTCGACCGTTCCGGTCGGCGCGCTCGCGATGCTCGACGCGCTCGTGGCGCGGCTTCGACGCGGGGTCGTGATCCTGATCGACTACGGAACCCCGGACGGGCCCTCGGGTGGCCCGCGCGGGATCCGGTCACACCGGGAGGTGGCCGACGTGCTCTCGGATCCGGGAGGCTCCGACATCACCGCCGGCGTCGACCTGGCGGCGTTCGCCGAGCACGCGACGGCCGGTGGTCTGCAGGCGTTCGAGCCGGTGCGGCAGTCCGACGCCCTGACCGCGCTGGGGCTCGACCGGTGGGACTACGCCATGCGCGACCGGCAGGCGTCGCTGCAGCTCGAGAACCGTGGCGCCGAGGCCGTGCGGGTCTGGGAGTCGCGCTCGCGCGCGAGCCTGCTCACGGAGCCGGCCGGGATGGGGGGGTTCTGGTGGCTCGTGCTCGCCACGCCCGACCTTCCGAGACCGCGGTGGCTCGAACGCGCCGAGTGACCTAGCGGTCGACGTCGCCGACGACGAAGAAGATCGATCCGAGCAGCGCGATGAGATCGGGCACGAGCGTCCCGGGCAGGAGCGCGGGCAGGACGGAGATGTTCGAGAACGATGCGGTTCGCATCTTCAGTCGGTACGGCTCCTTGTTCCCGTTGCCAACCAGGTAGTAGCCCATGAGGCCGAGCGGGTTCTCCGTCCGCACGTAGATCTCTCCGTCGAGCTTCAGCGTCTTCGGGAGCTTGCCGGCGACGTACTCGCCGGCGGGCAGCCGTTCCATGCACTGCTCGATGATCTTGCACGACTCGTGCATCCGGTGGAGCAGGACCCACAGGCGATCGTACGAATCACCGTGACGGCCCACCGGGATGTCGAACTCCACCTCGCCGTACTTCTCGTACGGCTCGTCCTTGCGCGGATCCATGGGAACGCCGCTCGCGTGCAACGTGGGCCCCGAGCACCCGTAGGCGATCCCGACGTCGGGGGGCAGCACCCCGATGCCCTTCGTGCGCGCGAAGATGATCTCGTTGCCCATGACGAGGTTGTCGAGGTCGGCGAGCTTGCGGCGAACGTGCGTCAGGGTCTCGGCCGACTGCTGGAGCCATCCGTACGGCAGATCGTCCTTCAGGCCGCCCACCCGGACGAAGGAGAAGTGCATCCGGGCGCCGGTCGCCGACTCCATGAGGGCCTGCACCATCTCGCGCTCGATGAACGCATAGAAGATCGGGGTCATCGCGCCGAGCTCGAGCGGGTAGGACCCGAGGAACATGAGGTGGTTCAGGATGCGGTTCCACTCGGCGAGCATCGTGCGGATCCACTGCGCTCGCTCCGGGACCTCGATCCCGGCGAGACGTTCGACCGCGATCACCCAGCCGAGCTCGTTGTTGAACGCGGACAGCCAGTCGTGCCGGTTCATGAGCACGAGGACCTGACGGGCGTCGCGGAACTCGGCCAGCTTCTCGGCCCCGCGATGCATGTACCCGATGACGGGTTCGGCGCGGGTGATGACCTCGCCGTCGAGCTCGAGAACGATCCTGAGGACGCCATGGGTCGACGGGTGCTGTGGACCGATGTTGAGGATCATCTCCTCGGTGCGCAGCGTCCCCGGCGGGACGACCTCGATGTCCAGACCGCCGCCCCGAACCATCCAGTTCTCGGCTGCGGCGGTGAAGGCGGCGCGCTCCTGAGTGTCCACCGACGCCCATCCTGCCACGCGCGGGCACGATGCGACCATCCGCCGCGATCGTCCGAGGAGCGGGCGCCGCGGTAGTAGGCTGACCGCGCCATGGCTCGCGCACAACGCGAACGCACCGATCCGCGCGGGCCGGAGACCCGCCGCCGGATCCCGTCCGTCGACGCGCTCCTCCGCTCCGAACCCGGAGCCCGGGCCATTCGCACCTTCGGGCGATCCCTGTTCAAGCAGACGGTGAGCGACGTCCTCGCGCAGGTTCGCGCCGAAGCCGAACGGGGCGTCGCGCCGCCCGAGGACGACGTGATCCTCGCGCGCGCGGCCGGGCTGGCCTCGACGACGTCGGCCGGGCTCGTCCGCGTGATCAACGCGACGGGGGTGATCCTGCACACGGGCCTCGGGCGCGCCCCGCTGCCCGCGACGGCGGCCCGTGCGGCCGCCCGGGCGGCGCAGGGCTACGTCGACCTCGAGGTCGATCGGGAGACCGGGGACCGAGGTCGACGCTCGAGCCGGGCAGAACGGCTCCTCGTGTCGCTCTCGGGCGCCGAGGACGCCGTGGTCGTGAACAACGCGGCCGGAGCGGTGCTCCTCGTCCTGGCGGCGCTCGCGCGCGGCAGGCAGGTGATCGTCTCCCGCGGCGAGCTCATCGAGATCGGCGGCGAGTTCCGGATCCCCGACATCATGGCGGCGTCCGGTGCCCGGCTCGTCGAGGTGGGGACGACGAACCGAACCCGCGCGTCCGACTACCGGTCGGCGCTCACGGACAAGACGGCACTCATCCTGAAGGTGCATCCGAGCAACTACCGTGTCGTCGGGTTCACGGCCTCACCGCGGGCGGGCGATCTCGCGGCCGTCGCGCGGCGCGCCGGCGTTCCGTTCGTCTACGACCTCGGCTCCGGCCTGCTCGGACCCGACGAGGCCGGGAGCGCCGAGCCCAACGCCACCGAGGCGCTCGCCGAGGGCGCGGACCTCGTGGTGTTCTCCGGCGACAAGCTCCTCGGAGGCCCCCAGGCCGGCATCGTGCTCGGCCGGGCCGATCTCCTCGCCCGGCTCCGCGCCCACCCGATCGCCCGCGCCGTGCGCGTCGACAAGATGCAGGTCGCCGCGCTCGAGTCCGTGCTCGCCATGCACGCGCGCGGGACCCGGGCCGAGCTCCCGACATGGCGGATGCTGCGGGAGCCGGCGGGGCGCGTTCGACGTCGAGCCGAGAAGCTCGCGCTCGCGCTCGACGGCGACCTCGAGGGCGCCCACGTCGTCCCCTGCGAATCGACCGTCGGAGGCGGCTCGCTCCCCGGTGAGGCGATGCCGTCGTTCGGCGTCGAGGTCCGCGTTCCCCAACCCGTCGAGATGGCGGCTCGGCTCCGTTCGGGATCGCCCTCGGTCTTCTCGCGCGTCACGGAGCGGGGGGTGCTCCTGGACCTGCGGACGGTGGCCGAGGACGAGATCCCCGACCTCGTCCGCGCGATCCGGTACGCGCTCGAAGGCGACGACCTCCTCGACGAGTGGGATGGGTGAGCCGGCGGCCGATCCACCGCAGGAGAAGGTCCCGGCCGTCCCCGCCGTCATCGCGACGGCCGGGCACGTCGACCACGGCAAGTCGAGTCTCGTCCGCCGCCTGACCGGGATCGATCCCGATCGCCTCGAGGAGGAGCGGCGTCGGGGGCTCACGATCGAGCTGGGCTACGCGTGGTGCCACCTGCCGTCCGGGCGCGAGATCGGCTTCGTCGACGTGCCGGGGCACGAGCGGTTCGTCCGAACGATGCTGGCCGGGGTCGGTCCTGTCCGCCTGGTGCTGTTCGTGGTGGCCGCCGACGAGGGATGGAAGCCGCAATCGGAGGAGCACCTCGAGATCATCGACGTCCTCGGCGTACAGGGGGCCGTCGTGGCCCTGACGAAGTCGGATCTCGCGGAGGTCAGACCGGAGGACGAGGTGAGGCAGCGGCTCCGCGGGACGGCGATCGAGGACGCACCCATCGTCCCCTGCTCCACGGTCACCGGTGAGGGGCTCGAGGCGCTCGTGTCCGCCCTGGATCGGATGGTCGGCTCGGCCGCCGCGCCCGAACGCGAGGGTCGGGCGCGACAGCACGTGGATCGCGTGTTCGCGATGCGCGGCGCCGGAACGGTCGTGACGGGCACGCTCACCGGCGGCCCGGTGTCCGTGGGGGACGAGATCGAGTTGCTCCCCTCGGGTGGACGGGCGCGCGTCCGAGGACTGCAGACCCATCGCCGGACGGTCGACCGGGCGCTCCCGGTCAGCCGGCTCGCGGTGAACCTGACCGGTGTCGAGCGAGGCGGCATCGAGCGTGGGGAGGTCCTCGCGCACCGGGGGGACTGGCGGACCACGAACCTCATCGAGGCGCGGATCCGGCCGGTGCGATCGCTGGGTCACCCCCTCACCGCGCGCGGTGCCTTCAAGCTCCACGTCGGATCGGCCGAGCGAGACGTGCGACTTCGCCTGTACGGCGACGGCCCGCCTGGCGCCGAGGGTGCGTTCGGCCGGATCGCCCTGTCCGTCCCCGTGGTGGTGGAGTTCGGCGATCGGTTCGTGCTCCGCGACTCGGGCCGGCGCGAGACGGTGGCCGGGGGCGTCGTGCTCGATGCCGATCCGCCGCGTCGGCCCGGCGCCGACGCCGACGAGCGCCTGCGCGCGCGCGAGCGCGCGACGCGGGCGGACCTCCCGAGCCTGCTCGTGCGCGAACGAGGCGCCGTGCGGGCCCGCGACCTCCTGCCGCTCACCGGCATCTCGCCCGACGTCGTCCGCGGAGCCGAGCTCGTGGGGGGATGGTGGGTCGCCGAGCGCATCCGCGAGGCCGTGACCCGGTCGATCGTCGAGGCCCTCGAGGCTCACCACGCGTCCGACCCGAGCGCGATCGGCGAGGACATCGACGTCATCCGGTCGGCGGCGGCCGAGGCCCTCGTCGAGGCGCGGGCACCCCGTGAGAGCGAGCTCGCCGGGGCTCTCGTCGACCGCGCGCTCGAGGACGGCGTCCTCGTCCAGGACGGGGCATACCTGCGCCTGGCGAGCCACCGCCCCGCCGAGCCCGACGACGATGTCGCTCGCCTCGTCTCGGTGATCGAGGCGGGGGGCACCACCCCGCCGACCGTTTCGGACCTGCGCGCGGAGGGGTTCTCCCAGAACGTCATCGACGCCGCGGTTCGCTCGGGGGCCCTCGTTCGGATCTCGAGCGAGCTCGTCCTGACCTCCGCGCTCGTGGAACGCGCCGTCGGGTTGATCCGCGAGGCTGGGCAGGACGGCATGACCGTGAGCGCGCTTCGGGAGCGCCTCGGGACGACTCGGCGATTCGCGGTCCCACTCCTGGAACATCTCGACCGCTCAGGCGTCACGCGACGCGAAGGCGACCTTCGGTTCGCCCGCCGCGGATAGCGGGCTCGGATCGGGGTCTACGCGATCCGGGCGGTGAGGGCGACCTCGACGGCGGCCCCTAACGGCAGCTCGGCGACCCCCACCGCTGCCCGCGCGTGCCGACCCTCGTCCCCGAAGACCTCGACGAGCAGGTCGCTCGCCCCGTTCGCGACGGTCGAGTGATCGGAAAACCCCTCGGCGGAGGCCACATAGACGTTCACCTGGACGATCCCGCGTACGCGATCGAGCGATCCGAGCGCTTCGCGCAGCGCCGACATCGCCTGCAGTGCGCAGCGGCGCGTCCCGTCGACCGCCTCGTCCACCGAGACCCCGGCGCCGACCTTGCCCCGGACCAGGACACGACCGTCCTCGATCGGGATCTGGCCGGCCACGAAGGCGAGCTCGCCGGCCAGCGCGACCGGGATGTACGACGCCACGGGAACCGGTGCCGCCGGGAGCTCGATCCCGAGCTCGGCGAGGCGTTCCTCGATCATGGGGACGACCCCTCTCGGACGGAGGAAGAGCCTAGCCGACCTGGAGGGCGCGCTGACGCAGCAGCTGTCGGCGCTCGTACTCGTTGAGTCCGCCCCACACACCGTGGGGCTCCCGGATGCGAAGCGCGTACTCGAGGCAGGGCTCGCGCACCGAGCACCGCTCGCAGATCGCCTTGGCCTTGACCTCGCGCGCGGTCTTCTCCTCACGCCGCTCGAAGTAGCTGGGGGCGAAGAACAGCGACGTGTCCTCCCCGTGGCAGGCGCCGTCGAACTGCCAGCCCCAGGTCCACTCCGCCACCATTCGATCGGCCACCGCGGCCGCCCCTCCTCGCGCGTCGTCCTTCACCAAGAACTTTCGTATCTGGACGGCGCAGGGATTCCGGGGAGTTTCTCGGCCGGCGGGGAAGCCAACCAATCGCAACAAGTCACCGTGTCGGCGCCGGGGCTTCCTAGCCCGGGCCGGGAAGGGCCTCGCCGCCCTCCTCGGGCGGATCCGGCTCGACCCGAAGGATGAGCCCGTCCACGCCCCGAACCCGAACCCGCGTGCCTGCCGAGATGGGTCCATCGGCGCTTCGTCCCCTCCACAGCGTCCCCTTGACGAACACGGGACCCTCGGGCTCGAGATCACCTCGCGTCTCCCCGACCAGCCCGACCAGCCCCCGCTGACTAGAGGTCAGGCGTTCCCGGGATTGCACGGCGACCGTCAGCCCGAACCCCCAGTACAGGCCGGCGGCGAGGACGGAGGAGACGACGAGCCACACGGACAGGTCGATCTCGTCGGAGACGGCGCCGAACACGAGGAACGACCCGGCGGCGAACGCGAGCAACCCGCCGATCGTCAGGGCTCCGAGCCGGCGGATCCGGACGTCGATCGTCATCGCCCCCAGCCCGATCAGCACCAGGGCCAGGCCGAGGACGGAGAACGGGACCACGGTGAGCCCGTAGACGGCGAGGCCCACCATCCCGAGTCCGGCGAAGCCCGCGAACCCAAACCCCGGCTGCGTCATCTCGAACGCGAGCGCGGCGAGCCCGAGCACGAGGAGCACGTAGATCCAGGTCGGCGACGCGGCCGCGTGGAGCACCCGGTCGACCGGCCCCAGATCGGTGAAGCGCACGCCGACCGGTTCCTCGCCCTCGTCGGTGGCGATCCTCGTGTGCAGGACGACCGGGCCGGCCGCCGTTCCGACCGTCAAGCCGTCGATCCGTTCCAGCAGCTCGATGACCGAGACCGCCGCGACCTCGGCGATGTTGCCTTCGATGGCCGCCTGCGCCGGGATCGGCTCGGTCGGGAAGACGACGGGCGTCTGCCGGCCTCGTTCGGTCATCCAGCCGGTCACCATCGCCCCGAGATCCTCGCCCGATCGCACGGGCGTCCTCCCGCCGAGGTCGAGGGGCTCGAGCGGACCGATCCCCGCACCGGGGGCCACGGCCCCCAGGCCCGCGGCGTACATGAGGAGCAGGCCCGCCCCGGAAGCGCTCGCGGGAGCCGGGCCGGCCCAGACGACGACGGGGACGGTCGCGTCGTGCAATCGCTCGGCGAGCGCGATCGGGTCCTCGTCGAGGGTTCCAGCGCTATCGAGCTGGACCACGAAGGTCGAACCCTCCGCCTCGGCATCCGCGAGTCGATCGAGCAGGTACGAGGCGAGCACGCCGTCGATCGACCCGTCCACCTTCGCCACGACCACCGAGGACTGCTGTGGCTGCGTCCTCGCCGGCGGAGCCGAAGCGACGACCCCGGCAGCGGCGAGCCCGGTGAGCAGCGCGAACACGATGCGACGCCGCATGGACGGGCCATGGTACCCGCCGCTCCGGGCTATCCTGAGCGCCTCCGAATGCAGGCGCCGCCCAAACATCGTCCACGGCCGGCCAAGCCGCTCCCCCCCTCGGAGGAGACGGCCGAACCGTCACATGCCCCCGAGGAGCCGCAGCTTCGGCCCCGGCGCACGATCGCCCCGCTCATCCCCATCCTGCTGGCCGTCGTCCTCGGCCTGCTGGCGGGCCTGGTGGCGCTCGTCCTGCTGCCCATCTTCGGGGCGGCCGGGCTCGGGGTGAACGCGTTCGCCGAGCGCCTGGAGGCGGCCGGGGTGGGAAGGGTTCGGATCCCGACGCCGCCACAGAGCTCGACGATCTACGCGGCGGACGGGTCGGTCCTGGCCCAGATCTTCCTCGACGAGAACCGCAAGCTCGTGAAGCTGAACAAGGTCGCCGATGTCGCGCAGAAGGCGGTCCTGGCGATCGAGGACGACTCGTTCTACGAGCACGGGGCCCTGAACTTCCCCTCGCTCATCCGGGCGGCGATCACGAACCTCGCATCCGGTGACATCGAGCAGGGTGGCTCGACGCTCACGCAACAGCTCGTGAAGAACGTCCTCATCGAGGTCCCCGAGCAGACGTTCGCGCGCAAGTTCCAGGAGGCGGCGCTCGCGATCCGCGTCGAGAACCGCTACACGAAGGACGAGATCCTTCAGTGGTACGTGAACGAGGTCTATTACGGCAATGGGGCCTACGGCATCGAGACCGCCGCCGAGACCTACTTCCACACGACCGCCAAGGACCTCAAGCTCGCCCAGGCCGCGCTGCTCGCGGGGATGATCCGCGCCCCCGGCGAGTACGACCCCGTGACACACCCCGAGGCAGCCCTGGCCCGGCGCAACCTCGTCCTCGATCGGATGGCCGAGCTCGGGTGGGCCGACCCGGCGAAGATCGAGCGCGCGAAGGCGACCGACCTCGGCATCGCGAAGGACGTCGGCGTGTTCGAGGAGGAGGTCGAGCCCTTCTTCGTCTACTACATCCGCAACCTCATCCTGGACAACGAGAACGGCGAGTTCGACGCGTTCGGCACCACGCACCAGCAGCGGGTCCGGACCCTGTACCAGGGCGGGCTGAAGATCTACACGTCACTGGATCCGGCGTGGCAGGAGTACGCGCAGCGGGCGGTCGACGCGAGCACGTACATCGGACCTACGCGGACGACACCGGACACCTCGCTCGTGTCGGTGCGTGCGACCGACGGCGCCATCAAGGCGATGCTCTCGGGCAAGAACTACGAGCGCGATCAGTACGACCTCGTCTGGCACGGCTCGCGGCAGACCGGGTCGGCGTTCAAGCCGTACACGCTCGTCGCGGCCTTCGAGAACGGGTTCCCGCAAGGGAAGGTGTACTCGTCGGCATCGCCGCTGTGCAACCTCGAGGGCTGGATCAGCGCGAGCGGCTGCGTGCAGAACGCGGAGGGCGGAGGCGACGCGGGCTTCCTGGACCTGTGGACGGCGACCCAGAACTCCGTGAACGTCGTGTTCGCGCAGCTCGCGCTCGACGTCGGCCCCGAGAACATCGTCGACGCCGCCCAACGCATGGGCATCTCCGTCGGCCTCGACGCGGTGCCCTCGATCACGCTGGGAGTCGAGGAGGTCCCGACCCTCGACATGGCGAGCGGATACGCCACGCTCGCCAACGACGGCATCCACTGCGAGCCGTGGGCGGTTCGGAGGGTGGAGTTCTCGACCGGACGGCCCGACGAGCGCCTGCTGTACCGGCATCGGGCCCAGTGCGAGCAGGTGATCGATGCCGACATCGCTCACCTCGTGACGGCCATGCTGGAACGCGTCGTCTGCTGCGGGACCGGACGCGCCGCGATCCTGCCCGGGCGGCCCGTGGCCGGCAAGACCGGGACGGCCCAGGACGCCACGAACGTGTACTTCGCCGGCTACACGCCGCAGATCGCGACCGCGGTCTGGGTGGGGTACCCGAACGGTCAGATCCCGATGCCCGGCGACTCGGTGTTCGGAGGCACGATCGCGGCACCGATCTGGCAGGACTTCATGACGCTGGCCATGCAGGGCTTCCCCGTCGAGGGGTTCGAGGCACCTCCGGCGCCCGAGAGCGGACCCATCCCCAACGTCGTCGGCCTCCCGCTCGAGGAGGCCCAGGCGGTCCTCGTCGAGGCCAACTTCACTCCCATCGTCGAGCGCGTCCTGTCGTTCGAGCACGCCGGCATCGTGCTGGCGCAGAACCCCGCCGGGGGGACGATGCGGCTCGGCAGCGCGGTGCACATCTCCGTCAGCAACGGGAGGGGAGAGGCGGTCGTCGTCCCGCGCGTCACCGGACTGACCGAGGACCAGGCCCTCAGGCAGCTGAACCAGGCTGGGCTCGCCGCCGCCGTCGAGCACGTCGAGGTCGACGATCCCGACCTTGACGGCATCGTCCTGAGCCAGATCCCGATCGGCGACGGAACGAAGGAGGTCGACTCCGGCGCCACCGTCACGATCGTCGTCGGCTCGTTCGACAAGGACACGGGCGGCGATGGCGGAGATGGTGGAGACGGAGACGGAGACGGGGATGGCGGCGACGGGGACGGGGACGGCGGAGACGGGGACGACGGGAACGGTGGCGGAGACGGTGGTGGCGGGAACGGTGGCGGTGGCGGGAACGGTGGTGGCGGGAACGGCGGTGGCGGAGGTGGTAA
>DATBLA010000021.1:0-11727 GCA_036555645.1 Actinomycetota bacterium
ACATCGCGCGGCCCTACCGGAGCAAGTGGGGCGTCCCCGGCGCGGTGATCGCCGGGCTGCTCGCCGCGACCTCGCTCGTGGCGATCTTCCTGAACGACGCCTACCGTCCGGGCGTGTACGGCGTGGCGATCTACTACGTGCTCGGCGTCCTGTACTTCGCCATCGCCGGCCGGAACCGGCTCGTCCTGTCACCCGAGGAGGAGTTCGCCCTCACCCAGGGCGAGCAGGGCGTGCCGCAGGAGAGCTACGTGACGGGCGCGGCGGCGCAGGAGGCGATCCTGCGCGGCGATCGGACGGCGGCGCCCACGGGCGCGGCACCGTCGGACTCCTCCGACCTGCCGCCGCCGTCGGGAACCCCGACCGGCTAGATCGAGCAATGCACCGAGTGGAGCGGCGGGTCCGCTGAGCGGGCCCGCCGCTCGCGTTTGACAGCGTTCGAGCCGCACTCTTCGATAACGGCCACCGACGAGGGGAGCCAGTCGTGACCGGATCCACCGGCATGCTCACCGTGAAGCAGCTCGAGGAGCTCGCCGACGCGGGCGAGATCGACACCGTGCTCTGCATGTTCACCGACTTCCAGGGCCGGTTCGTGGGCAAGCGGATCCTCCCGCACTTCTTCCTCGAGGAGGTCCTGGGTGAGGAGGGCCTGCACGCCTGCCTGTACCTCATCGCGATCGACATGGAGATGGAGCCGCTGCCCGGCTTCGAGTTCGCGAGCTGGGAGACCGGCTACGGGGACTTCAAGATGATCCCGGACGTCTCGACGCTCCGCCTCGTGCCGTGGCTCGAGAAGACCGCGATGGTGATCTGCGACGTCGCCGACGAGCACACGAACGAGCTCGTCGAGGTCGCGCCTCGCACGATCCTCCGCCGGCAGATCGAACGCGGCACGCAGGCCGGCTACACGTTCAAGTCCGGCTCGGAGCTCGAGTTCTACCTGTTCAAGGAGTCGTTCGACGAGGCCGCGAAGAAGCGCTACCAGGATCTGGAGCCGAGCTCGCCGTACATCATGGACTACCACATGCTCCAGACGACCAAGGACGAATGGATCATCCGGCAGATCCGCAACGGCATGCTCGGCGCGGGGATCCCGATCGAGTTCTCCAAGGGCGAGTTCGGCAAGGGTCAGCACGAGATCAACATCACGTACGCGGACGCCCTGACGACCGCCGACAACCACGCGATCTACAAGCACGGCGTGAAGGAGATCGCGGCGCTCAACGGGACGGCGATCACGTTCATGGCGAAGTGGACGATGGCCGAGGCCGGCTCCTCGTGCCACATGCACTCGAGCGTGTGGAACGAGGACGGATCCGAGTCGCTCATGTGGGACGACGACGCCCCGAACCACCTCTCCGAGACCTTCCGGTACTACCTCGGCGGGCTCATGGAGACCGCGCGCGAGATGGCGTGGATGTACGCGCCGTTCGTGAACTCGTACAAGCGCTATCAGCTCGGATCCTGGGCGCCGACCGCGATCCTGTGGAGCAACGACAACCGGACCTGCGGGTTCCGTGTCGTCGGCGAGCACAAGGGGTTCCGGGTCGAGTCGAGGCTGCCCGGCGCCGACGTGAACCCGTATCTCGGCTACGCGGCGGCGATCGTGGCCGGGCTGCACGGGATCGAGAACAAGATCGACGCACCGGACATGTTCAGCGGGAACGCGTACGAGGCCAAGGACGTCCCGCGCGTCCCGAGCTCGCTCCACGAGGCGATCGCCGAGATGGAGCGGAGCGAGGCGATGCGAGAGGGCTTCGGCGACTACGTGTTCGGGCACCTCGTGAACATGGCGCGCCAGGAGCAGATCATCTTCGACAACAACACCGTGACCGACTGGGAGCTCGTCAGGTACTTCGAGCGGGGCTAGGGCCTCGAGGGAGCCGCGGCCGCGCTCCGGGCGGTCTTGACAATCGAACAGGTGTTCGATAGATTGTTCGTCTCCTCCCCCGTGACCGAACGAGGTCGCGGTGCAACACGAAGACGACGAATCCCTCATCAGGGGCATCGACGCCGAGCACGCCCGGATCGCCGCGGCGCAGCGTCGGATGCTCGGGCTCATCGCCCGGATCGACCGCCGCCGGAACTGGGTCGACAGCGGCGCTCGCGACACGGCCCACTGGCTCGCGATCCGGTACGGCATCTCGTACTGGAAGGCGCGGCGATGGATCGCGGCGGGGCA
The DNA here is from genome assembly GCA_036555645.1 of Actinomycetota bacterium. Lineage (GTDB taxonomy): Bacteria > Actinomycetota > UBA4738 > UBA4738 > HRBIN12 > DASSJM01. Next base: position 2,180 of record DATBLA010000021.1, read on the forward strand.
CGCGCTCGAATCGCTCCCCCGCGTCGCCGATGCGCTGGCGACCGGAGAGCTGCACATCGACAAGGTCGCGGAGCTGACCCGCTTCGCGACGCCGCAGACCGAGTCTCGTCTGCTGATCTGGGCGGGCGGAGTCTCGTGCGGGGCCATCCGGCGCAGGGCCGACGTCGCCACTCGCCGAACGCGAGACGAGCTCGTCGACGTGGAGCGGAGCCGTTGTCTCACGTGGTGGACGTTCGACGAAGGACGGCGGTTCGGGCTGCAGGGCGAGCTCCCGTCGGCGCAGGGCGCCGTGGTGGCCAAGGCCCTCGACCGCCTGGCGGCGGACCTGCCGGTGATGCCGGACGAGGAGGGTCCGGTGGGCACGGATGCTCGGCGGGCGGATGCGCTCCTCGCCCTGTGCTCGACGGGAAGCCGACCTGAGCGCGACCCCGACCGGGCCACGCTCGTGCTCCACGCCCGCATGGACAGGTCCAGTGGCGAGCTCGACGAGTGCGAGATCGAGGACGGGCCGGCGGTCGACGAGGACGCGGCGCGCCGGCTCGCGTGCAACGCGAGGAGGCAGACCGTCCTCGAGGACGAGAGGGGGCTGCCGGTCCGCCTCGGTCGCGTGACCCGGGAGCCGCCGGCGTGGATGGTCCGGCATCTCAAGTACAGGGACGGCGAGTGCCGGTTCCCCGGGTGCGGATCGCGGCGCTACACACAGGCGCACCACATCGTGTGGTGGGAGAACGGTGGTCCCACCGACCTGGAGAACCTCGTGCTCGTGTGCACGTTCCACCACAGGCTCGTCCACGAGTACGGCTGGCGCGTGCGGCGCGACGGCGACGGTACCGTGAGCTGGTTCCGGCGTGAGGGGCAGCCGTACCGCGCGGGCCCGGACCCCCCCGAGCAGCTCATCGCCTCCTGAGGAGCTTGCTCAGCCGTCGAACACGGGCTTGAGCGCCGCGTAGACGTCGCGGTACCGGCGATAGGACTGCTCGTACGCCTCCGCGCGCTCGGGGTCGGGCTCGTGCTCGTCGGGGCGATAGGCGACGAACGCCTTCACCGCGTCCCCCACGGTGGCGTGCACGCCTGCCGCCACCGCGGCCAGGACCGCCGCGCCGGTCGCGGTCGTCTCCACGCTCTCGGGGATGCGGACCGGCAGGCCGGTGACGTCCGCCTTGATCTGACGCCAGAGCGGCCCCTTCGCGCCGCCGCCGACGATCGTGAGGCGCCGGACGCCCAGACCCGCGTTCGACATCGCCTCGAGGATGTCCCGGAGCGCGAACGCGCTCCCCTCCAGGATCGCGCGCGTCATGTGGGCCCGCGAATGGGCGAGCGTGAGCCCGAAGAACACGCCCCTGGCCGCCCCGTTCCACTCCGGCGCCATCGCGCCCTGCATGCAGGGGAGGAAGACGAGTCCCTCGGAGCCCGGCGGCACGCGCTCGGCCTCCTGCGAGAGCAGGTCGTACGCGTCCCCCAGCCCCTCGGCCTCCGCGCCCCGCTCGATCGGGGCGAACTGGTCGCGCCACCACCGCAGGTTTCCGCCCGAGACGAACCCCGGGTTCTCGAGCAGCCACGCGTCGGGGTCCGCGTGCGGGTGGCACTCGACGAGCATCGTCGGGTCCTCCCGGGGCTCGCTCGAGGCGGCGCAGACGGGTTCGGCCGTGCCGACCACGTCGCACACCTCGCCGGGCTCGAACACCCCCGCGCCGAGCGTGGCCGCCATCTCGTCGCCGCATCCCACGGCGACGACCGTCGAGGGGTCGAGCCCCGTCGCGTCGGCGAACGCCGCGGTGATCGTCGAGATCGGCTCGGTCGCGGCGACGACCTCGGGCAGCATGGACTCGGGAACGTCCACCGCCGCGAGCACCTCGGGCGACCACGACCGGGAGCGGGGATCGAGCAGCGCCATCGACGACGCGTTCGAGTAGTCGACCGCGACCGAGCCCGCGATCTCGCGAAGGACGAACGTCCCGGGCGTGAACAGGAACCTCGCCTCCGCCCACACCTCGGGCTCCTCGTCCCGGACCCACAACGCCTTGAAGACCGCGTGCGACGAGTCGAGGTTCGCGCCGACGTGCCGGTAGAACGTCTCGGGCGCGATCCTGCCGGCGACCGCCGCGGCCTGGTCCTCGGCGCGCCGATCCATCCAGATCATCGCCGGGCGCAGCGGGCGGGCATCCGAGCCGCACACGACCATCCCGTCGAGCTGCGACCCGAACGAGAGCCCCTTCACCGCGGACGGTCCCTCGGCCACGTGCTCGAGCAGCTCGCGAACGCCGGCGGCGACGGCATCGGGCCACAGGGTCGCGTCCTGCTCGGCGGCGCCGGGGAACGGGAACGACAGGTCGTACGGCTGGTAGGAGGAGGCGACGAGCGCGCCGTCGGCGGCGTACAGCGCGCAGTTCGTCCCCTGGCTGCCGACGTCGCATCCGATGACGAAGGGGCCGGTCACGGGACGATGACCATCTTCAGACCGGTCCCGGCTCGGATGGTCTCGAACGCGTCCGCGATCTCCTCCAGCCCGAACCGATGCGTGACGACCGCGGCGAGGTCCTCCTGGCGGCGGTCGAGGTAGTCCATCGTGATCCGGTACTGGCGGTGGGTCGCCCCGTAGGCGCCGAGGATCGCCAGCTCCTTGTAGTGGAGCTCGTTCATGTCGAGGGGACTCACCGGGTCGTGCTTGGGCAACCCGGCGAAGTAGACGACCCGGGCGCGCTTGGCGGCCATCTCGAGCGCTGCCTGCTGCGCCTGCTTCGAGGGCGCGGCCACGCTGATGCGCTCGGCACCCGCGCCGTCCGTCCGGGACATCACCTCGTCGACGCCGTTGTCCTCGCCCGCGACCCAAGCGTCGTCGACGAAGCCCCCCACCGCCCCGAGGGCGACGTCGAGCCGCTCGCGGTTGACGTCGGACAGATAGACGCGGCTCGCGCCGCGGTCGCGGCACATGACGGCCTGCCAGCAGCCGATCGGCCCGGTGCCCAGGATCACGACGGTGTCCCCGAGCCGCACGTCGAGCACCTCGACGCCGTTCAGCGCGCAGGCGAACGGGTCGGCGACGGTGGCGAGATCGGAGGGGAGACGCTCGGGCAGTGGGATGAGGTTCTTCGTGGCGATCGGCGGTACGGCCGCCCACTCGGCGTACGCGCCGGGGAACGGGTCGTACCCGTAGAGCAGGTGGTGCTCGCACAGGTTCTGGAACCCCTCGAGGCACCAGCGGCACTCGCCGCAGGTCAGGATCGAGCCGAGGAAGACGCGCTCGCCTCGGGCGACGCCCGGCGGCAGGTCGGCCTCGGGTCCCACCTCCTCGAGGACGCCCACCGGCTCGTGTCCGAGCACCCACGGGGCCGGCGCGCGTGGATCGCCGTTGAAGAACGTGCGCGCGTCGGTCCCACATACCCCGCACGCCTCGACGCGGATGATGCCACCGGCCCGTTCGAGCTCGGGTTCGTCGGCCGTGCGGACCTCGACCTCGTCAACCCCGGTCATGAAGGCGGCTCTCACCGGCCCTGCTCCCCCACCCGGCCCCTCACGCCTGGAGCTCGGCGAGCAGCGACTCGTGCGCCTTGTCGGCGCTCCAGCGCTCGCGGATGACCCTCGAGAGCGCCCGAGTGATGGCCTCCGGCGAGTCGTGCATGAAGATGTTCCGGCCGACCGAGCAGCCGATCGCGCCCGCCTCCACGGCCACCTGCATCCGCCACAGGAGCTCCGTGTCCTCCAGACGCGAGCCGCCGGCGAGCACAACGGGGATGCCGTTCGTCGCCTCGACGAGCTTGCCGAACGACTCGGGGTCGCCCGGCCAATTCGTCTTGACGATATCGGCGCCGAGCTCGGCGCACAGGCGGACGCTCCGTCGCAGGTACTCGTATCCGTACTGCTGCTTCAGCTCCTCGACGGTCGCGTACGTCGTGGGGAACTCCGCTTCGGCGATGAACGGCATGCCGAGCGCGGCGCACTCGCGGCCCACCGAGGCCAGGATGTCGATCATGCCGGGCTCGGTCTCACCGCCGAGCGCCGTGAACAGGACGACCGCGTCAGCGCCGAGCACGAGCGCCTCCTCGACCTCGGCGATCTGCACGATCTCGGGCCGGTCGCCGCCGGGGTTCGCCGAGGCGGACAGCAGGAGGGCGAGCGACGTCGTCGGCGAGAACCCCGGCTCGGCGACCCGGATCATCCCCTTGCTCATCATGATCACGTTCGCTCCGCCGGCCACGGTCTCCCGCGTCCGGGCCTCGATGTCGGCCAGCGGTTCGAGGAAGGTCGGCGAGGTCATCCCGTGATCGAGCGCGCAGATCACCGACACGCCCTCGGCGTCGATCACGCGCTTCAACCGCATCGACTTCCCGACCTTCGTCGTCATCGCGCCTCCCTGGTCACTGCGCCGAAGTCTGGCAGAGGACGCCGGCCGGGCGCGAACCGACCACCGCTACACTGCCCGGATGCGGCCCGTCCTGCTCATCGGACACGACGACTGGGAGACCTTCGGGGTCGCGCCGCACAGCCTCGAGCGCGCCGGCGTTCCCTGGATCGAGCACCTCTCGCACCGCGGAGCGCCGCTTCCCGGCGTCGACGAGGTCTCCGCGATCGTGCTGTTCGGCGGCGTCATGAACGTCGACGAGACCGACGCCCATCCCTTCCTGGCGAGCGAACGCGAGCTCGTTCGCCGCGCGGTGGACGCCGGCGTCCCCTACCTCGGGATCTGTCTCGGCGCTCAGATGCTCGCCCGCGTGCTCGATCATCCCGTGGTTCCCGCCGGCGTCCGCGAGATCGGGTTCCACCCGGTCCACCCGACCCCGCAGGCGCGCGAGGACCCGCTCATGTCGGTGTTCGAGGACGGCGACGCGGTGTTCCACTGGCACCAGGACACGTTCCCGCTGCCCGCGGGGGCGACGCAGCTCGCCACCGGCGCCGACGTGCCGGTCCAGGCCTACCGCATCGGCGCGGCATGGGGGCTCCAGTTCCACCTCGAGGTCGACCGGGCCGAGCTCGAGCTGTGGTTGAAGACCGCCGGCGAGGACGTCGTGAACGAGTGGGGATCGACCACCGAGCGCCTGCGCGCCGACGCCGATCGGCTCATCGACGATCACGAGCGGCGAGGCCTCGAGGTGTTCGGCCGCTTCTGGAAGGTCGCGGCGGGCTCCGACTGAGCCGCGCCGAGCGGCCGCCCAGCGAGCGGGGATAGCATCGGAGCCTCGTCGCCGGAAGGGGGAGCCATGGCCGACATGGACGTGATCGCGTTCCGTCCGGACCCGTCCCAGTACGCCTGGACCTTCGGTGGGGCCGAGCCCGTGATGAAGGTCAAGCCGGGCGACGTGCTCGAGGTCTGGACCGAGGACTGCTTCGCCGGCCTGGTTCGAACGGTCGAGGACCTGCCCTCGGAGAAGATCACCGCGTTCAACCCGCAGACGGGTCCGTTCTACGTCGAGGGGGCCGAGCCGGGAGACACCCTCGTCCTGCACTTCGTCTCGATCGAGCCCTCCAGGGACTGGGCGATGTCCACGACGTTCCCGCTGTTCGGCGCGCTCACGTCGACGCTTCGAACCGTCACGCTGCAGGACCCGCTCGACGAGATCGTGTGGCGGTACGACGTCGACCGGACCCGGCGGCTCGTCCGATTCGAGGCCCGCAACGGAGACTTCACGACCGAGCTCCCGCTCGAGCCGATGCACGGGACCGTGGGCGTCGCCCCGGCCGGCGGCGAGTCGCGCTCGTCGCTCGTCCCGGACGCTCACGGGGGAAACATGGACACGCCGGAGATGCGCGCCGGGACCACGTGCTACCTCGGCGTGAACGTCGAGGGGGCGCTGTTCTCGCTCGGGGACGGCCACTGCCGGCAGTCCGAGGGCGAGACCTGCGGCGTCGCCGTGGAGGCGGCCATGGACACGGTGCTCGTCGTCGAGCTCATCAAGGGCCGGCCCACGCCGTGGCCGCGGCTGGAGAACGACGACTACATCATGTCGACGGGATCGGCGCGGCCGCTCGAGGACGCGTTCCGGATCGCCCACGGCGACCTCGTGATGTGGCTCGTCGACGAGTTCGGGCTGGACAAGCTCGACGCCTACCAGCTCGTCTCGCAGATCGCCGAGAGCCCGGTGGCCAACGTCTGCGATCCGAACTACACCTTCGTGGCCAAGGCCCCGAAGGCGTACCTGCCGAGCGCGGACGTCTATGCGAGGACGCGGGCCACCGTGACGGAGATCGCGGCGGCCTACCGGTCCGAACGAGGCGTCGGCTAGGCCGCCTCGCGGGCCGGGCGCCGACTTTACAGGCCGGCCCGGCCGGTACAGGATTCAGCGACGACTGCTGGTGGGGGCGCGCCCGCACCCGGCGTAGTCCGCCCGCCCCCCCATGGGAGAGGAAAGGGGTGAGGGATGGCGGCAACGGCCGACGACAAGGCGATGATCTCCGAGCGGGTCGCGCCCGTCCTGGTCGCGAGGACGCTCGGACCGTTCGACCTGGTCGTGATCTTCGTCACGATCGTCCTGTTCATCAACAACGCCGCGGGGCTGCAGTTCGCCGGACCGTCGGTGTTCATCTTCTGGATCACCGCGTTCGCGACGTTCCTCATCACCGGCGCGTTCGTGACCTCTCAGCTCGGGCGGATGTTCCCCGAGGAGGGCTCGCTCTACGTCTGGACGCACAAGGTCCTGGGCCCGTTCTGGGGGTTCTTCGCCGGGTTCGTGGCGTGGTGGCCCGGCCCGATCTCGCTGGTGTTCATCGGGATCCTGTTCGCGAACTTCCTCCAGCAGTTCGCGGTGCTCGCCAACCCCGATTGCGAGTTCCCGTGCATCTTCACCGAGAACTGGCACATCGGCATCGTGGTCTTGGTGGTGATCTGGTTCAGCGCCCTGATGTCCTACCTCAGGATGCGCGTCACCCAGAACTACGTGAACGTGCTGTTCTGGTTCTACGGGGCGGCGATCTTCCTCATCGGGTTCGCCGGCGTGTGGTGGCTGATCCAGGGGAACGGGTCGTCGACCGATTTCAGCACCGGGTGGAATCCGTTCCAGGGTGAGGATCTCGCCCTCGGTCTGCCCGCGAACCTCACGTTCTTCTCGTTCGCGATCCTCGCGCTCCTGGGGATCGAGACGCCGCTGAACATGGGCGCCGAGGTGACCGGCGGCGAGAAGGCGATCCGCACGTTCCTGCTGTGGGGATGCATCATCGTCATGGCGGCGTACCTGTGGGCCACCTTCGGCAACATGGTCGTCATCGAGGCCGGCGGGGCGAACGGGACGACCGGCGGCGCCGAGACGGTCGGGATCGCCCTCGGGAGGTGGACGGGCGCGGCCGTCTCGCTGGTGCTCGCGTGGGTCGTCCTGACGGTCGCCTGCGTCTACAACTACTCGTTCGGACGGCTGCTGTTCGTGTCCGGGATGGAGAAGCGGCTGCCCCACCAGTTCGGCAGAGTCAACAAGAACAAGGTGCCGGCGAACGCGATCACGCTCCAGACGGTGATCTCGACGATCCTCGCGGTCGTGATCTTCTTCGTGTTCGGCAGGGGCGAGACCGACCCCTACAAGTACTTCTACATCCTCTACGCCGGGGTCACGATCGTCTGGTGCATCTCGACCGCGTTGCTGTTCCTGGACATCTTCTTCGCGAAGCGGGCCGAGCCGGAGCTGTTCGAGCGGGAGCGGCGGGTGCCCGTCGGCTTCCTCTACCTCTGCGGCGTGGTCGGGTTCGTCGTCAACGCCCTCGCCGTGCTGTTCATCTTCGTGGGCTCCTGGTACCCCGCGGGGTTCCCGACGCTGGCCGAGTGGAACGCATGGATGGTGGGGTTCACCGTCGTGTCGGTCGTCTCGGGCATCGTGATCTACCTCGTGTCGCAGTCGGCGAGGAAGGGCAAGACGGACGAGCAACTCATCGCCGAAGGCGTCGCCGAGCGGGAGATCGCCGAAGACATGCCCGCGACCTGATCGCGGGCGGCCGAGGTCGCGAAGGGGCGCGCGGAAGGCGCGCCCCTTCGCCGTTGGGCTTGCCTCAGGCGCCGAGCCCGTGCAGCGCCCGGCAGCTCCCGCCGAGCACCAGCGCGCCGAGGCGCTCGGCCTGAGCCGTCGTGACGTACTCGCGTTCGACGAACCCGTCGAGGACCCGTTCGAGCGCCCGACGGGCGAGCAGCGCCGAGATCCAGAACGCCTCCGGCTCCCCCGCCTCGTCCGAGCCGTACAGGAGCTTGGCGGCCGGGACGGTTCCGACCAGCATCTCCAGGGCCCACTCGACCTGCCCGAACCCCCACGGGATGAGCTCGGACAGCTCCAGGTAGACGTTCGGCAGGACCGAGGCGATGTAGGCGGCGTCGCGGACCCACGGGTACCCGCTGTGCACGAGGACCACCGGCTGGTCCTGCACGTCGACGAGCAGGCGGAACAGGAACTCGGGCTTGGCGTGGACGAGGTCGATGTCCGGGTCCCCGCCGCCGCAGTGGAAGTGGAACGCGCGGCCGTGCTCCTTCGCCACCGCGAGGGTCCGGCGGATCAGGAAGTCGCGGACGGGCTTGGCGTGCTCGCGCGTCTCGCGCCACTCGTCGCCCTTCCACCGCTCGAAGGCCGCGCGCGCGTCGGCCTCGCTCGGATCGCCGACGTCCAGGCCGGTGCGATAGGCGACGATGGACTTGTACGCCACGCAGTTCGGGTCGGACGCCGCGCTCGACGCCTCGTCGTGGACGCCCGCGACGAGATCGTCGAAGGAGCCCTCGCGATGCGTCAGGATCCACGGCTCCAGACGCGCGACGCGGTGGACCGTGATGCCGATCGAGGCCTCGAACTCCGGCGCGGTGACCGGCGGCTGCGGGAACCCCTCGTCCGACAGGATCGCCACGACGCCGGCCGCGTCGAGCAGTCCCTTCGTGTACGCCACGGGATCGGAACGCAGGGCCCGGGCACGTGCCTCGACCACCGCCTCCCGGCTCGGCTCGCAGCCCAGGTGCTCGGCGAGCCACCGGTGCATCGCGAGCGCGAACACCGTGGAGTCGGTGAGCGCGTGCACGAACGGCCACAGGTCGTCGCGGAGCTGCGAGGAGGACGAGAACGACTCGCCGAGGAACATCATCCGGGTGTCGAACCCGTCGGGGTCGCGCTCGAGCACCTCCTCGAGCCGGTACGGATGCGTGTGCGCGTCCACGACCGGCACACCCGACAGATCGATGCCCGCCACCGCCCCTCCTCTCAGTACCGCCAGCGGTGGGCCCGCACGACGGCGTCGTCGTCGAGACCCTCGAACGCCTCGATCTCACCCTTGCGCGTCGCGACGAACGAGTCGAACAGCATGTCGCCCATCGCCTCGCGCAGCACCGTCGAGCGCTGGAGCTCGGAGACGGCGGCGCCGAGCGATGTCGGAAGCTGCGAGATCCCGCGCTTGCGACGCTCGGCCGCGGACATGGACGCCGGATCCACCCCGACGGACTCGGGGAGCCGAAGGTCGCGCTCGAGCCCGTCGAGCCCGGCCGCGACGGCGGCGCCGAGGACGAGGTACGGGTTGCTCGAGCCGTCGACCGGCTTGATCTCCAGGTTCGCCTCGGTGCGTCGATCGCCGATCATCCCGGTCACGAATCGCAGGCCCGCCTC
>DATBLA010000022.1:0-4308 GCA_036555645.1 Actinomycetota bacterium
GCGGCCCGGGCGTTCGAACTTCCGACGCCGCTCTGGCTCGGGAAGTCGAACCTGAGCGACCTCGCGCGGTGCCACGGCCTGTTCGACGCCGTGCGTTCGGGCGAGCGCGGGCCGTTCGTCTTCTCACCCAGCTCGGCCGCCGGACGCCTCGCCCACAAGGCGGTCGAGCTCGACGTCCTCGGGCGCGAGGAGCGCGACGCCCACACCCTCGTCGAGCAGGCGGCCGAACGCCTTCGGGACGACGACGCGTTCGGACAGTACTGGGAGGGGCTCGACGGCCTTCGGCAGGACGAGTCGCTCATGGACGCCGCGACGACGCTCGATCTCTTCCGCCAGACGATGCCGCCGCTGCGGTCCATGCGTCGCGAGCTCGCGCCCACGACGGAGGGCTCGGTCCGGGTCGAGCTCCTCGGGGGCGGCCTCGTGCTGTCGGGCCAGCCCGACCTCGTGCTGGGGCCGCCGTCACGCGACGGCAGGGCCACCCGGCTCGCGATCGACCTGAAGACCGGCCGCGCATGGCCCGAGCACGCGGAGGACATGCGCTTCTACGCGCTCCTGCTCGCGCTGCGGTTCGGCGTACCTCCGTATCGGGTGGCCACCCTGTATCTGGAGTCGGGGTCGTGGCAGGCGGAGGACGTGACGGATCGGGTGCTCGAACGCGCGGCGGACCGGGTGCTGTCCGCGGTGCGGGCGGCGGCCTCGGCCCAGGCCGGACGCGACCTCGAGCTGCGGCCCGGTCCGTACTGCACGTGGTGCCCTCGCTCGGCCACCTGCCCGTCGAGCGCCGCCCGCCAGCCGGACTGAACCCCACGTTGCGGCTCGCGACGAGCCTCGCCTATCGTCGGCCACCACGATCGGACGAAGCGAGGGCACGTGGGCGCGGACCTGTACGAGATCGGGGAGATCCCACCGCTCGGCGAGATCCCGAAGCGGATGCACGCGCAGGTCATCCGGCCGGACCGCTACGGGGAGCCTCGCGACGCCATCGTCGACGAGGTGATCGACGTGCCGGAGATCGGCCCCGACGAGGTCCTCGTCATGGTCATGGCCGCGGGCGTGAACTTCAACAACGTCTGGGCCGCGCGCGGCGTGCCGGTCGACGTCACGACGACCCAGGCCCGATGGGGGGAGCCCACCGACTTCCACATCGTCGGATCCGACGCGTCGGGCATCGTGGCCGCGGTCGGGTCCGACGTGTCCTCGGTCCGGGTCGGGGACCCCGTGGTGGTCCACGCCGGGCAGTGGGATCCGGCCGATCCGTGGGTCGCGGCGGGAGGCGACCCGGGTCTCGCTCCGTCGTTTCGAGTGTGGGGTTACGACACCTGCTGGGGCTCGTTCGCCCAGTACACGAAGGTCCAGGCCCACCAGTGCCTGCCCAAGGCGCCCGACCTCACCTGGGAGGAGGCGGCCGCGCCGACGCTCACGGGGTCAACCGCCTACCGGATGCTCCACGGCTGGCCCCCGAACACGGTCGATCCGGGCGATGTCGTGCTGGTCTGGGGCGCCTCCGGTGGACTCGGCTCGCTCGCCGTGCAGCTCGTCGCGCTCGCCGGCGCCAAGGCCGTCGCCGTCGTGTCCTCGGCCGAGCGTGGGGCGTACGCGATGGAGCTCGGCGCGGTCGGGTTCGTCGACCGGACCGCGTTCGACCACTGGGGTGTCCCGCCTCGCTGGAACGACCCGGAGTGGAAGGGCTGGTTCGAGGGCGCGAAGGCCTTCGGCAAGGCGATCTGGGAGGCCCTCGGCGAACGCCGAAGCCCGAACATCGTCTTCGAGCATCCAGGAGAGGACACGATCCCGACGTCGATCTTCGTGTGCGAGCGGGGTGGCATGGTGGTCATCTGCGCCGGGACGACCGGCTACGACGCGGTCGTCGACGTTCGGTACCTCTGGTACCTGCAGAAGCGGTTCCAGGGATCGCACCTGTTCAACGACGAGGAGGCGGCGGCGTTCAACGACCTGGTGCGCGACGGGAAGATCCGGACGACGCTCGGCGCGACCTTCGACTACGCGGATTCGGCCAGGGCGCACCAGGAGATGGGGGACGGCGAGCTCCCGGAGGGCAACGTGGCCGTGCTCGTCTCGGCGCCCGCGCGCGGGCTGACGGATCTTCCCTAGGGCTCGGCGCCCACCTGCACGAGCTCGACGAGGACGCCGCCCATGCCTCGTGGATGCACGAACGCGATCGTGGTCCCGCGCGAACCTCGCCTCGGGGCCTCGTCGATGAGCGGGACGCCCTCGGCGCGGAGGTGGTCGAGCTCGGCGGCGACGTCCTCGACGCGGTACGCGACGTGATGGATCCCGGGCCCGTGCCGTTCGAGGAACCGGCCGACGGGCGTCGCCGGACCGAGGGCCCCGAGCAGCTGCACGAACGACGTGCCGACGGCGAACAGGATCTCCTCCACGCCCTGGTCCTCCACCCGCTCGCGGTGGACGGGTTCCAGACCGAGCGCTCCCCGATAGTGGTCGGCGGAGGTCTCGAGGTCGGCGACGGCGATCCCGACGTGATCGATCGCGGTCCACATCACGTGGACCTGCGTCGGCGGCCCTCGGCGAGCGGTGGCTGGAGCCGGTCGACGAGGTCGTGGGCGCGGCGAACGTGGTACGCGGACAGGCTCAGCGCGCGGGTCACCGCGGCGACGGCCATCGCCCTGAGGTCCTCCTCGGATTTGGCGCCGTCGCCGCCGCGCGAGCGCGTCGTGTAGAACTCGACGAGGTCGAGGAACTGCGGCAGCGATGGCGTGAGTCCCCCACGTTCGTAGGCGTAGATCGTCTGGGGGGCGGCGGGGAACCCCGAGGCCGCCGCGGCCTCCTGCACCGCACGGTATCCCGAGGCCCGGCGGAGGCCGCGGAGCAGCGCGCCCACGGTCCTCGCGTCCTCCCTGGTCACGGGCGGGAGCTTCTTCCTGGCCATCGGCCGCACGATATCCGCTCGCCCAGGCGGCGCGCGAGGCACCCCGCTGGAGTACGCGACGTAGTGCGAAGGCCGGATGCGCGCCTCGGCCGCCTCTCATAGGATGCAGCGGTCCAGCCGACGGTCAGACGAGGTAGCCCGTTGAAGCAGCCGAACAGGTCGACCGCCGCCGTGCTCGCCGAGGCCGACGTCCTGTCGAAGGGCCGAGCCGACGTCTCGAAGGTCCGTGAGCGCTCGCGCCGGCGCCGGCTGTGGCGCACGATCTTCGTGCTCGGGCTGTTCGACGCGTACCTGTGGTACCGCTACCTGACCGACAACCCGTTCGAGCTGCCCACGTTCGGTCCCGAGGCGATCATCTGGGCTCCGATCATCGTCCTCATGCTCGCGATCGGGCTCATGATGATGATGCCGCTGTTCAGCGGGCGGTCGCCCCACTCGGTGGTCAGGCCCGAGGAGATCGAGGTCGGCCTCGACGAGGTTCGCGGTCTCGACAACCAGGTCGACGAGGTCGCGCGGACCCTCGACGTGTTCCTCGGCTACGCGACGTTCCGGGATCGTCTGGGCGGCAACCCTCGGCGAGGGATCCTGTTCGAGGGACCTCCCGGGACCGGCAAGACCTATCTCGCCAAGGCGATGGCGAAGCAGGCCGGCGTGCCGTTCCTGTTCAGCGCGGCCCCGGCGTTCCAGTCCATGTGGTTCGGGATGACGAACGCGCGGATCCGCTCGTTCTTCCGCAAGCTCCGCAAGCTCGCGCGGAAAGAGGGCGGGGCGATCGGGTTCATCGAGGAGATCGACGCGATCGGCGGCGAGCGTGGCGGCATGAACGCGAGCCCCGACGGGACCGGGCTCGGTCGCGTGGCGTCCGCGTTCGTCGGCCCGGGCGGCTCAGGCATGGTGAACGAGCTGCTCATCCAGATGCAGTCGTTCGACCAGCCGCCGTTCTGGGCGCGCTTCAAGGCGCGGATCATCGAGTGGATCGACTCGTACCTGCCGCCGGAGAAGCGCATTCCCACGACGAAGCCGACGTACAGCAACATCCTGCTCATCGCCGCCACGAACCGCGCCGACCAGCTCGACCCGGCGCTGCTGCGTCCGGGGCGCTTCGACCGCCGGCTCTACTTCGACCTGCCGACGAAGTCCGGCCGGCGCGAGCTCATCGACTTCTTCCTCGAGCGCAAGACGCACCACGCCGATCTCGACGACGACCACACGAGGGAACGGCTCGCGCACGACACCTTCGGGTACACGCCCGTGATGATCGAGCACCTGTTCGATGAGTCGCTGCTCGTCGCGCTCCGCAACGGCCGGGCGGAGATGACGCTCGGCGACATCCACGAGGCCAAGCTCACGGAGGAGCTCGGATTCAAGCAGCCCGTCACCTACACGGAGTCCGACCG
>DATBLA010000023.1:0-11320 GCA_036555645.1 Actinomycetota bacterium
GCGCACCCCAGGGGCCACCGGGTGCGCGCGCGCCCGGAATCTGCCGGACGGCCCGAGCCGGCGGCGCCGCTCAGGCGGTGTGCGCGGAGCGGGACTCCTCCCACTCCTCGGGCGTGATGAGGACGTCGCGCGCCTTCGAGCCCAGTGACGGCCCGACGATCCCCCGGTCCTCGAGCAGGTCCATGAGGCGGCCGGCGCGGGCGAACCCGACCTTCAGCTTGCGCTGGAGCATGCTCGTCGAGCCGAGCTGGGAGCGGATGACGAGCTCGGCCGCCTGCTCGAGCAGCTCGTCGTCGCCTCCGAGCCCGCCGCCCTCCTCGCCCTCGACCGGCGGGCGCCCGAGCCCTTCCACGCTCATCGCGTACTCGACGTCGCGCTGCTCCCGGATCCACTCGGAGACGGCCTCGATCTCCTTCTCCGTGACCCATGCCGCCTGCAGGCGCATCGGCTTGGAGGCGGAGGACGGTGCGAACAGCAGGTCGCCGTGGCCGACGAGCTTCTCGGCCCCGTTCATGTCGAGGATGACCCGAGAGTCCGCCTGGCTCGAGGTCATGAGCGCGATCCGGGACGGGATGTTCGCCTTGATGAGCCCGGTGACGACGTCGACCGACGGCCGCTGCGTGGCCACGACGAGGTGGATGCCCACGGCGCGGGCCATCTGCGCGATCCGGCAGATCGCGTCCTCCACGTCTCGCGGCGCCACCATCATGAGGTCGGCGAGCTCGTCGATCACGACGACCAGATAGGGGAAGTCCTCGACGCGATCCTCCTGTCCGGGCGGGATCCGCAGCGTCTCCTCGTCGAGCCCCTGGCGGTACCCGTCGATGTCGCGGACGCCGACCATCGCCAGGACCTCGTAGCGCTGCTCCATCTCCCGGACGACCCAGGCGAGCGCCTCGGCGGCCCGCTTCGGGTGGGCGATGACCGGCACGAGCAGGTGCGGCAGGTCGGCGAAGTGGATGAGCTCGACGCGCTTGGGATCGACGAGCACGAGCTTGACCTCGTCCGGGTCGGTGCGCATGAGGATCGAGGTGATGAACGAGTTGATGAGGCTGGACTTGCCCGCTCCCGTCGCCCCGGCGATGAGCAGGTGAGGCATCTGCGTGAGGTTCACGAGCTGCGCTCGGCCGTGGACGTCCTTGCCAAGGGCGACCGAGAGCGGATGCTCGTCGTCCAGGGCCGCCTTCGAACGGAGGATGTCGCCGAGCGTGACGAAGTCGCGGACCTTGTTCGGCACCTCGACCCCGATCGCCGAGCGTCCCGGGATCGGCGCGATGATGCGGACGTCGGGGGTCGCGAGCGCGTACGCGATGTCGTCGGCCAGGGACAGCACCTTGTTGACCTTCGTGCCGGCCTCGACCTCGACCTCGTACAGCGTCACCGTCGGGCCCCGATGCGCGGCCACGACGTGCGCGGGCACGCCGAACGTGTGGAACGTCCGCTCGAGCGCGGACTTCTGATGCTCCTCGTCCCGCTCGTTGCCGCCGCCGGCCGGCGAGGCGCGCAGGAGCTCGAGCGGGGGCAGCTCGTACTCCTCGTCGCCCGAGGGGCGGACCAGGCGGGAAACCTCGGCGTCCTCCTCCTCGTCTTCGTCCTCGAGCTCGAACTCGTCGTCGTGATCCGCGTCGGGCTCGGGGAGCCGGACGACGATCGGGGTCGGCTCGACGGCGTCCTCGTCCTCGTCCGGCTCCTCGTCGTCCTCCTCGTCCTCGGCCTCGCCCGGCTGGAGGGCGTCGCGGACCCGCTCCCACACCGCCGACAGCGGCGTGCCCGTGAAGATGAGCAGCCCGAGGACCACGACGCCGGTCCACACGATCGCGGCGCCGACCTGCGAGACGAGCTTGCCGAACGGCCACATCGCGAGCGCTCCCACGACGCCGGCAGCGTCGGCCACGCGCTCGAACCCTCCGAGCGGGCGCGGGTTCCCCTGCCACAGGGACAGGAGGGCGAGCACGCCGACGAGGGCGATCGCGAATCCGATGAACATGCGCATCCGCTCGCCCTCGGCGCCTCCGCGCAGCAGCAGGATGCCCCAGTACAGGGCGAAGACGGGGAACGCCACCGCGGCGATGCCGAACGCGCCGCGCGAGACCCAGTCGAGGCCGCGCCCGACGGGACCGGCCGCGTCGAACCACAGCCCGAGGACGGCGAGCAGGGCGAGCACCACCAGGCCGATCCCCAGGGCGTCGCGAGCCCAGGGGCGGAGGTGGGTTCGGACCGGCGTGCGGGCGGGCCGCGCGGCGGTGCCGCGGCCCTTCGCTGTGCCCAATCAGACCTCCAGGATCACCGGCAGGATCACGGGCTTGCGCTGCGTGACCTCGTAGAAGTACTTGCCCAGCGTTCGACGGATGTTCTGCTCGAGCACGCCGCGGTCGACCAGGGCGGCCTCGGCGGACTCCTTGAGGAAGAGCATGACGCGTTCGCGCGCCGCTTCAAGGATGTCGCCCGAGGTCTCGTCGAACACGAACCCGCGATTCACGATGTCCGGGCCCGAGACCACCTGCCCGTGGTGGGCGTCGACCGCGAGCACGACGACGACGACCCCGTCCCCCGAGAGCTTGCGCCGGTCCCGAAGGACGATCTCCCCGACGTCGCCGATCCCGAGCCCGTCGACGAGTGTCATGCCGGCCGGCGCCTGGCCGGTGATCTGCACCTTCTCCCCCACCTCGACGATGTCCCCGTCCTCGCAGATGAGGACGTGGTCGGGGGCGATGGCCACCTCGGTCGCGATCTTCGCGTGGTGAGCCAGGTGCCGCCGCTCGCCGTGGATCGGGATGAACCAGGTGGGCCGGACGAGCGAGAGCATGAGCCGCAGCTCCTCGGCCGCCGCGTGGCCGCTCGCGTGGACGGCGTGAGCCGGGAGGTGGAACACGTCGGCTCCCGTCCGGTACAGGCCGTCGATCACGCGATGGATCGCGGGCTCGTTGCCGGGGATGAGGCTGGACGACAGCACGACCGTGTCGCCCTCGCGGAGCTTGACCCACTTGTGCTCGCGCGCCGCCATGAGGGACAGGGCCGAGTACGGCTCGCCCTGGGAGCCCGTGCAGATCACGACGACGCGCGACGGGTCTCGGTGCTCGACCTCCTCGATCGGGATGATGTCGCCCTCGGGCGCGTGCAGGAGCCCGAGCGATCGCGCCGACTCGACGCTCTGGTGCATCGAGCGGCCGAGGAACGCCACGACGCGCTCGTCGGCGCGCGCCGCGTTCACGACCTGCTGGATGCGATGGATGTGGCTCGAGAAGCACGCGACGACGACGAGCTGCGGGGCTCGCGAGATGATGTCCTGCAGGACCGGCCCGACGCTCCGCTCGCTCGCCGTATACCCGGATTCCTCCGCGTTCGTCGAGTCGGACAGGAGGAGATGGACGCCGCGGCGGGCCTCCTCGGCGAGCGCGTGCAGGTCGGTGGGCCGCCCGTCGAGCGGCGTCTGATCGATCTTGAAGTCTCCGGTGTGCAGGATCGCGCCGAACGGCGTGTCGATCGCCACCGCCATCCCGTCCGGGATCGAGTGCGTGACCCTGACGAACCGCATCGAGAACGGCCCGGTGACGGCCGCCTCGCCCGGGGTGACCGAGCGGAACTCGGCGCGGTCGCGGACGCCGTGCTCCTCGAGCTGTCCCTCCACGAGCGCGAGCGTGAACGGCGTGCCGTAGACCGGCAGGACGCGGTCGTCGAACTCTCGGAGCAGGTAGGGCAGCGCACCGATGTGATCCTGATGGCCGTGGGTGAGCACGATCGCCTCGAGGTCGCCGGCGCGCTGGCGCATGTACTCGAAGTCGGGCAGGACGAGGTCGATGCCCGGCATCTCGGCATGCGGGAAGGACAGGCCAACGTCGACGACGAGCACGCGGCCGTCGATCTCGACGCAGGACATGTTCCGGCCCACCTCGCCCACCCCTCCGAGGAAGACGACGCGGGCCGGGGATCGCCCGCCCGGTTCAGAGGAGCCGGGCATCCACCAGGGCCTTGCGGATCCGCTCGCGCTCCTCGTTCGTCGCCGGCACGAGCGGCAGGCGTGGCGGTCCGACCGGGTGTCCGACCATCTCGAGGGCGGTCTTCACCGGGATCGGGTTCGACGTGATGAACAGGGCGTTGAACAGCGGGGTGAGCTCCTCGTGGATCTTTCGCGCCGCGGGGATGTCGCCGGCGTTGATGAGGTCGCACATCTGCCGGATCCGCGTCCCCACGAGGTGACCGGCCACCGAGATCACGCCGACGGCCCCCAGGCACATGTAGCCGAACGTCGCCCAGTCGTCGCCGGAGTAGACCTCGAAATCGGGCGGGGCCTCCGAGATGAGCCTCGAGATGGCCTGGAAGTCGCCGGTGGAGTCCTTCACCGCGACGATGTTCGGCACCTCGGCCATCTGGAGCAGCGTGTCGTGCTCGATCCGGATGCCCGTCCGGCCGGGGATGTTGTAGGCGATGACCGGGATCGAGACCGCGTCGGCGACCCTGCGGAAGTGCTCGAGGAGGCCACGCTGTGGCGGCCGGTTGTAATAGGGGGTGACGAGCAGCAGGCCGTCGGCGCCGAGGTCCTCGGCTTCGCGGGAGAGCTGGAGCGTCTCGGCGGTGTCGTAGGTCCCGGTCCCGCAGACCACGCGGCCACGGCCGTTCGCGACCTCGACGACGGTCGCGAACAGGTCGAGCTTCTCGCGATGGGTGAGCGTGGGCGACTCGCCGGTGGAGCCCGCGACGACGAGGGTCTCGGATCCGTGCTCGTACAGATGCGTCGCCAGCGACCGCGCGGCGTCCAGGTCGAGCGAATGATCGTCGCGGAAGGGCGTGACCATGGCGGTGACGACCGCCCCGAACCTACCGGCCATGATGCCTCCTTCTCGTGCTCATGCCTGTGCCCACCGACAGCACGATAGTCACATCAGCCACATGTTGCACATGTAGCTCGGGCGCTGGGGTGGGCTCGAAGAGCAACGGCTGGCACCTGCGAGACGAGGTTCGCCCGTGCCTCCTGCATCTCCTGCGGCTCCCGGTGCCTCCGCTCGCCCGGGCGGCGAGCCGGCCCTATCCTAGCCGGATGCCGCGGATCTACACGAAGACGGGCGACGACGGCACGACCGGCCTCCTGTTCGGGGGCCGGGTCTCGAAGGGCGACCTCGTCCCCGAGACGTGCGGCACGATCGACGAGGCCGTGGCCGCCCTCGGCCTGGCCCGGGCACACGCCGGCGAGCAGGCCCTCCAGGACGACCTCCTCGACCTCCAGCGGCGGCTGTTCGTCGTCGGCGCCGACATCGCGACGAACCCGGACGGTCGCGACCGGCTCGAGCCCGAGGTCTCCCTCGTCACCGCCGGGATGGTGGAGCGACTCGAGGGCCGGATCGACGAGCTCGTGCACGCCCATCCCCTTCCGCGCACGTTCGTCGTCCCGGGAGCGAACGCGGTCTCGGCGTGTCTGGACCTCGCCCGGAGCCTGATCCGTCGGGCCGAACGACAGGCCGTCCGGCTTCGCGACTCGGGAGCGCCGGTCGGCGACGAGGTCCTGGCGTTCCTGAACCGGCTCTCGGATCTGCTGTTCGTGATGGCCAGGGTCGCGGCCGGGGAGACCGAGCCGCCGAGCCGCCCGGATCAGCCGGTCCGGACGAACGCCCCGTAGTTGTCGGAGCCGAACAGCAGGACGAGGAGTCCGATGTCCCTCGCGTCGCGGATCCCCTCGATCGAGACGTCGAACGTGGCGGTCTCGCCCGCGGGGATCGGCTCGGGCGAGGCAACCTCGCCGTCGATCTCGTGCCCGTCGGCGGCGTCGAGCACGTACAGTCCCGGACCCTCCAGGTCGTCGTCGGTGCCGTTCTCGACGGTGAGGGTCCCCTCGTTGCCGGCGAAGTCGGCCGTCACGAGCAGTCCCGCGTTCGCGTACGTGTAGACCGACGTCCCGGGCGCGCCGGAGAAGGTGGGAGGCGGCGTCGGCAGCGTGGCTCCGGTCGCGCCGGTGCCCGCCGTCCCGGTCGGTCCGGTCTCATCCCCTGTCTCCTCATCGCCTCCGGTGCAGGCCGAAAGCGCGATGGACGACACGAGGGCGAGCGCGAGCAACCGGCCGGTAGTCTTCACGGTCGCGGCATGCTACACGACCGTCTCCGAAAGGAAGCCCGGTGAGGACGCTCGAGCTCCGACGCCATGCGGCGCGAGATCCCGATGCCGATCGGCTGTCCGAGACCGGCCGCGAGCAGGCGCAGTCGGTCGGCGCGTCGCTCGCGGGCGGGTACGCCGTCGTCTTCATCTCCCCCGCCGAACGCGCGGCCGAGACCGTCGCCTGGATGCTCCGCGGCCTGGGCGAGCCGCTTCCGGCGCATGCCATCATTCCCGGCCTCGCCGCCGCCGACAACGACGGCTCGCCGCTCGCCATGGCCGGCGTCGTGTCCGCGCTGCTCGACGCCGTCCCCGAGGGCGGCCGCGGGCTGGCGATCTCGCACACCCCGCTCATCGAGCGCGCCGTGCTCGGACTGTCGGCACGCGAGATCGAGCCGCTCGCCGAATGCGAGGGCGTGCTGCTGTCGAAGCGGGACGACGACGCGCCGGTCGAGGTCGACGAGATCAGGCTCGGCTGACCCCGGCGTGGACCTGTCGATCCCGCTCGCCGCCTTCGGTCTGGGCGCGGCGCTCGGCGCCTCCCCCGGTCCGGTGCAGCTCCTGCTGTTCTCCGAGGCGTCTCGGGGCGGGGTCGGACGCGGGCTGCGCGCGATGGCCGGCGCGAACGGGACGTTCGGGCTCATGCTCCTGCTGCTCGCGGCCGGCCTGGCGGCCCTGGAACCGAGCGAGGGGTTCCTCCGCGTCGTCAAGGTCATCGGCGGTGGGTTCCTCGTGTTCCTGGCCGTCGAGGCGATCCGCGAGAACCGGCGCCCGCCGGTCGAGGCCGGCGAACGGTCCGGGCTGCATCCGGGCGTGAAGGGGATCGTGGCCGTGCTCCTGAATCCGGGGGCCTACGTGTTCCTCGCGACGACCGGGACGGCCATCATCGCGACGGCGGCCGACGAGGGCGGCCGCGCGCTCGCGTTCGCCACCGTCATCGCGCTCCTCGTGGGCGTCTCGCTCATGGACTTCGCCATGGTCGTCCTCGGCGCCGGCGCGCACCGCGTGAGCGACCGGTTCCTGAGGATCTTGAGCGACGTGC
Source organism: Actinomycetota bacterium (assembly GCA_036555645.1). Classification (GTDB taxonomy): domain Bacteria; phylum Actinomycetota; class UBA4738; order UBA4738; family HRBIN12; genus DASSJM01. The sequence goes on from DATBLA010000023.1 coordinate 7,124, forward strand.
TCGCCGTGGCGATGGGCGCGCTCGGCGTGTGGCTCATCGTCCAGGGGATCGTGTCGTGAAGCCAGGTCCTCGTTGTACTCAGAACTCGTACGGGCTGTACGGGGCGACGCCCCACCCGAACAGGGCATCGGCCCGGGCGATCGCGCCGGAGGAGCGCTCCTCGATCCGCCCGGCGTCGAACAGCTGCCGGAAGGTCGTCCCGCCGAGATAGGCCGCGCCGAGATCGGTCGCGGTGCAGGCGATGTCCGCCTCGAGCGCGTTCTCGCGAGACACGAGCGCTTCCGATCCCGAGACGTCGAGGAGGTACCGGCCCTCGTTCCACGCACAGAAGGAATCTGCGACCTGGACGACGAGCCGTCCGTCGCCGCCGTACGCGCGAACGGCCAGGGCGCCGGCGACGTCGACGAGCCTGACCCACAGGCTGTCGAGGATGCGGGCGTTCAGGCGTCGCGGTTCCCGCGCCAGGTGCAGGAGCGGCTCGTCCACGGGCCGTCCCCACGCCGTGACGCGGCCCATGAGGTCGACATCCAGCACGTAGCGCCACAGATCCGCGTACGCGGCCGGGGAGGTCGCCTGGAGATCGCGGAGCTCGAGGATCGATGCCGGGGAGCCGCCGGGCCAGTCGTGCTTCACGCGGTAGATCGCGAACCCGTCGACGCCGTCGAGACCGTCGTGGAGGACGAACAGCGACGGCCTGCCCTTGTCGGGCCCGTGGTCGTGCGACAAGCAGTAGTCGAGTCGCCGCTCGTCGAGCGCCAGCATGCCCGGCCGGGCGCCCCGCGTGGCCTCGTGGACCGCGAGCAGATGCGGCACGGCCTCGGCCCGCTCCACCAGCCGCAGCCGTCCCGACGGCTCGTACCCGCGCACGAACGATGCGTGCGAGCAGTCGACATCGACCGACAGGCCCAGGGCCGCAAGGCCGTACCCGTACCGGCCGTAGATCGCCCCCTCCGAGGCATGCAGCACCTCGACGAGCTCGCCGCGCTCGTGGGCGTCGTCGAGCTGGCGACGCATGAGCTGGGTGTTGATGCCGCGCCGGCGGTGCGTGGCCCGAACCCCGACGGCGGTCACGTACCCGACCTCCACCTCGCCGCCGGGCACGGTCATCGGAACCGTGTGCGCCGCGGCGGTGCCGACGATCTCCGATCCGTCGAACGCGGCGAAGTGGCGATCGAGCTCGGCGAGCGTTTGCTCGCGCTCGATGTCCTCCTGGGTGACGACGTCGCTGAACGCGAGCTCGACGGCGTGCGCGTAGTCCGCGAACTCTCCCTCGTCGATCGTGCGGATCTCGATGTCCATGGAGCCGGGAGCTTACGGGCTTCGTGCCGCCCGTGGCCGGTCAGGCGAGGGGGGGCAGCTCGAGCAGCGGCTCGAGCCCGAGCGTCATCCCCGGTCGCGACATGACCGAGCGCACGGCCAGGAGCACGCCGGGCATGAACGAGGCGCGATCGGTCGAGTCGTGACGGATCGTGAGCGTCTGACCCAGGCCGCCGAAAATGACCTCCTGGTGCGCGACCAGGCCCGGCAGGCGCACCGAGTGGATCCGGATGCCGTCGACGTCGCCGCCCCGAACCCCCTCGAGCGACTCGTCGAGCGGACCGCGCCATCCCTCGCCGCGATCCTCCTGGATCCTGCGCACGGTCGCGACGGCGGTTCCTGAGGGGGCGTCGCTCTTCTGGTCGTGATGCAGCTCGATGATCTCGACGGCCGGGAAGTAGCGGGCCGCTTGCGCGGCGAACCGCTGCATGAGCACGGCGCCGAGCGCGAAGTTCGGGGCGACGACGACGTTGGACTCGTGTCCCTCGTCGGAGAGCAGCTTGTCGATCTCCTGGAGCCCCTCCTGCGTGATCCCCGTCGTCCCCACGACGATGTGCACGGCGTGCGAGATGCAAAAGCGCACGTCGTCCATGACGACCTCGGGATGGGTGAAGTCGACGGCGACCTCGACCTCGGCCTCGAGCAGGCGGTCGAGCTCGTCGGTGACCGGCACGTCGATCTCCGGGTGACCGATCATCTGGCCGATGCGCTGGCCGAGCTTCGATCGATCGATCGCGGCCACGAGCGCCAGGTCTTCGGCGTCGGCGATCGCCCTGCACACCATGAGGCCCATCCGGCCGCAGGCGCCGATCACGCCGACGCGGATCACGCGATGGCGTCCTTGCGCGTGAACGGGCCGAGCACCGTCGTGGTCATCGGCTGCGAGAGTACCCGCTCGGCCGCCCGCCTCGCGTCCTCGATCGTGACCGCGCCGAACCGGCGCAGGAGCTGGTTCACCGTGAGCGTCTCCCCGTGCCCGATCTCGGACTTGCCGAGGCGGGACATCCGGCCCGCCGGGTCCTCGAGCGACAGGACGAGCGCTCCGCGGACGTGTCCCTTCGCGCGCTCGAACTCCTCGGGCATGAGGCCCTTCTCGGCCACGCTCTCGAGCTCGCCGCGCACGATCGACATGACCTCCTTCGCGCGCTCGGGCGTCGTGCCCGCGTACGCGGCGAACAGCCCGGCCTCCGCGTACATCGAGTGGTAGGAGTACACCGCGTAGGCGAGCCCCCGCTTCTCGCGCACCTCCTGGAACAGCCGCGAGGACAGCCCGCCGCCGACGGCGGCGTTCACGATGCCGAACGCGAACCGGTCCGGATCCGTCCGCGACAGGCCGTTGGTCCCGATGACGATGTGCGCCTGCTCGGTCTTGCGACGCTTGAGCGTCGAGCGGCCCGACGGTTCGGGAGCCGTCCCGGCCTCCCGCAGGTTCCACGCGCTCGGCTCGACGGCGCGGACGCGCCCCGGCTCCATGTGCTCGCCGACGAGCTCGAGCAGCGTCTCGTGGCGCAGGTTCCCGGCGGCCACGACCACGAGGCTGCCCGGCACGTAGTGACGCCGGTAGAAGCGGCGCACCTGGTCCCGTCCCGCGGCCTCGATGCTCGACTTCGTGCCCAGGATCGGCCGGCCCAGCGGGTGCCCCGGCCACAGCGTCTCGGTGAACAGGTCGTGCACGAGATCGTCGGGCGTGTCCTCGTGGACGTTGATCTCCTCCAGGATCACCCGCTTCTCGGCCTCGAAGTCGGCGCCGCGGAGCACGGAGTTGCGGATCATGTCCGACAGGTGCTCGACGGCCATCGGGACGTCGCGGTCGCGGATCCGCGCGTAGAAGGCCGTGTACTCCTTGGCCGTGAACGCGTTCACCTCGCCGCCGACCGCGTCGAAGGCCTCGGCGATGTCCCGGGCGCTCCGGGTCTTCGTCCCCTTGAACAGCAGGTGCTCGAGGAAGTGGCTCGACCCCGAGATCGGCGGCGGCTCGTCGCGCGAGCCGGCCAGCACCCAGAAGCCGAGCGCCACCGAGCGGACGCTCGGCATCCGCTCGGTGACGACGCGCAGGCCGGAGGAGAACTCCGTGCGGGCGATCGGCATCCGGATCAGGCCTGGTCGGTCGGCCGGCTCTCCCGTGGCTGGCGGTCACGCGGACGTCGGTCCCGGTCACGCGGGCGGCGGTCCCGATCCCGATCGCGGCGTGGCCGGGACTCGGTGGCCTCGGCCTCCATGCCCTCGGGGATCGCCCACTCCTCGCCCACCGGCTTCAGGGAGATCTTCCCGCGATCGTCGATGTCTTGGACCTCGACCTCGATCGCGTCGCCGACCTTGACGGCCTCCTCGACGTTCGCGATCCGCTTGCCGCGGCCGAGCTTCGAGATGTGGATGAGACCGTCGCGACCCGGCACGAGGTTCACGAACGCGCCGAACGTCGTCGTGTTCACGACGGTGCCGGTGAAGTGCTCGCCCACCGTGATCGGGCGTGGGTTCGCGATCTCATCGATGATCCGGGCGGCCTCGTCGGCCCCACCGGCCTCGCGGGCGCCGATGAACACGGTGCCGTCGTCCTGGATGTCGATGTCGGCTCCGGTGAGCGCGACGATCTCGTTGATCTTCTTGCCCTTGGGCCCGATGACCTCGCCGATCTTGTCCACCGGGATCTTCAGGGAGATGATCCGCGGCGCCTTCTCGTTCACCTCGGTGCGAGGCTCCGGGATCGTGTCGAGCATGACGTCGAGGATCTTCAGCCGAGCCTCCCTGGCCTGCTGGAGCGCCTCGGCCAGGACCTGACCGGGCAGGCCGGTCACCTTCATGTCCAGCTGGATCGCCGTCACGAAGTCCTTCGTCCCGGCGACCTTGAAGTCCATGTCGCCGAGCGCGTCCTCGGCGCCG
>DATBLA010000024.1:0-18242 GCA_036555645.1 Actinomycetota bacterium
GACCTGCGGCTGGAATCCCATGTCGAGCATCCGGTCGGCCTCGTCCAGGACGAGGATGCGGAGGTGTCCCAGGTCGACGAGCCTGCGCTCGGCCAGGTCCTGGAGCCGGCCGGGCGTCGCGATGACGATGTGCGCGCGGCCAATCCCACGGGACTGCTCCCGCACGCTCGTCCCGCCGTAGGCGACGCCGACCCTCAGGCCCTTCGCCTTCGCGACGTCGGCGAACTCGTCGGCGACCTGTTGCGCGAGCTCGCGGGTCGGGACGAGCACGAGCGCCACCGGCGCGGGCTCGTCCGGGCGGACGCGCTCGACGATCGGCAGCGCGAACGCGAGGGTCTTGCCCGAGCCCGTGTTCGAGCGCGCGAGCACGTCGTGCCCGGCGACGGCGTCCGCGATCACGAGGGATTGGACGGGGAACGGGGTGTGGATGCCTCGGGCGGCGAGCGCCTCGGATACGGGGCGCGACACGCCGAGATCGATGAAGCTGGTCGTCACGTTCGACTCCTTCTGCGGTTGTGCGTCCGCGAACGGAACCCGCGGACATCTCGGGGGAGGTTCTCGGCCCCGGGGCCCGCCTGAAGGAGGAACGAGGGTGGAACCTCACGGGACGGCCACGCCGTCCGTGATGTCTACGTTACCAGCCCATCCACCGGCCGCGTGAGAACGAGCACGATCAACACGTAGTGGCACGCGGCCGCGGCCACCATGAACGAATGCCATACCTCGTGGTATCCGAACGTCGACGGCCGCGGATCCGGCCGGCGCGTCGCAAGGATGATCGCGCCGATCGTGTAGAGCACACCGCCCGCCACCATGAGCACGACCTCAGCCGTCGTCATCTCTCGGATCAGCCGCGGGAGCGCGACGAGCGCCAGCCAGCCGAGCGTGATGTACAGAACGGCTCCCGGGACGCGCAGCCCGTCCGGCTTCGCCAGCTTCAGCGTGATCCCGACCACGGCGCCCGACCACGCGATCGAGAGCAGGACGGCCTCCCACGGACCGTGGAGCACGAGCACGCACACCGGCGTGTAGCTCGCCGCGATGAGCACGAAGATCAGGGAGTGGTCCAGGCTCTTCATCCAGCGTCGAGCCGGCTCGGACCAGCGCCCCAGGTGGTAGGCGGCGCTCGAGGCGAACAGCGCCGACAGGCTCACGGCATAGATGGCGGCGACGATCGTCGCGACGGGGCCGCTCGCGAGCAGGACGAGCGCCACCCCGGCGGGGATCGAGACGAAGAACGCGACCTGGTGGATCCGGCCGCGCAGGCGGGGTCGCGGCGGCGCGGTTCTTGCATGCATGGCGGCTCATCGTACCCGGCGTGGTTCGGCTACCCTTCGCAGATGTCGCCGGAGTTGACGCGTCGCCTCGCCGTCGCCCGGCAGGAGGAGCCGGCCGACCTCGTGCTGTCGGGCGGGCGGGTCCTGTCGGTGTTCACGGGCGAGCTCCTCGAGGTGGACGTCGCGATCTCCGGCGAGCACGTCGTGGGCCTCGGACCCGGCTACGAGGGGCGGGAGCGCGTCGACGTCTCGGGCCGGATCCTGCTCCCCGGGTTCATCGACGGGCACATGCATCTCGAGACGACGAAGCTCATGGTGAACGAGTTCGCCCGGGCCGCGCTGCCCTGGGGAACGACGACCGTCGTGCTCGATCCCCACGAGATCGCGAACGTGTTCGGTCTGGACGGCGTGCGCGAGATGCTCCGGAGCGCCGCCGACATCCCGCTCGACGTGTACGTCATGGTCTCCTCGTGCGTCCCGGCCTCGCCGTTCGAGTCGAACGCCGCGACCGTCGACGCCGGGGACATCGCCCGGTTCCTGGCCGAGGAGCCGAACGCGATCGGGCTCGCCGAGATGATGAACTTCCCGGCCGTCGTCGCCGGCGAGGACGACGTGATCGCGAAGCTGGAGGCCGCCGGCGAGCGGCACGTCGACGGGCACGCGCCGGGGCTCTCGGGAGCGGGCCTGAACGCGTACCTCGCCGCCGGCGTGCGCAGCGACCACGAGTGCACGACCTACGAGGAGGCGCTCGAGAAACGCCGGCGCGGGATGTGGATCATGATCCGGGAAGGTTCGGCCGCGCGGAACCTCGAGGCCCTGCTGCCGATCGTGCTCGAGTTCGGTCCCGGGAACTGCCTGTTGTGCACGGACGATCGGGAGCCCGACCACCTGCTCGAGGAAGGTCACGTGAACGACGTGCTGCGCCGAGCGGTGGAGCTCGGGTGCGCGCCCGACGTCGCCGTGATCATGGGGACGCTGAACGCCGCGCGCTATCACCGCCTCCACGAGCACGGCGCGATCGCGCCCGGGTACGTCGCCGATGTGGTCGAGGTCCCCGACCTCGTCTCGTTCCGCCCCACGCGCGTGTGGAAACGCGGACGGCTCGTCGCCGAGCACGGCCGGGCGATCGGGATCGCCGAAGGCACGGCGCCGGACTGGATGCGCGACAGCATCCACATCGATCCCGTGACTCCCGAGGACTTCGTCGTGACGGCGGACGGTCCGGTCCGGGTGATCGGGGTCGAGCCGGACACGATCGTCACCCGCGCGCTCGTCGACCGGCCGGCCGGCAACGGCGGGATCGCAGCCGCCGACCCCGGGCGCGACCTCGCGAAGATCGCCGTCGTCGAACGGCATCGCGGGACGGGCAGGATCGGCCTCGGGTTCGTGCGGGGGTTCGGGCTGCGCCGGGGAGCGCTCGCATCGAGCCAGGCGCACGACGCGCACAACGTCGTGATCGTGGGCGTGGACGACGGCGACATGGCCGCGGCCGCGAATCGACTCCGCGAGATCGGCGGCGGTCAGGTCGCGGTCGCCGACGGGCGCGTCCTCGCCGAGGTGGCCTGTCCGATCGGAGGCCTGCTGTCGGACCTGCCGGTCGAGGAGGTGGCCTCGGGAGTGCGCCGGCTCGAGGCCGCGGCGGCCGAGCTCGGCATCGGGCTCCGGTCGCCGTTCGCGACGATGTCGTTCCTCGCGCTCTCGGTGATCCCGGAGCTGAAGATCACCGATCGCGGCCTCGTCGACGTCGAGCGCTTCGAGCTCGTCCCACTCCAGGTCGACGCGTAGGCGGGCGGCCTACGACAGCAGCGCGCGCAGCGTCTCGGCGATCCGGTTCGCCGAGATGCCCGCCCAGTCGCGCAGCTCCTCCGCCGTCCCCGACCCAGGCATCTGCGTGACGCCGACCTTCACGACCCTGCCCGAGAGCTCGCCGAGCGCGGCGACGGCGGCGAGCACGGCATCCCCCAGCCCCCCGTCCACCCAGTGGTCCTCCACGGTGACGAGCAGTCCGGTCTCGGCAAGTGCGGCGCGGAGCGTGGCGACGTCGATCGGCTTGATCGAGTAGCAGTCGATGAGGCGGATGTTCGTGCCCTCGCCGGCCAGCTTCTCCGCCGCCCGGTTCGCCTCGTGCACGGTGATGCCCGCCGCCACCAGGGTCGCCCGGTCACGCGACGAGGACCGGACCACCTTCGATCCCCCGATCGGGAAGGCCTCGGCCGAGCCGTACAGGATCGGCGTCTTCTCCCGCGTCGTGCGCACGTAGGAGATCCCGGGCAGGTCGGCCATCGTGGCCACGAGCCGGGCGGTCGCGTTCCCGTCGGCCGGATACAGCACCGTGGACCCGTGCACGGCCCGCATCATCGCGAGGTCCTCGAGCGCCATCTGGGACGGCCCGTCCTCCCCGATCGAGACGCCCGCGTGCGAGCCGGACAGCCGCAGATCCGCTCGGCTGATCGCGGCCATCCGGATGAAGTCGTACGCCCGGGTCAGGAATGCGGCGAAGGTCGCGGCGAACGCCTTCTTGCCGAGGACCTGCATGCCGACGGCCATCCCGATCATGTTCTGCTCGGCGATGAAGCCCTGGACGAACCGCTCGGGCGCGACCGCCTCCACGTCCTCGGTGTGCGTCGAGTTCCCGACCTCGCCGTCGATCGCCACGACGTCGGAACGCGCGGTGGCGAGCGCGGCGAGCGACTCGCCGAAGGCCTTCCGCGTCGCGATGGGGTCCTCGTAGGCGGGAAGCTGCGGCGTGCCTGCCGGCTCCGCCGGCATGGCGGTGGCCTCGGGCTTCGGGGGCGTGACCGTGGCGTTTCGAGGACCGCCGAGCTCGGCGATCGCGCGCTCGGCCTCGTCCTCGGACAGGGCCTTGCCATGCCACCCCTCGGCGTTGGCGAGGAACGAGACGCCGTGACCCTTCTCGGTCTTCGCGATCACGAGCGCCGGACGATCGGCGCGTTCGGCCTCCCCGTACGCGGCGTCGATCGCGCCGACGTCGTGCCCGTCCACCTCGATGGCCTGCCAACCGAACGCCATCGCACGGGCGCGGTAGGCGTCGACGTCCCACTGGAGCATCGTCGGTCCGCGCTGGCCCAGGCGATTCACGTCGAGGATCGCGACGAGGTTGTCGACCTCGTGATACGAGGCGTTCTCCATCGCCTCCCAGACCGAGCCCTCGGCCGATTCCGAGTCCCCGAGCAGGCACCACACGCGACCCGACAGCCCGTCGATCCGCATCGCGAGCGCCATCCCGAGCGCGATCGGGAGCCCCTGGCCGAGCGAGCCCGTGGCGACGTCGATCCAGGGCATGTCCGGCAGCGGGACGGGATGCCCCTGGACGGGAGAGCCGAACCGCCGGAACGTCATCAACTGCTCGTCGCTGATGGCGCCGACGGCCTTCAGGATCGAGAACATGAGCGGCGAGGCGTGGCCCTTCGAGAGCACGAACCGATCGTTCTCGAGGTTGCCGGGCTCGGCGATGTCGGTGCGCAGGTGGTCGGACCAGAGCACCGCCATGAGGTGGGCGGCCGACAGCGAGGACGTTGGGTGGCCCGAGCCGGCCTCGGTGGAGCATCGGATCGAATCCACGCCGAGTTGCGCGGCGAGCTCGTTCCAGCTCTCGACCGATCCCATCGCTCCCCCTGACGCGTTGGCGCGGCGTGCGGAACCCGAGTCTACGGGTCCCCGGCCCGGCCCTGCTCGGCGACGCGCCCGCGTCCGCGCGGGCCCCTGCTACCCTTGGTCGCCATGGCCGACTACAAGGAAGTCCGCGTCGAGCGGCTCTACCTCAAGGTGCCGAACACCGACAAGCTGCGAAAGAACGCGGCGGGGCGGCACAAGCACCTGCTCGCCGACGGATGGCGCGAGGTCGAGCGCAGGCCGGAGATCGACCACATCTGGGTGCGATACGAGCGCACCGGCCCCACCCCGCTGCGGCTGCGCATGCCGCGTCCGGACAAGGACCAGGGCCGCTTCGAGCGCCGTCCTCGCATGGGCGGGCGGGACGGTGGCCGGGGAGGCCCGCGCGGCCGCCGCTGATCGCATCAGCTGCACCCCAGAACCCGACGGTCTGCCGAAGATCCTTCGGCTCCGAGGCTGTTCTGCCGAAGGAACAACGGGTATGCTGTCGCAGCATCCCCATCCATCCGGACAGCAAGCCGCCGAGTCGACCATGACCAACGATCTGAACCCCCGTGTCGAGCGACCGATCCACACCTCGGGTCGGGCTCACGCGAGCGACCAGCCCTTCGCGTATCCGCTCACCCGCGAGTACGTCGAGCCGGACTGGACGCGGCTGCCCGGATTCCGTGAGGTGACCCGCGAGCAGTGGGAGTCCGCGCAATGGCAGCGGGCCCACACGATCAAGAACCTCGTCGAGCTCAAGCGCGCGCTCGGCGACCTCCTCGACGACGACCTCTACGGCGACATCGAACGAGACCAGCGGGAGCGCGCCACGATGTCGATGCTCCTGCCGCCGCAGATGGTGAACACGATGGACACGACCGATCTTCGCGGCGACCCGGTTCGTCGCTACATGGCGCCGGCGTTCGGCGACCGCGACGCCGAGTTCCCCTCGCACCCGATGGCCTCGCGCGACTCGCTGCACGAGGCCGACATGTGGGCGGTCGAGGGCCTCACGCATCGCTATCCGACGAAGGTGCTGGCCGAGCTCATCCCGACGTGCCCGCAGTACTGCGGCCACTGCACGCGGATGGACCTCGTCGGCAACGACACGACCCAGATCCTCAAGTACAAGTTCGAGATGAAGCAGAACGAGCGGTGGGACGCGATGCTCGACTACCTGCGGCGGACGCCGAGCGTTCGCGACGTCGTGGTCTCGGGCGGTGACATGGCGAACGTGCCGATCCGGCGCCTCCAGGACTGGCTGCTCCAGCTGTTCGACATCGACAACGTCCGCGAGGTCCGGATCGCCACGAAGGGCCTCATGGGGATCCCGCAGCACTTCCTCCAGGACGACGTGCTCCAGGGCTACGACGCGATCGCCAAGCGCGCCCACGAGCGGGGCGTGGAGGTCGCGATCCACACGCACGTGAACGCCGCCCAGCAGGTGACGCCGCTCGTCGGGGCGGCGGTCGGCGCGCTGCTCGACATGGGCTATCGCGACGTCCGCAACCAGGGCGTGCTCCTGCGCGGCGTGAACACCACGACGACGCAGATCCTCGAGCTGTGCTTCATGCTCCTGGATCACGCGAAGGTCATGCCCTACTACTTCTACATGTGCGACATGATCCCCAACGCCGAGCACTGGCGGCTCGCCGTGTGGGAGGCCCAGGACCTCCAGTACTCGATCATGGGGTACCTGCCCGGGTTCGCGACGCCGCGGTTCGTGTGCGACGTGCCCTTCGTCGGCAAGCGCTGGGTCCACATGACGGCCGGGTACGACCGGGTCACGGGGATCTCGCGATGGACGAAGAACTACCGGACCGGCATCGAGTACGACGACCCCGAGGCGCTCACCCGCGAGTACCCGTACTACGACCCGATCTCCACCCTCGGGGAGGATGGCCGGCGGTACTGGCGGGAGCTCGTGGCGAGCGAGCGGGTCGCCGAACGCCAGCTCGCCTGAGGTTCGGGCTCAGCCCTCCTGGGTGCCCATCGTCCGCAGGAACGGCCAGCTCGCCTCGAAGTGCGAGGTCGTCGTGCCGTAGGGACAGTCGTCCCGAAGGGGCAGGATCAGCTTCTTGAACCGGGGCTGATCGAAGTCGAACGCGCCCGAGAGCGGGCTCGCGTTCGCGTCGCGCTCGGTCATCGGGTCCAGGCCGAACAGCTGCTCGATGAACGCGAGGACCGAGGAGAACTCGTACTCCGTGCTGTCGATGAAGCCCCCGTCCGCGTTGTCGCCGCGAACCGTGTACGGGGAGATGATGAGCGCGGGCGTCCTCGGTCCCAGACCCATGACGTCGGTCATCGGCGGCGCCACCGGGTCGTAGAAGCCGCCGAAGTCGTCCCAGACGATGACGATCGCGGTCGTCGGCCAGTACTCGCTCTTCATGATCGTGTTGATCTGGTGGACGGTCCAGTTCTCACCCGCGCAGGTGCTCTTCCCCGCGCCCGGGTGCTCGTTGTAGGACTCGTCCGGGATGAGCCAGGAGACCGCCGGCATCTCGCCCCGCTTGACGTCCTGCACGAAGGTCGGCGGCGGCTGGACCTTCTCCCACATCGGCCCGTAGCGGACGTGCCGGATCATCTGGAGCGCGTTCATCCACGCGTTCTCGTTCGCGTAGTACTTCCAGGAGATCCCGGCCTCCTCGAGCTGATCGGGGAGGACCTCGATGTCGAAGCACAGGCGGATGCTGCCCCAGTAGTCGGCGATGTCGTACGTGTTCGTGCCGTTCGCGGTGATCTCGCGCTCGAGCTCGAGGATCCGCTGCTCGTGCTGCCGGACCTCGCGCGGCTCGAAGCGGGTCGCGAACTCCGTGGAGTCGTCGCAGTAGCTCCCGGGCGTGTCCGCCGTCGACTTGTTGTCGACGATGAAGTTCGACTGGGCGGCGACCGCGAACAGGTGCTCGGGCAGCGTCGGCCCGTACATCGAGGTGAAGAAGTGGTCGGCGAGCACGAACCGGTCGGCGTAGGCCCAGTAGTTCGGCACGCCCTCGCGGTCGAGGTAGGAGTAGCCCGTCAGATCGGCGCCGTACAGGTCCGCGTTCTCCGATTGCGGGATCACGCCGTTCATCCGGTTGAACCCGTTCATCCGGCCGCCGTTGATCGCGACGAGGCCGCACCGGAAGCAGTGCGTGAGGTCGTGCCCGTAGATGTCGGGACCCTTCGTGAGCTGGACGACCTGCGCGTCCTCGCATCCGTTCTCGGTGCACCGGATCGTGCCGCCCTCGGTCGCGCCCTCCGCGCCGGGGTACGTCGCGAAGTAGTTGTTGAACGTCCGGTTCTCCTTGACGATGAACACGACGTGCTCGATCGGCGTCTCGCCGGGCACGATCGTGGACCCGCCTCCCGGGCTCGGCGATGCGCCGTTCCCGTCGCCGTTGCCGTTGCCGTCGCCGGTGCTTCCACCGGACGGGCCGGTCGCGTCCGAACCCGTGGGCTCCGCGCGATCGTCTTCGGGCGCGCCACCCGACGCCCATGCGAGCGCTGCGATCACGAGGACGAGCACGCCGGCGAACACGGCGAACCCGCGGCGGCGGGCGGCTCGGCGCCGATCGACACGCGAAGGGCGACGCGGGACCGGCACGCGGGACCCGGGTCCGGGCGAGTAGCTCATCGGCGCCCCAGCCTACCGGGCGCTTCCGGTTTGGCCGCCCCACGCCGGGTCGCCAGGGCCTCGAGCAGCGCGAGCACGACGAGGACCCCGCCGGCGAGGACGACCCACCCGCCGGATCGGTGCTCCATCCCCGGAGGCGGCGGGACGCAGAGCTCGCCGAGCCGGGCTCGACGCTCGGCCACGACATCGGCCAGCGCCGCGTCGCGTGCCCGGTTGTCGAGCTGGAACGGATCCGACTCGAGGTCGTACAGCTCCTCCTCCCCGGTCTCGTACCGCACGTACATCCACCGGTCCGAGCGCACGGCGCAGTACGTGGGAACCGGGTTCGAGCCCTCCATGTGCTCGACGAGGAAGTCCGTTCGCCACCCCTGGAGGTTCCCCTCGGCCACGGGCAGGAGACTCCGCCCGTCCGTTCGGGGATGGGCGGCCCCTGCGGCCTCGGCGATCGTCGGGGCGAGGTCGATGTTCAGCGCGAGGACTCCCGACAGCTCGGCGCCGGTGACCCACCCCGCCGAGTCCCACCGCAAGACGAGCGGGACCCGGATGGCCTCGTCGTACGGGGCCTCCTTCTTCGTCCACCGGTGCTCGCCGTGCAGGAGTCCGTTGTCCGAGGTGAACACGACGAGCGTGTTCTCCAGCCTCCCCGTCTCCTCGAGCGCGTCCAGGATGTCGCCGACGGCCCTGTCCACACCCAGGAGGGAGCGGAGCTCGTCGCGCCGCAGGGCATCGATCGATGCCACCTGCGCCGGATCCAGGCGCGGCAGGGCGCGGACCCACGCGGGCTTGTCCGAGACGTCGGGCTCGTCGAACGAGGGTGGGCGCGCCGGCTCGAGCTGCGCGAACGCGCCGGCGTCCTGCGGCATCGGCGTCGCCGGCGCGTGGGGGGAGGCGGGCGCGAACACGAGGAACATCGGACCCTCGGCCGACCGGACGAACTCGACCGCCTCCCGGGCCAGCACGCCGGTCGAGTGCTCGCCGGCGCCCTCGAACCGGCGCACCTCGCGGTCCACGGTCAGCGCGTAGTCCACGGCCGCCGAACGCACGAACGCCGCCCACCGGTCCCAGCCGGGGGGGACGTACCCGGTGAGCGCGGCGTGCTGGAACCCGTCGATGTACTTGCCGAACAGCCCGGTCGTGTACCCGGCGTCGTGAAGCCACGTCGCCAGCGTCGAGGTGTCGTCGAACCACTCGAACCGGCCGAACGGCGGCGCCTGCCGGTACACGAGGTGCGTGTGGGACAGGTCGCCGGTCAGGATGCTCGCGCGGCTGGGGCAGCAGAGCGGGTTCGTCACGAAGGCGTCCGGGAACGTGACGCCCATGCCCGCCAGACGTTCGGAGACGACCGGCATCGCCTCCAGCGTGTCCCAGCGCTGGTCGTCCGTCACGACGAGGACGATGTCCGGCGCCGTGGACCCCGCCTGCGCCCGAGCGGGCCCCGCCGGCAGGGCGACGAGGACGACGATGGTCATCGCCGCGAGGGCGGCCGTTCGGCGGAGCCTCACGCGGACCGGTACGCGTCCAGCCTGGCCGCGAGCCCGCGGACGACGTCGGCGAACCGGCGCTCGGCGACGACGTTGACGAGCTCGTACGGGTCCTCGCGCAGGTCGTAGAGCTCCCGCTCCCCGGTCGCCAGCTCGATGTACGCGAACCGCGAGGACCGCACCTGCCACCACCGAGGCAGCTTCTCGTCGCCGAGCCACTCGGCGAACACCTCGCCGGGCAGCCCAACCGCCGAACCGGTGCGCACGAGATCGAGGAGGCTGGATCCGTCGAGGCCGGACGGCGCCGGGACGCCGGCGACCTCCGCGAGCGTTGGGAACAGGTCGACGGCCGAGACGATCTCGTCCTCGATCCGATGCGCCACGCTGGGCATCCGGACCAGGAACGGCACGCGCAGACACGCCTCGTATGGGCATGTCTTGTTGATCCACCGATGCTCCCCGAAGGAGAAGCCGTTGTCCGAGGCGAAGACGATCAGGGTCCGATCGAGCTCTCCACGGGCTCGAAGCTCGTCGACGATCGCCCGGACGGCGTCGTCGACCGCCAGCAGGGTCTCGTACGAGCGCCGCCGGGCGTCGCGCATCTCGGCGCGGGCCTCGGCGTCGAGAGGACGGAGCCGACGAACCCAGGCGGGCTTGTCGGAGACGTCGGCCTCGCCCACGGAGGGCGTCGTCGGGACCACGAGATCCGCGAACCGGCCCTCGTGTCGGGGCGCCGGGACCCACGGCGGGTGGGGCGCCGTCGGCGCGAACCACAGGAAGAAGGGACGATCCCAGGGGGCGTCGGCGATGAACTCGACCGCCTTCGAGGCGTAGACGTCGGTCGAATAGTCGGACTCACCGTCCCCGTACCGGACGGGCCGGCCCTGCTCGATCAGCGTGTAGTCCTGATACACGGTCGTGACGGGACCGTGCGCCTTGCCCCACCACCGGTCCCACCCGCTCGGAACGAACGGCTCGCGGCCGAACGGGTACAGGTTCAGGTACTTCCCGACGAGCCCGGTGTGGTATCCCGATCCCTGCAGCAGCGCGGCGATCGTTGAGCCCTCGTCCAGGCGCCAGGCGTCCTCGTTGTCGAAGACCCCCGTGTGCTGCGAGTACCGGCCGGTGAGCAGCGTCGCGCGCGACGGGCAGCACAGCGGCGTGTTCACGAATGCCTGATCGAAGACGACCCAGTGGTCGTTCGGATCGAGCGCCCGCTCCTGGAGGAACGGCATCACGGTCGGCGTGCGAGGGATCGAGTCCGCGGACTGGTCGTCCGTGAGGATGACGACGATGTTCAGCCGCTGGTCCGGCTCGGTCGAGGACGCGGGGAGGAACCCAACGCTCGCGACGAGCGCCCCGAGGGCGATCCCCACGGCCAGCATCCGGGTCCGCACCGCGGTCGCACGCATGGGACGAGGCAACCGGGATCTCCCGGCCGCCGGTCACGCCTCCCTTCGGAGCTTCCAGATGTTCTCTGCCGGCCAGCGACGGGCCCACTCGAACGGCGCGAAGTCCGGGTACGTCGTTCGGGCGCGCGATGGCCGAAGCTCGATGAGATCGACCACCTCGAGCCCGTTCGAACGGAACAGACGGATCCACTCGCCGTACGGGAGCTGGAACTCGGTGGTCGTATCCCAGTCGCCTCGCCGCATGCCGAAATAGTCCCGGCGGAGCTCCGCGCCGGGCGGGTCGTCGTCGTCACCCAGGCACACCCACATGAGCGGGCTCGCGATGTTGAACGCGAACAGCCCGCCCGGTCGAAGGACGCGGGCGACCTCGGGGACCGTGCGGCGCGGGTCGGCGAAGGTCATCGCGCCGTGGTCGCAGAACACGACGTCGAAGCTCGCGTCGGCGAACGGCGTGCGCTCGGCGTCGGCGTTCACGATCGGGAACTCGGCTCCGGCCTTCGACATGAGCCGCTGCGCGTGTCCGAGCTGACGGATCGACAGGTCGAGCCCGACCGGCCGCGCCCCACGTCGCGCGAGCGAGATCGACCACTGCCCTCCCCCGCAGCCGTACTCCAGGACGTCGAGTCCACGCACGTCCCCGAGCACGTCCAGCCGAGACTCCGGGATCTCCCACACTCCCCATGCCGGCCGATCGAAGTGGTTCAGCTGCGAGGCGTGCTCGCGCTGGTACTCGTCGGCCTCGCGGTTCCAGCTCGAGCGGTTCGCCCGGACGTGCCGGGGAACGCGGGCCGGCGAGGGCGCTTGGCGCGATCCGCCGCGTGGACTCATCGGTCCAGCCACCCGGCGTCGCGTTCGTTCGCGTCGGCGACGAGTCCCGCGGCGATCGACAGGGCGATCTCCGCCGGCTGCCGTCCGCCGAGGTCGATCCCGAGCGGCGAGCGGATCCGCGCCAGCTCGCCGTCGCCGAACCCCATCGCGCGGAGCTCCTCGACGTACGGCCCGACGTGCCGCCGGCTCCCCATGACGCCGACGAATCGGGCCGGCGACCGCAGGGCCGTCGCCAGACCCTGCGCGACGCCCGGCGCATCGTGGTCCGTGAACACCACGCGGGAGTCGGCGTCGAGCTCGAGCTCGTCGATCGCCCCCGCGACGGGAGCGGCTCCCCGGTCGGCGTCGGTCACGCGTTCGGGGCGTGGCTCGACCATCACCGGGTCGAAGCCGAGGCCGGGGGCGAGGCCCACGAGCGCGCGGGCCACGTCGGTCGCCGAGACGACGACGAGCGCGGGCGCGCGCCGATGCGGCTCGAGGTAGACCTCGACGTCGCCGTGCTCGTGGTGGTACGAGCGGACGACGGGCTCCCCGGACGCGAGGACGTCGGCGGCGTCGCGGACGGCCGCCTCGTCGAACTCGGCGCAGCCGAGCGTCCCGTGGACCTGCCCGCCGGGGACGATGTCCATCGCGTTGCCGACGCGACACGGTGGCGAGCCCGTGATGCGCACCGCCTTCGCCTGCACCCACCCGGCCGCGCTCCCTCGGACTGCCTCCCGGGGACGGCCGGTCGGACCGGCGGCTGCGTTCGGCTCGCCCGGCCCGTGGCCGGTCGGATGCCGGCCGGTCGCTCCCCCGAGCAGCTCGACCGCGTGAGCGAGAACCGGAAGGACCGCCTCGAGGCTCTCCTTCACGCCGACGGGACTCCCGGGGAGGTTCAGGATCAGCGTGGCGCCGCGCGATCCGGCCACGCCTCGGGACAGGGCCGCCATCGGCGTCGTGGCCAGGCCGGAGGCCCGCATGAGCTCGGCGATCCCGGGAGCCTCGCGATCCACGACGGCCAGCGTGGCCTCCGGAGTGACGTCGCGAGGGCCCAGGCCGGTCCCGCCGGTCGTGACGACGAGCCCGAGTCCCCGATCGTCGGACAGGGCACGAAGGGCCGCCTCGATACCCGGTCGCTCGTCCGGGACCACCGACCGATCGGCGACGTCGAAGCCCGCGTCCCGCAGCATGCGCTCGGCGATGTCGCCGGACTCGTCCGCCCTCGTTCCGGCGGTCACGCCGTCGGAGACCGTGACCACGGCCGCGAGCGTGCCCCTCCCGCTCATCGGCCCATCCTGCCAGAGGGCGGCGGGAACCGCTTCGGCTGCACTACCGTGGAATTCCTCCGGCGGAAGGACGAGCACATGGACGCATGGATCGACGCGATGGCCGAGGCGCTCGGGGAGGAGCGCCTCACCGAGAGCGAGGCCACGACGCTCCTTCGCGCGGCTCGGGACGTCGCGCACCGGGTCGAGCGCAGGACGACGCCCCTCGCGGCCTTCCTCATCGGCTCGGCGACGGCGCGCGCCGTCGCCGCCGGCGCGACACGCGAGACCGCGATCGGCGAGACGCTGCGGACCGTGGAGACGCTGCTGCCGGACCGAACGCCCGAGGACTGAGCTCGGGCACCCGGGGTACCCTGGAACCGATGGAACGCTGGCAGCCGCCCACGTCACCCGCGCCCGAGGCGGGCCCGCTCGTCGACACGTTCGAACGGATCGCCGACGACCTTCGCATGTCGGTGACCGACCGGTGCAACTTCCGGTGCACGTACTGCATGCCGGCCGAGGGGCTCGCGTGGCTGCCCAAGCACGAGATCCTGTCGTTCGAGGAGCTCACCCGGCTGCTCGCCCTGTTCGTCGACCGTCTCGGGATCGTGTCCCTGAAGGTGACCGGCGGCGAGCCGACCGTCCGCGCCGACATCGCGACGCTCGTCGGGATGTTCCGTCGCGCGGCGCCTGAGATCAACCTGTCGATGACCACGAACGGCGTGCTGCTCGATCGCCTCGCCGGTCCGCTCGCCGAGGCCGGCCTGGACCGCGTGACGATCTCGCTCGACTCCCTGCTCCGTCACCGGTTCGAGGAGATGACGCGGCGCGACGCGTTGGAGCGCGTGCTCGCCGGCATCCTCGCGGCCGAGCGGGCCGGGCTCACGCCGATCAAGATCAACTGCGTCGTCATCGGCGGGACGAACGAGGACGAGGTCGTGGACTTCGCGCGATGGTCCCGGGAGCACGGCCACGTCGTCCGGTTCATCGAGTACATGCCGCTCGACGCGCAGCACGTGTGGGAGCGCGCGAAGGTCGTGCCCTCGGCGCGGATCCTGGAGGCGATCGATGCGGCCTTCCCGCTCGTCCGCGAGGGCCCGGACCACGAGCCGGCGACGAGCTACCGGTTCGCCGACGGCGGACCCGGCGGGGTCGGCGTGATCGGCAGCGTCACCGAGCCCTTCTGCGATGCCTGCAACCGGCTCCGGGTGACCGCCGAGGGGCAGGTGCGCTCGTGCCTGTTCTCGCTCGAGGAGACGGACCTGCGCGGGCCGATGCGGGCGGGCGCCTCCGACGACGTCCTCGAGCACCTCATCCGGACGAATGTCTGGCGGAAGTGGTCGGGACACCGCATCAACCACCCGGACTTCGTCCAGCCCGAGCGATCGATGTCGGCGATCGGCGGCTGAGCGCTCAGCCCCGCCGGAGCCGGCGACCGGCGCGGCGGATCGCGTCACCCGACAGGAACCAGGCGACCCCGAAGGCCACGAGCCCGAGGATCGCGAACAGCACGATCCCGTAGCCGCGGATGCCCTGGACGAACCCCTGGGACGACTCGAACGCGGTGTCGGGATCGCCGAGACTCGCGATCGCCGTCACGACACCCCAGACGCAGAGCGCGGCGAGGGCGAAGAAGACGAGCCCGATCGCGATCGAGATCCCCTCGAGCCAGTCGTGGGCGGCCGCCCACTGGCCGAACCGCCGCCGCAGCGTGCGGAGGGTCATCGTCAGAGCCCGGCGAGCTTGGCCAGGCCGGAGATCTTCTGCAGGACGAACCGGCGGCCTTGGCGCTCGACGAACCCGCGGCGCTGGAAGTCCGACAGGATCCGAGTGACGTTCTCGCGGCTGCCGCCGCACAGGCTCGCCAGGTCGGCATGCGTGACGATCGCCGGGACGACCGCTCCGTCCTCGGGGAGCTCGTCGAGCGATGGCGAGACGAGCTGGAGCAGTCGCTTGGCGACGCGGCCCTTGAGGTCGAGGTACAGGAGATCGTCCACGAATGCCTCGTGCGACAGGACCTGTCGGGCGAGCGCGCGGAGCAGCGCCCGCGCGGACGTGGGGTCCTCGGTGAGGAAGTCGAGGAAGGCGTCGCCGCCCGCGCGCCACACGTCCGACTCGTCGAGCGCGAGGGCGGCGGCCGTGCGCGGCATGTCGCCGAGCACGCCGAGCTCCCCGAAGAACTGCGGATGGTCGATCGTCGTGTGCAGCTGGCGATGCCCGCTCGAGGTGAGCGAGCTGATCTCGACCCGGCCACGGACGAGGAAGAAGACGTCGGGGGCCTCGTCGCCCTGATGGAACAGGTACGTTCCGCGCCGGAACCGGCGGATCACCCCCCGGTCGGCGAGCCGGGCGATCGTCTTCGCCGACGCCCCCTCGAACAGCGGCGTCTCCGCCATGCCCTGCACGAGATCGGGGTCGGTCATCGTGGTGGCCACGTGCGCAAGCGTAGTCAACCTTCGCCTCCCGGTCTGCCCCCGAACGACGGGACCCGGGCCGACTCGACCCGGGTCTCCGCGCGCGAATGGACTTCCGACTATCGGCCCTGCCGACGCTGCCGCTTCTGGACCTTCTGCACCTTCTGGACCTTCTGGACCTTCTGGACCTTCTGGACGCGGGTCGCGGCCTGGGTGCCGGTCTTCTTCGCGCCCGAACCAGAGGGAGCCTTCGGGGAGATCTTCTTCTCCGCCATGCTGTCTCACCTCCTCCGCGATCCGGGGCCCGAGGGCCGGGGTGAACGACGCGGGCATCATCGCGCTGCGGTCACAGCGGCGATGTGTCGCCCGTCACCGGCGCCCGTGTGACGTCGGTCACACGCAGGTTGGTGACGAACGTCACATCGATCAGTTCAGCTCGGGCAGGTCGAGCGGGTCGGGCCGAGGGGTGCACGCGCCGCAGTACAGCGCGTCCTCCACGACGAGGGCACGCGTCTCCTCCTGGCTCCTGAACAGCTCGAGGATGTACGGGTGGGTCTGGACGTGGTCCTCGCAGATCCCGCGGCCGCAGAACCTGCAGGTCCCGACCGCCGTGCGCTTGCAGTGCCAGCAATCCATCCGTCGGCTCCCGTCGTCAGTGCGTCATCGTCTGGGTCACGGGCACGCTCGGATCGAGCGTGCCTCGCCGGAAGGAGGTCGCGAGGATCGTGTCGAAGCCCTCCCGGTCGAGCCGGAACACCCGCGCGGGGGTCCTCGCCGTCACCGTCGCGGTCCTGGGCACGTCGAGCAGCAGGGCGATCTCCCCGAAGTACGAACCCGGCCCGATCGTCTGCTTGCGCTCGCCGTCCTGGACGACCTCGAACTGCCCCGAGGACACCGCGTAGAACGAGTCACCCTCCTGCCCCTGCTCGACGACGGACTCGCCGGGGGCGATCGTCATCCACACCCCGCCGTTGCGGAGCTCGACGAGCTGGTCGGTGCTCAGGTTCGCGAAGCACGGCTGCTCCCGGAGCTCGGCGAGCTGCTGGAGGGTCGGCTCGAAGTCGGGGGCGTGCACCATGTCCGAGAGCAGGTGATCGAACGTTCCCTTGTCCACCTCGAACACCTCGGCCTCGCCGATCGCCCGCACGGTCGCGCTTCGCGGGGCGCCGTTCACGAGCCCGAGCTCGCCGAAGGACTCGCCGCGGCCCAGGGTTCGGATCTGGCGCTCCGTTCCCGACTCCGGATCCTCCTCGAGGACCTCGAGCGTCCCGCGACGCACGACGTAGAACGCCGCGGGGCGGTCACCCTGCCGGAACACGGGCTGGCTCCGCGCGAGCGTCCGGAGCCGAACGCGCCCGGCCAGCTCGTCGAGGACCTCGACCGGGACGTCGTCGAAGATCGGCAGCCCGTCGATGAGCTCGGCGGCCTCGACGCGCCACCGCGTCTCGAGCCGGAACCGGATCCGGCGGGCCAGCGCGGCGATCCGACGCGCGACCGAGCGCACGAGCGCGATGAACCCCCGCACGATCGGCCCGATGATGAACAGCGCGAGCGCGATGAGCAGGACCCGCGTCGCCGCACCGCCGTCCCAGAGCCTCGTGACGAGCGGGCCGAACAGCGTCCTCCAGTACCGGAACGAGCTGTACAGGGCGAAGATCGTGAACGCCACGCCGAGCGTCCCGTACAGGGCCAGACCGATCTCGGCCTTCGTGAACCGTTCGCGCCGAACGATCTTGGAAACGAGGTCGTGGCGCATGAAGGAGAGCGAACGCGGCCGCAGATCGGGGACCTCGATCGCATCGGCGAGGATGTAGTAGCCGTCGAGCTCGAGCAGCGGGATGAGGTTCATGATGATGAGGTAGTAGTTCAGCGCCGCGGCGGTGAACAGCGTCTGCGACAGGAACCAGTCGGGGAACCACCACACGATCAGCGACGAGGCCGACGCGAGGATCATCTCGGCGAACGGCCCCGCGGCCGAGGACAGCATCTGCTGCCGGCGATCCATCATGAGGCCGTCGGAGCCGTCGACGAAGAACGCGGGGGAGCCGAAGTAGATCATGAAGCCCGCGCTCTTGATCCGCCGTCCGTTCCGAACGACGACGAGCGCATGGCCCAGCTCGTGGATGAAGACCGACAGGTAGTCGAGCAGCCAGAGCACGAGGAACCCGGCCGCGAGCGACCCGCTGCTGCCGATCGTGAAGTCCCCCGACGCCACGAGGCGGATGAAGACGACGAGACCCGCGAGGGCGACCGCCACCTCGAGCGCGACGACGGATGGGCGAAACGCATGCTTCAGGCCGTGGTCGTACAGCCACTGAACGACGCCGTTGGCGTCCTCCCACTCGATCG
>DATBLA010000025.1:0-3350 GCA_036555645.1 Actinomycetota bacterium
GGCGCGGGTGGCAGCGACTACGTGGCCTCGTACACCACCTCGGGGTCCCAGCGCTGGAAACGTGACACGTCCGGCTCGACGCAGGAGCTCGCGTACATGGACGGGCTCCTCGTGATCGGCGGGCACTTCGTCGAGGTCGCCGATCAGGCGTCCGACGGTTGCGGCTTCCGGTCGAGCAGCCCGGGCACCCTCGACCCGAACGACGAGTGCCAGACCCGCCGATACCTCGC
The DNA here is from genome assembly GCA_036555645.1 of Actinomycetota bacterium. Taxonomy (GTDB): domain Bacteria; phylum Actinomycetota; class UBA4738; order UBA4738; family HRBIN12; genus DASSJM01. The sequence continues at coordinate 231 of DATBLA010000025.1, forward strand.
CGCCTACTCACTGGGCGGCTCCCTGCACGGCTGGTCGCCCTCGGTGACGGGCAAGTACAACGGGGTCTGGGCCCTCGAGGTGCAAGGGTCCAGGCTCCATGTCGGCGGCGAGTTCACGAAGGTGTCGGGCGTCAAGCAGACCTTCTACGCCCGCCTCAGCTAGTGGCATCCCTCTGGTTCAGGCGTGGCAGGAGTCCGTTCCGGAATCCCGGACCTTGCCGGCGACATCGATGAACGACCAGGAGTAGCTCGCATCGTGTAGCTCAAGCTTCGCCACGCCGTACGCCCTGACCCCGGCGTCGGCTGCCGTTCGCACGGAGCCGAGACCCTTGCCGCCGGTGCCGACGATGAGCTGGCGGATCGGGGAACCGAAGGCTCGGTCCCACCGCTCGTACACATGACGATGCCCGTTCAGGTAGAGCTCCACACCCTGTCCCGCCAGGACCGTCGCGAACGACTTGTTCGGATGATGGGCGATCGCGAGCTCGCACGTGTGGCCGTCTGCCTGGAGGTTGGCCTTCACCCACGATCGCTGGGCGGAGCAGCTGATGCCGGACACGGAGCAGTTCGTGTTGAGGGCGACGATGTGCCAGTTCCCGAGATCGAAGGCGTAGTAGCCCTTGTGCGGGTCACCAGCCGTCGGGCCATAGGCCGACAGCACGCTTGCGAAGTACTGGAAATAGCCGGCGGCCGAGGGCGTGTCGTACTCGTGGTTCCCGGGGACGGGAACCGTCGTCGAACGGAACCGACCCCAAGTCGGGTCGTAGGACTTCAGGAACTGGGAGTACTCGCCGCGCTCGTACTGTGCGTCGCCCAGCATCAGCACTCGCGCAGGGCGGATCACATCGGTGATCAACGACGCGGTCTGGCGTTGTGCGGTCCCGGGGCTGTTCGCCTTCGCGATGTCGCCCGCCGCCGCGACGGTGACCGTCTCAGCCGAGGCGGCCGCAGAGGCCGAGATCACAACAGTGGCACTGGCGAATGCGATGCAGAGGGACTTCAGGCGCGCAGAACGAGTCATCACAGGCCTCCGAGGCCCCGTTCCTGGGTGGCGGGGGGGTTCCACTAGAGCTCATCGGGGAGCGGCCGTCAATACCCGAAGGAGCCCGGTCCCTCGTTCGGGATGACTCGTGGCGCCTCGCGGAGCGGACGACCCCCCGGGAGCTCGGGGGGAAGTGATCCTGCATCCTCATCGAGGTGCGTCGCCCCCGGAGGGCCGTGTCCGCCGTCCGAGCTGGGAGGACCGAGCGACCGGGGGCGGATGGAATGGAGCTGGAAGGACCCCACGGCCTCTCGGTTCGTGTCGCGCATCGGATGGCTCCCCCCGGACCTCCGGCGTGCGACGATCCGATCGTCGCACGGTCTCGACGTTCGCACAGTCGGCCCGACGACGGATTCCGCGGACCACGCGTCCGTCGGCCTTCTCGGTGATTCGAGGGGAGTCCGTCTCGTGACCCTGGCCGGTCGATCCGCGCGGGTCCGGCGTCGTGATCAGGGCGACCAGGTGACGTAGACGCCCTCGGCGACGCCGACGGGTTGCCCGCCGACCTCTTGCACGACGATCAGCCCCGTTCCCGACGGGCTCTCCATCGCATAGGCGAACGCCGACGCGTCGGGCGCCCAGGGCGTGCTGCTCTGCGCGTACTGGGTGAAGAACGGCGCGTAGTCGCGGAGGACATCCAGCGTCGGCGAGTGCCTGCCCTCCGCCTCGATCGTGCGTCCGCCGTCCCAGACCTGCCACAGGAACGGGATCGTGCCGCCCGCTCCAGGCTCGGGCGCGAGCACGAGCAGGCGTTCGCCGTCCGGGCTCCACCAGAACGTGATCGCCCGGATCGAGGTGGCGCGCTCGGTGTCACCGGTGCGAACGTCGACCACGCGCACACCGTCTCCGGGTTCCGTGGGCCGCCGGTCGAAGAAGTCCCCGTCCCCCTCACCGAGGATCTGATAGGCGACGGCGCGACCATCGGGTCGCAGTACGAACGAGAGCGCGCCCGGGCCCTCGAAGAGCACCTTGGGTGGCCCGGCGTCGACGATCGCGACGAGCCGCTGGAGGCCGCCGCCGGCCCGTTCGGCGAACACGACCGTGTCCCCGTCGGCGCTCCACGCCGGGGTGGCGAACAGGCCGGGGCGCTTGCTCACGCTGGTCGTGCCGCCGGTGAGGTCGACCTCCTCGAGGCGGTCGTATCCGGCATGGGCGAGCACGTGCCGACCGTCGGGCGCCCACGCGAAGTAGAAGAAGGGCTGACCGCCCGAGACGCTCCGGACGCGGGCGCGCTTGGCTCGCAGATCGAGCACGCCCATCTCCACCGGTCGGTCCGGGTCGCCGCCGGCGCCGAGGAAGGCCACTCGATCGCCGGTCGGGTTCCACGAGAGGTAGTAGGGGAGGAACGGCGTGCGTGTCACGACCGGACGCTGTCCGCGCGGCCCGGACACGACGATGGCGCCACCGACCCCGGTGCCGCTCGTCAGTTGCACGACCCACGCGAGGCGATCCCCTCGGGGCGACCACGCCGGCTGCACCGCCCGACCGTCGCCGGCGGGCATCTCGACCCGATCGGTGCCGTCGGCCCGCATCGTGGAGAGCGAGCCGTCGGCGGCGACGACGGCGAGACGTCCGGGCGCCGAGATCGTCGAGGAAGCGGGGGGAGCGGCCACGCCCGACGTCGGGGCGCCGGACGGGGGAGACTCGGGCGGTGCGTCTCCCGAGCGGCGCTCGCCCAACGTGATCGTGCACGAAGCGAGGGACGCCGCCACCGCCAACGCGAGCGGCAGGCGCACCGCACGCCCGACTGACCGCCTCATCGTCCGACCGTACCCCAGGTCGCCGGAACCGTCGCCCCTCGGCGCACGTCCGCGGTCTCAGGCAGGCGGCTCGGGTGTCGCGACGACCCCCAGCCGTTCGCGCAGCTTCCCGGCGGTCGCCGAGGCCTCGGTGGCGATCGGGTCGCCGGGCCACAGGCGCGCGATCGCGGCCAGCGACAGGGCGCGCTCGAGGTCCGCGTTCTCGTCCTCGGCGAGCCTGCACGCCTCGTCGAGCGCCGTGCGGGCTTCGACGCCGCGGCCCAGCCTGGCCAGCGCCTCACCGCGGACACGGTGCAGGAGGGGAGCGTCCTGATCGCC
>DATBLA010000026.1:0-6549 GCA_036555645.1 Actinomycetota bacterium
CATGCAGGAGCTGCTCGACGCGGGCCTGCTGAACGGCGACTGCGTGACGGTCACGGGCAAGACGATCGCCGAGAACCTCGCCGCCGTCCGGCCGAACGTGCCGGACGGGACCGTCGTCCGCCCCTTCGCCGAGCCGATCCACGCCGAGGGCGGGACCGCGATCCTGTACGGGTCGCTCGCGCCGGAGGGCTCCGTGATGAAGATCGCCGGGGCGGCCTCGCTCGAGTTCCGAGGCCGGGCGCGCACGTTCGACTCCGAGCAGGAGGCGTTCGAGGCGGTGACGTCGGGGTCGATCGTGCCCGGCGACGTGATCGTGATCCGCTACGAGGGACCGAAGGGCTCGCCGGGCATGCCGGAGATGCTCGCCGTCACCGCGGCGGTCGCGGGCTCGGGCCTCGGCGCCGAGGTCGCGCTCGTCACCGACGGCCGGTTCAGCGGAGCGTCGAAGGGATACAGCGTCGGCCACGTCGCGCCCGAGGCGTTCGTCGGCGGGGCGATCGCGCTCGTCCGCGAGGGCGACACGATCGTGATCGACGCCGCGAACCGCCGGATCGACCTCGAGGTGGGCGAGGACGAGCTCGCCCGGCGGCGATCGGAGTGGCACGCGCCCGAGCCGCGGTACGCCTCGGGTGCGCTCGCGAAGTACGCGAGGCTGGTCGGCTCGGCCTCGGGCGGCGCCGTCACCTGGTGACGGCCGCGCGAGACGGAGCGCGCGGAGCTAGAACCCCTCGTCGAACTCCTCGTCGGTGACGGGCTCGCCCCATTCGGGGGCCCCCAGACCGTTGACGGCGAGATGGACCATCGGCGCCGAGCGCGAGCCGCCGTGGAAGTGCCACTCGCCAGCCGCGACGTGGACGACGTCTCCGGGCTCGAGCAGGTGACCCGCCTCGCCGCGAGAGCGCACGCGACCGCGACCCGTCAGCCCGTAGAGGAACTGCCCCCCGGGGTGGCGGTGCCAGTGGGTCCTCGCATCGGGGGCGAAGTGCACGATGCCGATGTTCGTCCCGTCCGGCGTGGCGATCGTCGAACGCAGCCAGACCTCCCCGGCGAACCTGGCCTCGTCGCCCAGCGTGAACGTGCCGTCCGTCGCGCGTGCGATCTCCATCGCTTCCCCCCAGCCGTCGATTCCGTGGCGAGCCGTCCGGGGTATCATCCCGCGGCCATGCCCCCGGTCGTGTACGACGACAGGACCGCGCTCCTCGTGGTCGACGTGCAGAACGACTTCGCCTCGGCGGAGGGCAGCCTGTACGTGCGCACGGGCGAACAGGTGGTCCCCGTCATCAACGGGGAGCACGAGCGCGCGAAGGCGGCCGGCGCCTACATCGTCTACACGGCCGACTGGCATCCGGACACCACCCCGCACTTCGCCAAGGACGGCGGCATCTGGCCGGTGCACTGCGTCGGCGGGACCTGGGGATCCGAGTTCCATCCCGACCTCGTCGTCGACGGTCCGATCGTCCACAAGGGCGTGAACGGCGAGGACGGCTACTCGGGGTTCACGACGCGGGATCCGGTCACCGAGGAGACCGTGCCCACGAAGCTGCCGGAGCTGCTCACCGAATCGGGCGTCAGGCGCGTCGTCGTCGTCGGGCTCGCGACCGACTACTGCGTGCGATCGACGGTCCTGCACGCGCTCGAGCAGGGGTACGACACGACGGTGCTCGTGGAGGCGATCCGTGCCGTCGATCTGCAGCCCGGCGACGGCGACAAGGCGATCGAGGAGATGGGGTTCGCGGGCGCCCACCTCGTCGACGGCTCGGGCTAGGCACCCACTCCCGACATCGCGACCGGCCGGACCGGCGGTGGCGTGTTGCGGCTCTTCGCGAAGCGCGGCCGGCCGTCGATGACCGCCGTGGCCACCGCGGGCGTGTCGCCGATCGCGAGCGCGCCCAGGGCGTCGGCCGCCTGCGAGCCGAGCGGCGCGTCCACCACCAGGAGGTCGGCCTCGCGTCCCGCCTCGACGACGCCGACGTTCAGGCCGTGCACGGCCGCGACGTTGCCCGTGGCCGCGGCGACGGCGCGTTCGGGCTCGACCCCGCCGAGCGCGGAGACGACGGACATCGTGCGAAGCATGCCGAGCGGCTGCGCGCCGGATCCCGCCGGGCTGTCGGTGCCGATCACGAGGCGTTCGAGCTCCCCGCGTCCGGCGACGAGCGCCGCCACGTCGGCGGCCGCCTTCACGTTCCCGTTGTGGACGATCTCGATCCGGGCGTCGGTCTCCTCGAGGATCCGCTCGACGTCGCCGATCGGCAGCGCCGTCGGCCCGCCGTTCGTGTGCCCGGCCACGTCGGGCCGGACCGCGACGACGAAGTCGGCCCCGATGATCCCGCTCCCGGGGATCGAAGCTCCGCCCGTGTGCACCATGACCCGCATGCCGTTCGCCTGGGCCCACCGGGTCATCCGTTCGGCCAGGACCGGATCCTTCACGCCGGAGATGCCGATCTCGCCCACGAGGCGCACGCCGGACGCGGCCATCTCGGCGAAATCGGCCTCGGTCAGCCCCTCCTCGAGCAGCACGGCTCCCGCGTGGACCTTGACGCCCGAGGGGCGCAGGGCGGCGAACGACCGGTGCGCGAGGATCGCGAGCGCCTTCACGCTCGCGGGATCGGTGGGGCGGCCGGGCAGGTGCGGCTCGCCCGCCGAGATCATCGTGGTCACGCCGCCGTGCAGGTAGGAGTCGATGTAGTCGACCTGGAGCTGCCGCGGCGTGAAGTCCCCGAAGACCGGGTGCGTGTGGTCGTCGCACAGGCCGGGGATGACCGTGGCACCGGCCGCGTCGATCGTGGCCGCGATCCCGGAGGCGTCGGCGTCCGCCTCGGCCCCGACGAACGCGATGATGCCCTCGCGCACGACGACGGTGTCGCCGGCCGCGATGGGGCCGGCGACGTCGCCGCTCGCGATCGTCCCGATGTTGCGGATGACGAGGTCGCTCACGGCTAGCGGAGCCCGTCCTCGCCGACCACGCCGGACACCTCGAGCCCTCCGACCCGCGGCAGCGGGCGGCCACCGTCGGTCACGGCGACGGCGATGACGAGCTCGTCCGGACCGGGCGCGTCCGTGATGCGGAGCTCGATCGCGTCGAAGTGGCTGCGGACGAAGGCGGCGTCCTTGTAGTGGAGGGGGATGTCGATCGGTGAGCCGGCCGCGGCGCGCTTCTTCGCCGAGGGGATGATCGCCTTGCCGCCGCCGCACGCCTCGCGCAGCGGCCCGCCGAACTCGGGATGGAGCATCGCGGCCACGTGCTCGAGCTCGCCCGCCGTGCCGACGATCCCGCCCTTGCCGTAGCTGTGCACCGGCGCCCCCCCGAGGGCGCCCACGGCGATGCCCGACAGCATCCCCGACAGCTCGACGCTCGCGTCGACGAGCTCGCCGAGGTCCTCGACGTACTGACCGGCGAACGGGTTCACGAGCACCGCCGCGGTCGCGACCCGGCGCACGGGCGGCTCGACGGCGCGTCCGGCCTCGAGCCGGGTGTCCTCGACGATCGTGACGACCTTGCGGATGTCCACGTGCATCACCTCCGAGCTCGAGCGGAGATCTCGTCGGGACGGCCGGCGGCGGAGGCTATCACGGGTCCGGCGACCGCCACCTGCCCGCGAAGGCACAGCACCGCCGCCTCGATGAGCCCGCCCGCCCGCCGTCGCTCGGCCTCGGCGAGGCCGGCGTCGAGGGCCGCGGCCACCTCGTCTGCGCCGAGCGGTCCGACCTCGACGGTCACCGGTCGGTCTCCGAGATCGGAGTCGGGGGCGAGCGCGTTCGCGGCCGTACGGGAGACGGCCCGGTGGCCGGGCAGGTCGACGGCGTTCGCGATGACCGTGGCCGCCGCGTCCGCCCGGGCGCCGCTGTTGGCGAGGACGGTGACCGCGTCGGCGATCCCGAACGAGAAGCTGCGGCCACCCCGGCCGCTCGTCGCGACGCCGCGCGCCGGATCGCTCGCCAGGATCGTCGCGGTGCCCAGGAGCGCCGGCTGGTCCGGGACCGGGACCAGGCCCACGTCGAAGCGCTCGCCGGGCGTGAGGAACAGCGCGATGTCGCCGCCGTCGTTCACGTACGCCCGGTCGAGGTCGCCGTCCTGGATGGTCGCCGCGAGGACCTCGTCGGCGACCGCGCCCGCGACGGCGGCCATCGGCGTGATGAACACGTCCGCGAACGGCCGGACCGCGACGGCCATCCGGCGCGCGACCGCCCCCGACGGCGGTTCCCCAAGCGGGCGCCGCAGCAGCGGCAGCTCGGCCACGAGCTCGTCGAGGATCGTTCGGAAGCGATCCCACGCGCGGGCGTAGGCGTCCCGCACCTGCGTCGGGCGGCCGAACGCCTCCACGATGAGGTCGATCGGTCCGTGCTGGAGGTGGAGGCGCGATCCGTCGGGCGTGAGCGCCGCGAACGGCCCGGCCGAGCCCGCGAGGGGAGTCGCCGCGCTCACGATGGCGGCTCCGGCGGCTCCACCGGCCACGGGTTGTCCGGAAGGCTCGAGAGGTGACGCACGTCCGATCGCGCGACGACCTCGTCCAGCGGCACGATCGCCTCCACGTGCCCGCCGAGCTCCTCGTAGTCGTCCCTGCGAAGCGTGAACTCGAGCGGGGCGACGAGCGCCGGGGTCGGGACGTAGCCGAACGCTCCCGGCGGTACTCGGGACACGTCGACCATGAACGTGATCCCGCCGCCCGGCCACACGTACACGGGGGCGCCTCCGCAGGTGACCTTCGTCAGGGTCCGGCCCACCGAGCGTGTGAGGGCCACCGGGTTCACCGTCGCGCCGGCCCGGAGCGAGCCGCCCGCCCCGGCCATGAACAGCACCGACGTCATCGCCGGCTCGCAGTTGTCGCGGATCCGCTCGACCGACTCGCGCAGGTCCTCGGGCAGGTCGCGGGCGACCGGACGGAGCTCGTCGTCAAGGACGAAGTAGGCGTGGTGCTCGCCGGTCGTCCCGATCATGAGCAGCGTGAGCCCGGGACGGGCCACGGCCGGATCCCACGGACCGAGGATCGACAGCGGATCCTCGACGTCCGTGCCGCCCCAATGCGTGCCGGGGTTCGCGACGTTGAAGTAGCGGCCGGGGGTCGACCGGCGGCCGAGCACCTTGATCCCGGTGGGCGGGATCTCGAGGTAGCGGCCCGCCTGATGCTCCGACAGGACGCCGGTGATGTGGTCGTCGACGACGACGACCTCGTCGACGTGCTCGAACCACTGGCGCGCGAACATGCCGATCGTCGCCGACCCGCAGCCCACGCGCATCCGCTCCTCGACCACGCCGTTGATCACCGGGGGCCGCCCGGCCTGGACGACGAGCGTCGCCCCCTCGTCGACCGCGAGCTCGGCCGCCTCGCCGCTGCACAGCGCGAGGAGCACTCGCATCGTGACGAGGCCCTCGCGCTTCGTGCCGCCGGTGAGATGGTTCACGCCGCCGAGCGAGAGCATCTGCGAGCCGTACTGCCCGGTCGTGACGTGCCCGACCGCCTGGCCCTCGGCCCGGACGACCTGCTGCTCCGCTCCGATGTGCCGGTCGGTGTCGATCTTCACGTTCACGCCGCAGTAGCTGAAGATCGCCTCGGTGACGACGGTGACCATGTCGACGCCGTCGACCGTCGCCGAGACGATGAACGGGGCCGGCTTGTAGTCGGGATACGTCGTGCCCGAGCCGGCGCCGGTGAGGAACGTGTCGGCGGTGGGGACGAGCTCGCCCTCCCAGTCGCCCTCGCGCGCCGCGAACGGCACGAGCGCGTCGCCGTGCTCCTGGGCCCGCTGGAGCACGAGGAGCGGGTCCATCCGGACGAGGACCCCGTCGGTGTTGCCGTAGCGATCGCACGAGCCCGTTCGCCCGGGCTTGATCACGCACCGGATGGGACAGGCGTCGCAGGTGACGGTGTCGGCGGTCGCGCTCATCGGGCTCCTCGCGCGATGGCCTCGAGGACGCGGTCGGGCGTCGCCGGCAGGCGTCGGATCCCCGAGCCCACCGCATCGCGGATCGCGTTCAAGACGGAAGGCGCCGTCGGGACGAGGGCGTGCTCGCCGATGCCCTTGGCGCCGTATGGTCCGACCGGGTCCTCCGACTCGACGAGGATGCACACGATCTCGGGGACGTCGCCGATCGTGGGGATCAGATAGTCGTGCAGGTTCTCGTTGCGGCCGGGCACGTACTCCTCCATGAGCGCCATCCCGAGTCCCTGGGCCACGCCGCCCTGGATCTGGCCCTCGATGAGCGTCGGGTTCACCGCCCGTCCGACGTCGTGGGCGGCGGTGACGCGGACCGGATGCACCGTCCCGAGCTCGACATCGACCTCGAGCTCGGTGAGGTGGGCTCCGTATCCGAACTGCGCGTACGGGTCGCCCTGGCCGTCCTCGTCCAGCGCGGTCGTCGGCGGCTCGAACGTCTCCTGCGCGACCGCGACGAGCCCATCGGCGTCCGAGGGCAGCTCGCCGAGCCGAACCTCCGATCTGGCACCGCGGTCGTGGACGATGAGTCGACCGTCCTCCAGCTCGAGGTGCGCCTCGCCCGACGCGCCGGCGAGCTCGAGCAGCCGCCCACGAAGGCGCGTGCCCGCCAGGTAC
>DATBLA010000027.1:0-3266 GCA_036555645.1 Actinomycetota bacterium
CTCGGCTCGGGCGAACAGCTCGCGTCCGGTTCGGCGTGCTTCCACTACGGCACGCCGACGACCCGCTCTCCGATCGGCGAGCGCCTCGCCGGCTCGATCCAGTCCGCCCTCACGCGCGACGCGCACCTCGCCGACGGCGGGGTGCACCCGCTGTCGATCGCGATCCTGCGCGAGACCCGGATGCCGGCCGTCCGCGTCGAGCCCCTCGTGACGACGAGCCCCGCGGACGCGCAGCTGGCCGCCGACCCGGGCTTCCCCGAGCGCGTCGGGGGCGCGATCGCGAGCGGGATCCGCGCGTCGTCGTTGCCCTCGGCCGACCTCGCGCCGTCCCGATAGCCGCCGCCGGTTCTACCGGCTCCGCGGTGACATCAGCACGAGCAGCACCCCCAGGCCGAGGCCGAGAAGCCCGGCGCGGATGGCGCGCTGCACCTCGGCCGGTTCGGGGGATCGCACGCGGGTATCGTACGCGCGGCCCGCGAAGGCCCGCGGCCGAGGAGTGGGGGTGCCGGTGCGGTTCAGTCTCATGCTGGAGGATCAGGAGGGAGTCACGTGGGACCAGTGGCTCGCGATCGCTCGCGCATGCGAGCGGTTCGGCTTCGAGGGGCTGTTCGCCTCCGACCACTACCTGTCGCTCGTCCCACGTCCCGGATCGCACGATTCGTGGACGCTGCTCGGAGCCCTCGCCGTCGCGACCGAGCGACTCCGACTCGGCACGATGGTCTCCCCCGTCACGTTCCGCCTGCCGGCGGTCCTCGCCAAGGCCGCCACGACCGTCGACATCGTCTCGGCCGGCCGGGTCGAGCTCGGGATCGGCGCGGGCTGGTGGGAAGAGGAGCATCGCACGCACGGCGTCCCGTTCCCTCCGGTCGGCGTGCGGTTCGAGATGCTCGAGGAGCAGCTCGAGATCATCCACTCGCTCTGGTCGACCGACGTCGTCTCCTTCCAGGGGCGCCACTACGCGCTCGAGGGATGCCGCTTCGTCCCCAAGCCGGTGCAGTCGCCCCATCCTCCGATCGTCTTGGGCGGCAAGGGCGGGCCGCGGATCGCTCGCCTCGTGGCACGGTGGGCCGACGAGTTCAACCGCGTCGGTGGGACCCCCGCGGAGGTCGGCGAGGCGTTCGGCCGCGTCCGCGACGCCGTCGACGCGGCGGGCCGCGATCAATCCGGCGTCACGACCTCGTTCATGACCTGGGTGTTCGTGGGGGACTCGGAGCGGGCATGGAAGGCGCGCGTGGAACAGGCGCGTCGCATGGACTCCTCCGCCGGGCCGTTCGAGGATTACCTCGCGGACATCGCGCGCGACTGCATCGTCGGGACCCCCGAGGACGCCGTGGAGCGGATGAACGCCTACGTCGCCGCCGGTGTGCAGCGGTTCGTCCTCAATCACGAGCTCTTCGACGACCTGGACCAGATCGAGCTGCTCGCGACCCGGATCCTCCCGAAGGTCGGCGCGTGAGCGTCCTTCCCGTCCCCGATCCTGCCCCGCCCACACCGCTGGACGGTGACGAGAAGGCGTTGCTCTGCGCCCAGCTCGACGAGAAGCGCGCCATCCTGCTCCGAAAGGTCGGCGGACTCGACGAGTCCCAGCTCCGCTCGACGCCGACTGCCTCGAGCATCTCGCTCCTCGGGCTGTTGAAGCACTCGGCATACGTGGAGCGCTACTGGTTCCGACACGTGTTCGCGGGCGAGCGGCCGGGGTTCCCGTGGACCGATGACGACCCGGACGCCGACTGGCGGCCGGAGGCCGGCGAGACACCCCAGGAGATCCGGGACCTCTACCTGGACGAGGTCGCCCGGTCCCGAGCGATCACCGACGCCGCGGCCCTCGACGATGAGGCGATCACCGAGTTCGAGGACCACCCCGCGAGCCTTCGGGGCATCCTCCTGCACATGATCCAGGAGACCTCACGTCACCTGGGCCACGCGGACGTCATCCGCGAGACGATCGACGGCGCGACCGGCGACTGAACCTCCGACATCCTTGCAGCGCAACGTGTTCGAGGCTATTCCGGCGCGAGCCCGGGTCCGGACCCCACGATCTCGGAGACGATGCGCTCGAGGTCGTCCGCCGACCCGAACTCGATGACGATCCGCCCTCGCTTGCGGCTCATCTGGATCGACACGCGCGTCGCGAGCTGCTCGGCCAGGATCTCCTCGACCTCGGCCAGCGGGTTCACCTCGGGCGCCGGCACGGCCGCGAGTCGGGCCGCGGGCTCGCCCGGCGTCGCGTGCTCGAGCGTGTTCCGGACCAGCTCCTCGAGCTCGCGGACCGAGACGTCCTCGGCGGCGACGCGCAGGGCGAGCAGGCGCTGAGCCTCCGCATCGCCGAGCGAGAGCAGCGCTCGCCCATGCCCGGCCTGGATCCGTCCCTCGGCGATCAAGCCCTGAACCTCCACGGGGAGCTGGAGGAGGCGGATCGTGTTCGCGATATGGGATCGCGACATCCCGAGCCGCTCCGCCAGCGTTTCCTGCTTCAGCCCGAGCTCCTCGAGCAGCTCCCGGAACGCCTCGGCGAGCTCGATCGGGTTCAGGTCCTCGCGGTGGATGTTCTCGATGAGCGCCTCGCGCAGCGACTCGGCGTCGTCGCTCTCGCGGATCACGGCCGGAACGGTCGCGAGTCCGGCGAGCTTGGCGGCCCGCAGACGTCGCTCGCCGGCGATGAGCTCGAAGCCGCCGTCGACCTTTCGAACGACGATCGGCTGCAGGACGCCGACCTCCTGGATCGATCTCCCGAGCGCCTCGAGGGCCTCGTCCTCGAACAGCGTTCGAGGCTGCCGCGGGTTCGGCGAGACCGCGTCGACCGGGATCTCGAGGAGCCCGGTCCCCTCCTCGACCGCTCCCGGCAACAACGCCGAGAGCCCCCTTCCCAGACCTCCACGCTTCATCGCCCGCCTCCTCTACGGAACAGCCCTCGTCGCTTGCGCGGCGCGTCGGCGCCCGGCTCGATCTCGGGGGCCGAGCCAGCCTCGTCTCCCCTGGGGAATGACCCATCGCTCGTCGGGAGGTCCGGCTCTCGATCATCGAGTCCGTCCCCGTCCGCGGCATCCTCCACCGACGGTTGAGTGTCCCAATCGCCCCAGTGCTCGCCCGAGACCTCGGGCTCGGGCAGTGGACCCTCCGCCTCCATGGCGGATTCATCGTCCACCGCCACCGCTCGTGCCCCCGGGAGCGCGATCTCCTCCAGCGCTCCCTGAACCTCCACCGTCTCCTCCCTCGAGGGGTCCGTGGAACGCGGCTCCTCCTCGGCGGTGAGGTCGGTGTCGGGG
>DATBLA010000028.1:0-12883 GCA_036555645.1 Actinomycetota bacterium
ACCGCGAGCGCGGTCCCGACCCGCCCTGCACCCACCACGGCGATGCGCACGTGCCCGAGTATCCCGCGTCAGGCGATCCACACGATCGGCCCGTCCGGCATCGGCGCGCCGTCGGGCAGATCGACCGGACGCATCGACCCGTCGCGGTAGGCGAGGATCCCGTCGGGCGCCGTCACGAACAGCGTGCCCTCCGAGTCGAACGTCGCGTCGAGCACGTCGTCGGCCTCCGCCGCGAGCACCGGCTCCGTCGGACCGGTCCCCGAGCTCGCGTCGATGAGGAACACGCCGGATGTCGACCCCAGGCTTCCGACCAGCGCCACGCGAGCGCCGTCGCGCGACCACGCCAGGACCCGTTCCGCGACGAGCGTTCGATCGCGCTGGGCGACCGGGATCGGCCCGCCGATCCCACGCCAGGCGATCACGACGCCCTCGCCCTCGTCCGTCCCCTGCTCCGCGGGATCGAGGAGGAAGCCCGAGACCGGCGAGGCCGTGAGCATCACGGCATCGTCGAACAGCAGATGCGGCACCCCGACCTCGCCGGTGAGGTAGACGCCGAACCGGTCACCCGATCGCGCGGTGAAGTACGTGGCCGCGGCGCTCCGGCTGAGCGACAGCACGGGGCCACAGACGCCGGGGTCGTCGATCGTCCACGCGACCTCCTGCGTGAGGACCCGAACGAGCGTGAGGTGCACGAGGGCGCACGGGGCCGGCCCGGGCCGATTCGTGGCGATGACGAGGCTCCGTCCCTGGGGACCCCATGCGACGAGGTCGCCTCGACCGAGCTCGCGACGATCGGCCGCGCTCGTCGTGCCGCGGACGACCGACACCCGGACGCCGCCGTCGGACGTCGCGCGCTCGAGCCCCACCCAGCCGGGACCGGCGTCCGAGACGTCGACGAGCTCGAGGACGTTCGGCGGGACCGTGGGTCCGGGTCGGACCGCGTCGGCGGTCACGTCGACCACGATCAGGCGAGGGTCGCCGGCGTCGGATCCGGCGAGGTAGACGAGCGACCCGGCGTCGGCGAGCGCGGGCGCTCGCGCGGCGGTGGAGCCGTCGTCGGCCTGCCGGTCCCCGATCATCCGAACCGCGACGAACGCGACGACGGCGAAGGCGGCCACGAGCGCCACCGCCACCGGTGGCCGGCGACCGTCCGGAGGCCGCGATGCATCGGGCGAGGGGATCTCGAGGAGGGGCCCGCCGAGCTCGGCGTCGTCCGATCCCCGTTCGAGGCGCAGGGGTTCCGCCGGTTCGGCCGGACGATGCAGGGGGGCTCCGCAGCTCGGGCACGTCCACGTCCCGGCCACGCCCTGCCAGTCGCACCGGAAGCAGACGGTGTCGGTCACGTCGGCAGCAGGGCCGGGGCGAAGGGTCGAACGCCCGTGACGGCCTCGGGCGGCAGTCGCAGCGAGGCGAGCCGGCGCCCGCCGGGCAGCATCGGATCGGCCTCGAGCTCGCCGAGCGGCACGAGCACGAACCCGCGCTCGTGCATCCGCGGGTGCGGGACGACGAGGCCGGGCTCGTCGATCGTGCGCTCGTCGAACACGAGGATGTCCACGTCGATCGTTCGGGGTCCCCAGCGCTCGCCGCGCACGCGCCCGAGCGCCGACTCGACCGCGAGACAGGCCTCCAGCAGCCCTCGCGGCTCGAGATCGGTCTCGACCTCGACGACCGCGTTGAGATAGGCGGGTTGCGGCGGACCCACCGGGTCGGTCTCGTACACGCGCGAGGAGCGCACGACCGAGACGCCGGTCGTCGCCTCGAGCGCGCCCACCGCCGACCGCAGGTGCTCGAGCCGGTCGCCGAGGTTGGATCCCAGCGCCAGGAACGCCCGGGTCACCGTTCGGCGGTCGCGGCGGCGGACACGCCCTGCACGTCGTTCGACCGGGCCGCGGCGGGCTTGTGGACGACGGCGCCGACCCGCACGACGCCGTCGTGGTCCAGGACGGCCTCGGCCACCGAGTGAGCGAGCGACTCGAGCAGGTCGAAGCGCTTGCGCTCGACGGTCTCGCGCGCGGTTCGGATCAGCAGGCGGTAGTCCGCGGTCGACGCGAGGCGATCGTTCCCCACGTCGACCTCGACGTCGAGATCGACGACGAAGTCCTGCGGCTCGTCCTTCTCCCCGACGTTGGCGCCGTGCTGGCCTCGGGCCGTGATGCCGGTGAGGAACAGCCTCGTCGTCACCATCGATCCTCCTCGGGCGGCGGTCGGCGACCGATCGAGATCGTGACCGGTCGATCGTCGTGCAGGTGCGGGGTCTGCAGGTACTGCGAGCGGAGGTACTGGAACACGATCGGGATCACCGTCTCGGCCGCGTCCTCGGTCACGAGGTGCCCGCAGCCCGGGAGCAGCGCGATCGAGGCTCTCGGCAGCGCGTCGCCCAGGCGCTCGGCGAGCTCGGACGGAAGGAAGACGTCGTCCTCGCCCCACATCACGAGCGTCGGGATCTCGAGCCGTTCGAGCTCGGCCGGGCCGGGCGGGGAGCCGACGAGCGTTCGCTCACCGTGGGTGCGTCCTCCGGTGAGCTCGGCGACGAGCTCGTCGGTCAGCCGGCCCGCGCGGTGGACGCTCGCCCGAAGCGTGGCCTCGGGCCCTCCGGCCGAGCCCGGGACCGCGTCGAGCGCGACCGCATCCACGAGCACCATCGCCTCCACCCCGCCACCGATCGCGAGCATCTGCGCGATCGCGCCGCCCTCGGCGTGCCCGACCACCGCGAACCGCTCGACGCCGAGGTCGTCCAGCAAGGCCTTCACGGCGGCCGTCGACGCCGTCAGGTCGCACGGATCGGGCAGATCGGGCGCGATCGCGCGCATCCACGGCGAGACGATCGCCACGAGATCCCGCCACAGGTGCGGGCTCGTCGCCCATCCGTGCAGGAGCACGACGGGCGGGCTCGCCGGGTCGCCGGCCTCGACGAACGCCAACCGTTCGGTCACCGGCCGGCTTTCGCGATCGCGTCCACCACGCGCACGACGCGGACGATCTCACGCACGTCGTGCACGCGGACGACGTGCGCGCCGTGCGAGGCGAGCCAGGCGACCGCTCCGGCGGTCCCTTCCACGCGCTCGTTCTCGGGCAGGTCGAGGAGCGTGCCGATGAACCGCTTGCGCGACGGCCCCACGAGCACGGGGCGGCCCAGATCGAGGAACGCGTCGATCCGACGCATGACCTCCAGGTTGTGGTCGAGATCCTTGCCGAACCCGATCCCCGGGTCGATCGCGATCCGCTCCGGGTCGATGCCGGCGAACTCGGCGGCCTCGACACGCTGGCGAAGGAACTCGTGCACCTCGCCGACGACGTCCTCGTAGACGGGCGCCTCCTGCATCGTCTTCGGGTCGCCGCGCATGTGCATGAGGACGATGGCGGCTCCGCGCTCGCGCGCGACGTCGAACATCGCGGGGTCGGAGCCGCCGGAGACGTCGTTCACGATCACTGCCCCCGCGTCGAGCGCTGCCGCGGCCACCTCTGCCTTCCGGGTGTCGATCGAGATCGGGAGATCTGGCAGCTCGGCCGCGATCCCTTCGATCACGGGCAGGGCACGCTCGAGCTCCTCTTCGGTCTCCACGGGATCGGACCCCGGACGCGTGGACTCGCCGCCGACGTCCACGATGTCGGCGCCCTCGCCGGCGAGCTCGACGCCGTGGCGAACCGCATCGGCCGCCGACCCGAACCGGCCGCCGTCGGAGAACGAGTCGGGGGTGACGTTGAGGATCCCCATGACCCAGGTGCGTTCGGACCCGTCGAGCACCCGTTCGCCGACACGCCAGATGGGACCGCCCACGACCTCATCGTAGCCAGGGACGCGCGAACGACGAACGCCGGCATCCCGTAGCCTGTCCGACCATGACGACGGCCGAACGTCATCCGTCTGCCGACTATCTCGAGGCGCTGTACGAGATCCGCGAGGAAGGATTGCCTGCCGTCCAGGCGGAGGTGGGCAGGTGGATGGGCGTGAGTCGCACCTCGGTCTCGGAGCACGTGAAGCGGCTGGCCGCCGACGGGCTCGTCGAGTCGCGCGATCGCGAGCTCGACTTCACGCCGGCCGGCCGGCAGATGGCGGTCGTCCTCGTCCGCCGGCACCGCCTGGCCGAGCACCTGCTGATCGACGTGATCGGCCTCCCGTGGCACCTCGCGCACTCGGAGGCCGAGCGCTGGGAGCGCGTGATCTCGGACCAGGTCGAGGAGCGACTCGTCGAGATCCTCGGCGACCCGGGAACGTGCCCTCACGGCAACCCGATCCCGGGCTCGTCGAACCCCGTGGATCAGACGGCGCTCGTCCCGCTCACCGATGCCCGGCCGCCGGTGACCGTGGCGCTCCGCCGGCTCACCGAGGATCTCGAGCTGGAGGTCGACGTCATGCGGTTCCTCGAGGACAGCGGGCTCATGCCGGGAGCCACGATCGAGGTGGATCGCGTGGGCCCGGACGGGGCGATGAGCCTCACGGTCGCCGGCCGGCCGGTCGCCCTCGGCGCCAACCTCGCCGACAACCTGTGGGTCGAGCCGCTCGGCTGAGCGGCCGGCGGTCTCAGCCCGTGCCGGCCGCGACGGGGACGCGCGTCGGGATCTCCGGCGGCAACTCCCGAGGCGTGTGCCGCTCGATGCGGCACCTGTGCACGGCCCACGTGATCGCGAGCCCGATGAGCGCGAGCCACAGGACGGTCAGGACGATCGTGCCCGGCCCCCAGCTCACGTAGCTCGGGAACAGGCCGGCGAACGCCCGGAACGGAAGCGCCCCCAGCTCGAACGGATCCACGGCGACGACGACCTCGCCGCCGTGGCCGCCGACGGCGAGGGAGGCGGTGATCGCGACCGTCCACACCGCGAGCGCCGCGGCCAGCCGGCCGGCCCATCGCCCGCCGGACCGGATGACGGCCAGGATCGGCAGCGGAAGAAGGGGAAACACCGTCATCATCGTCCGGCCGGGGAACCACCATCCCATCATCGTGATCGCGACGAACGTGGCGATCGCGATCTGCGTCGCGATCACGACGGCCACCGTTCGCTCCCGCCATCGTCCGTACGCGAGCATCACGACGCCGGGCACGACGAGCACCAGGAACGGTGCCCACCGCGCGATCCCGAACCGTCGGTCGACGAACAGTCCCCAGATCCGGTAGAAGCGGTCCGCGAATCCGAGGTGATCGCCCACGAGCGCCGCCGCCGACTCGCCCGCATACACGGTGTTCAACCCGTACGGCGTCAGACCGTCGAACGTCATCAGGTGGAACACGACGAACGCCGCCGCCGACACGCCGCCGGCGATCGCGATCACGATCCGACCCTCGCGCGAGGCGCGCCACACGGCCACGGCCCCCACGACGACGGCCAGCGGCGCGTACTTCACGCCCAGCCAGGGGATCGCCGAGCACGCCGCGACGATCCCAACCGATCGCCAGACGCCAGGGCGCGGTCCCGACACGAGCAGGAGGGCGATCACGAGCGCGAGCGCGGCCGGCGCTTCCGGATACACCTCGGTCGAGTAGACGAACGCCGTCGCCGAGCACCCGACGACGAGCGTGGTCCACCACGCGAGGCCGGTTCGTCCCGAGACGCGATCGACGAAGACGAACCCGAGCGCGAACGCGAGCGCGGTCAGCAGCAGAAGCTCGATCTGCACGCCGAGGAGTCCCGCCGCCGCGAACCCGGGGAGGACGAGCAGCGACAGCCCGGGGTTGTGTGGGCTCAGCAGGACGCCGTCGTCCCTCGGTACGGACTGGCGCCACAGGCCGTCGGGATGGTCGAAGAACGACCGGTACGACCGGGCCGCGTACTGCTGGGTGAGGTCGAGGTCGCCGTCCTGGAGCAGGCTCTGGGTCGTCAGGAGGTAGAAGGGCTCGTCGCCGGTGATCGAGGCGCCGCGGCTGGCGCGCAGGCCGATCGAGCCCGTGTAGACGACCGCCAGGACGAGGAACAGGAGCGCGGCGAGACGCGCCGGCCGTCCGATCGCCAGGACCGCCCGCGTCCTCACGGCAGCGCGCCCACGTCCTGGAGGAGCGTCAGCGTCCCCTGGAGGTCGTCCAGATCACCGAGGTCGATGTCGGGAGGATCGAGCTCGTCGAGCGGCACGAGGTGCTCGTCGACCGCGATCCCCTCGACGAGCGGGTATTCGTGCGTCTCCTCGGCGAAGTAGGTCTGCGCCTCCTCGGACAGCAGGAACTCGAGGAACCGCTCCGCGTCGCTCACGCTGTCCGAGGTCCGAAGGATCCCCGCCCCTGCGGCGTTCACGAGCGCTCCGGGGTCACCGCCGGTGAGGTACGCGTTGTCGACCGGGTACTCCGGCCCCTCCTCGTCGCGCATCACGTAGAGGTAGTAGTGATTGACGAAGGCGACATCGACCTCGCCGTCCGCGATGCCGTCGATCGCCGTCAGGTTGCTGCTGTACTCGACCGGGTCGTTCGCGATGATGCCCTCGAGCCAGGTCCGGGCGACCTCCTCGCCCTCGATGAGGCGGAGCGCGGTGACGAACGCCTGGAACGACGCGTTCGTCGGCGCCCAGCCGATGCGCCCGCTCCACTCGGGTGACGCGTAGCCGAGGATCGTGGCGGGGAGCTCGGACGGATCGACCCGCTCGGTCGAGTAGGCCACGACCCGCGAGCGGCCGGACACGCCGACCCAGTCGCCGTCGGCGGCGCGGAACCGCTCCGGCACCTGGTCCAGCGTCGAGGCCGGGAGCTCGCGCAGGAGCCCTTGCGCGTCGAGCGCCCCGAGCGCGCCCGCGTCCTGCGCGAAGAACACGTCCGCCGGGCTGGCCTCGCCCTCCTCGAGGATCGTCGCTGCCATCTCCGCCGTGTCGCCGTACCGGACTCGGATCGGGACCCCCGTCTCCTCGGCGAACTGCTCGAGCAGGGGCTGCACGAGCGACTGCTCCCGCCCCGTGTAGATCGTGAGCGAGTCGTCGTCACCGCTGCACGCCGGAAGGCCGGCCGCGAGGAGCAGCCCGAGCCCCAGCGCGGCGAGCCGTCGACCGGTACGGGCCGCGGTCACGTGACGACGAACTCCGTGTGCATGCCCAGCTGGTAGTGGCTCTCCTGCTCACCGTCCTCGACCTCGACGATCGTGCAGAACAGGACGTAGCGACCGGCCTCGAGGTCAAACACGCCCGAGGCCGAGGTTCCCGACGCGAACCCCTCGATCTCGCCCCGGAAATCGAGCTCGGACTCGACGACGGCCCCGTCCTCGACCGGAAGGTCCCCGGTCGGCAGGTCGCTCTTCACGACGACGAGCTCGTGCGGGTCCTCACCCTCGTTGGAGGCGAGGAAGTAGACGTCGCCGGCCGGGGCTTCGGCGGCGGCGGGGGTCACCGACCACTCCGTCAGCGTGACGGCCACCTCGGTGGCGCCTTCGGGCGGATCCTCGACGACCCCGGCCGGCACGTCGCCCGTCGCCGATCCCGTCCCGGTGCCGGTCCCGGTGCCGGTGCCGGTGCCGGTGCCGGTGCCGGTGCCCGAGCTCGTGCCGGTGCCGTCGCCGTCGATCACCTCCACGCCGGGACGGTCCTCGCCGTCGCACGCGACCGCGCCGAACGCGAGCGCCGCGACCGCCGCGAGCCCGATCCCTTTCCGTGCCATCCCGTTCAGCCGCATGCCGTGGCTCCTTTCGCTGTCAGTCGGAAACGAGCTCTCGCGCGATGCCGGTCGGCACGCGCCACAAGTAGGCCGCCGAGACGAACGAACGACCGTGCCGTCGCCGGCGGTACGTGATCGGAACCTCCTCCAGGCGCAACCCCTTGCCGAGGAGGTCGAGCGTGAGGACCTGCGCGTAGTTGTAGTCGTGGACGATCTCGGCGACGGCGAGCGCCTCGGCGCTGAACGCCCGGAACCCCGTCTGCCCGTCGCTGATCCGGCGCCCGGCCAGCACCGAGGTCAGCCCGGTGAACCCGCGGTTGGCGATCCGCTTCGTCCGCGTCATCCCCTCGATCGACCCCGCGAATCGCGACCCGAGCACGTAGTCGGCGCGCCCCTGCCGGATCGGCTCGAGCAGACGCGGGATCTCGCGCGGGTCGTACTCGCCGTCGGCGTCCAGGTAGACCGCCGCCCACGGATCGAGCTCGGCCGCCGCCTCGAGGCCGGCACGAAGCGCCGCCCCAAGACCACGACGCCAGCCGAGCGAGACGACCGTGGCTCCGTGTGCGCGGGCGAGCGCGGCCGTGTCGTCCGTGGACGCGTCGTCCACGACGAGCACCTCCAGCGGTCCGAGGTCGCGGGGGATCGCGGCCAGGACCTCGGGGAGGTTCTCGTGCTCGTTGTGCGCGGGCACGACGACGGCGAGCGCCCGCGCTCGCCCGGTCTCGGGGGGATCGATCAGCGAACGACCGACGCTGCGATCCGGCGAGGCGACACCGAGGGCCCGGCAGATCGTCGGAGCGACGTCGACGAGCGACCTCGGCTCCTCGACGACCGCGCCGGCCGGCACGCCCGAGCCCCACATCACGAACGGCACGAACCGCTCGCCGGGCCCGAGATGACCGTGTCCGCCGACTCCCTTGCCCTGCCCGTGGTCCGACGTCACGGCGACGGTCGCTCCCTCCAGGAAGCCCTCGCGCTCCGCCCAGGTCAGGAACTCGCCGATCAGCGCGTCGGTGGCCTCGACCTTCTCGAGGTACTCCTCCCGGTAGCTCCCTCGCGCGTGTCCGGTCTGGTCCACCGACAGCAGCTGGAGGACGAGCAGGTCCGGGTCGTGCTCGAGCAGCTCGCGCTTGGCCTCCTCGAGCAGCGAGCGATCGATCCGGTCGTTGTCCTGCACGGCGGTCACGGCTCGGACGTCGCCCCCGAACGCGTCGACGAGGTGCGCGATCCCGACGAGCCGTCCGTGCTTGCCGGCACCGCGAAGGGCCGTGAACACGCTCTCGCACCGGACCCCGAGGCGCGGCACGAAGTTGCTGCGCATGCCGTGAACGCGCGGCGGCGCCCCGGTGAGCATCGAGCTGAACCCGGTGACGGTCCGGGCCGGGTAGACGGTCTGCATCGCCGTGCACCGCAAGCCCTCGCTGGCAAGGCGATCGAGCACCGGCGTTCGCGCCTCGCCCAGACGGTCGAGCCGGCATCCGTCGATCACGATGAGCAGGAACCGGCGAGCACGCGCGGGAGCGACGGGGATCGGCGGGGCCGGATGGACGGGCAGGCGGGGCCGCCACGTGAAGAACCACTGGTGGACGAGGACGCTGGTGAGCCCCACGAGCGCCGTGAACAGAAGGATGCCGAGCGACCCGCCGGCCCCCGCCCCGCCGCCGGCGCCCAGCGCGAGCACGTGGGTGAGCAGGAAGACCTTCGGGATCTGCTCGAGGAAGTTCGCGCTCGTCGTGTCGGGGTTCTCGAGAACGAGCCGCCAGAACCGGCGGAAGTTCGTGAGCGGCGTCCCGATCCGCAGGTGGTAGTAGACCGACCCCCACAGCACGACCGTGAAGAACAGGTACGAGGCGAGCTCGACCGCGACGAGGACTGGGAAGACGGCGCGGAACCACACGAGGTACACGCCGACGAACGCCCACAGCGCCGCCCGAAGCCGCAGCGGGAAGTCGTAGCGGTAGAAGACGAGGAACAGCGGTGCGGCCAGCAACAGGGCTCCCGGCAGCCGCGACATCGACACGCCCGGGAGCCCGACCGTGACCGAGGTCCCCACGAACACGGTGAGCGAGAACACCACCGTGAAGGGCTTGCCCTCGTTCAGGACGTTCCAGGCCCGCGCCGCGACGATCTCGACTCGCGAGGCCGCAACGCGCCCCCGGTCCCGGAGCCACCGCATCCCGTGACGCACGCCGGTCCCGCCGAGCACGATCGCGCCGGCGGCGAACGAGTACGCGAACTTCAGCGCATGGGTCGCGGCCGCGACGGCGAAGGCCTCGCCGGCGGGCACGCCGGTCGCCACGAGCGCACCCGTCATCGTGGCCTCGTACACGCCGAGGTTCCCGGGGACGAGCTGGATCGACTGGAGCAGGATCGTGAAGGCCGTGACCCCGATGCAGGTCGTCACGGGCAGATCGAGTCCCGCCGCTTCGGATACGGCCCACAGCACGCCGGCCTCGAGCACCCAGCTCGGGAGCACGAGCAGGACGAGGGCGGCGAGGGCGCGACCACGCGGGATCGCCGCCACGGCCCCCGAGACCGAGTGGACGAGTCGTCGCCCGGCAGCCGGCAGTCGGGCGGCCAGTCGCGTCTCCGCGATCCGAGGCAGCGCCACGAGTCCGACGACGAGCGCCGCGACGAACACCGCGGCGACCGCAACGGGCAGCGCCGCATCGGCTCCACCCGTCACGACGGGGGCGAGCACGACGACGAGCACCACGAGCCCGACGAGGTCGAGCAACCGAGCCGCCACCGTCGAGACGCCGGCCTCGGCGCCGGGCGCGCCCCGGCGGAACAGGAGGAAGCCACGGAGGACATCCCCGGGCTTCAGCGGAAGCACGTGGTTGGCGAACAGGGACAGATGGACGATGCCGAGGAGTGGTCCGAAGCGATGTCCGTCCGAGAGCAGCCACCGCCAGGCCTCGGCGCGCAGCGCGAACGCGGCGAAGTAGGTCGCCACGAACGCGACGAGGAGCTCGGGCCTCGAGCCCAGCCCGCCGACCACTCGCGCGGCGACCTCGTCGTCGACGATCCGCCACAACCCCCAGGCCAGGGCGGCCGTGAGACCCAGCGAGACGGCCGAGACGAGCACGATCCGGCCGGCGTTCAGCCTTCGGCGGCCGTCCGGACCGTGGCCCAACCCGAGCATCCGGGCGCGGGCATCCGGCGTGGCCGTGGGGGTGGCCGCGCCTGCCTCGGGCGGCCGGGGTAGCACCTGCGTCGATCGCGGGCCTATCATTCGGGCCCAAATCCTATGAACCAGATAGAATTTCCGTCAAGCGCTCCGAACACCCGCTGTCAAGGGGATCGTATGCTCGACGCCAGCCCCGCCGACAGGATCCGATCGTGAGCCTCGACCCCACCGCCGCGCTGCCCTCTCGGCGACCCGCCCGCACGGCCAGGCCTCGCGGCGGCGCCGTCCCCATGGGGCTCGCGATCGCCGCGGGGGTCGTCGGGGCCGTCGCGATCCTGCCGCTCGTCTACCTGATCGTCCGGTCGACGGACGCGACCTCGCAGACCTGGGACGTCATCCTCCGACCAGAGACCCTGTGGCTGTTCGCGCGGAGCCTCGCGCTCACCGCCGCCGTCACGGGCGCGTGCATCGCGATCGGCGTGCCGCTCGCGTGGCTGACGACCCGAACCGACCTCCCTGCCCGCCGGATCTGGGCGACACTGTTCGCGCTGCCGCTGGCGTTTCCGAGCTACGTGTTCGCCCTGTCGCTTCAGGGCGCGTTCGGCGACCGGGGACTGATCGCGTCGGTCCTCGCGCCGTTCGGCGTCGAGAGCATCCCGACGATCTCCGGGTTCGTGGGCGCGTTCCTCGCGCTCACGCTCCTGTGCTTCCCGTACACGTACCTCGTGGCGGCGGCCGGGTTCCGGGGACTCGACCCGTCGTTCGACGAGGCGAGCCGGACACTGGGACAGGATCGTCGGGCCACCTTCCGCCGGGTGACGTTGCCCCTGCTGCGTCCCTCGATCGCCGCCGGCGCGCTCCTCGTCGCGCTGTACACGCTCCACGACTTCGGCGCCGTCTCGCTCATGCGATACGAGACGTTCACGCAGGCGATCTTCGTCCAGTACCGCTCGGCGTTCGATCGGACGCCGGCGGCGATCCTGTCGCTGATGCTCGTCGCGGTGGCGATCGTGATCCTGGCAATCGAGCAGCGGGCCCGAGGGCGCGCGCGCTACCACCGCTCGGGCATCGGCGCGTCGCGTCCCCCGACCCCCATCGCGCTCGGACGGTGGCGGTGGCCGGCGATCGGCGCGTCGGGCCTCGTGGTGGCGGTGTCTCTCGTCGCTCCGATCTCCGTGCTCGCGTTCTGGCTGAACCGGGGCGTGCGCAACGACGTCGCGTTCGACTTCACGTGGTCCGCCGCCATCGGATCGCTCGAGCTCTCGATCCTGGGGGCCGGCATCATCCTCGCGGCGTCGATCCCGGTCGCGGTCCTGGCGGCCAGGTACCCGGGGAGGCTGTCGGCTCTCGTCGAGCGCGCGGCGCACGTGGGATACGCGCTGCCCGGGCTCGTCGTCGGGCTCTCGTTCGTGTTCCTGTCGGTTCGCACGCTCCCCGGCCTGTACCAGTCGATCGCGCTCGTGCTGCTCGCCTACCTCGTGTTGTTCCTCCCGCAATCGAGCCAGCCCCTCACCGCCGCGATCCAGCAGGTGAACCCGCGGTTCGAGGAGGCGGCGCGAACCCTGGGGCACGGCCGCGTCCGCGCGTTCGGCGCCGTCGTCCTGCCGCGCGTGGCCGCGCCCGCGCTGGCCGGCGGGGCGCTCGTGTTCCTCACGGCGATGAAGGAGCTCCCCGCGACCCTGTTGCTGCGCCCGACGGGGTTCGAGACCCTCGCCACAGAGATCTGGGCGTGGACCTCGGCGGGTCGTCTGTCGCAGGCGGCGGCGCCTGCCATCCTGCTGATCGTGATGTGCGCCATCCCGCTGTACCTCGTGGCGCGCCGCGTGCAGCCGGACGAGGTGCGTGCCGAATGATCGGGGTCCCGGCCGACACCCGAGCCGAACCCACGACCGTCCCCTCGCTCGTGTGCTCGGGGCTGTCGAAACGATTCGGCTCCACGACGGCCGTGACCGGCGTGGACCTCGAGGTCGAGCGGGGCCGGCTGCTCGCGCTCCTGGGTCCGAGCGGGTGTGGCAAGACGACGACGCTGCGGATGATCGCCGGGCTCGAGCGCCCCGACGCCGGCGACGTGTGGATCGACGGCCGGCAGGTCGCCGGACACGAGACGTGGGTGCCACCCGAGCGACGCCGGGTCGGGTTCGTGTTCCAGGATCTCGCGCTCTTCCCGCACCTCGACGTGTGGGGCAACGTC
>DATBLA010000029.1:0-18248 GCA_036555645.1 Actinomycetota bacterium
CCCTGGCTCTTCGGGTCCAGGGCCCGCGCGACGAGGCCGTCGACGTCCTGGTACCCCTGCTCGAGGAAGTTGCCTTCGTAGAGCGTGTGGACGAGGTCGGTCACCGAGTCGAGATCCATGTCGCCCGAGGACTCGAACTCCTCCAGCACGAGCTCCTTGACGGTCCTCGAGCCGTCCATCAGGCGAAGGAGCGGGAGCTGGTCCGCGGGGAGCCGGTAGTGGAGGAGGTCCCGCGTGTTTGCCACCATCACGTAGTCGTTCCCCCACCGCAGCGGGAACTCGCGGATCTCGACGTGGTCGGCGAGCGCGGGTCGGTAGCGGTTCGGGTCCAGGTGCTCGGTGAGCCGGTCCCACACCGCGTCGCCGTCGTGGCCATCGCTCGCGGACCGATCGGCGACGAGCCCGTAGATGCCGGTTCGGGTCACGAGTCCGGCTTCCCGGCCGCGGCGCGATCCTGATCCAGCTTCCGTTGCACGGTGGCGTAGACGGATGGACGTGGCGGCGGGCGGCGCTTGGACGCGAACAGGTTGCCGACGAACGCCCCGATGAACAACGCGGCTGCCGCCAGGGCGAGCGCGGTCTCCCACGTCAGGCCCGTGTCGGCCGGCCCGGCGAGCTCGCGCGTGACCGCCGCCCGTTGATCGAAGTCGTCCGTGACGCTGAGCTGGAACCGGGCATCGGCCGGGATCGCTCGGAGGACCTCGCCGGTCACGCCGAAGGACAGGTTCGCCCCGCCGGTGGTCACGATGACCCGGTCGCCGCCGATCCGCAGGTACGTCCCCTCCGCCGCCGCCCCGGTCCCGACGACGATCTCCTGGTCGCCGAGCGTGAGCTGGTTGTCCTCGATGTCGAACCGCACGTGGTCGAGCTCCTCGGAGCCCGATCGGATCGAGATGTCGACCAGGTGCAGGCCCTCCCACCCCCCCGGCATCGTCGCGTCGATGGAGACGGTCAGCTCCTCCCCCGCGTCGAGCGAGCCCGTAACCTCGCCGTCCACGGTGGGAACCCTCGCCGGAGAGGGACTCGCCGACTGCGCCCACGCCGGCGCCGCCCAGGCGGCAACGGCGACCAGGGCGAGCGCGCTCAGACCGGCTCGCGATCCACTCCGTCCGATCACCGGCGCATCTTCGACCGCTCCGGCGGCCTACGCAACGTGTCGGACGTCACCTTCGGGGGGTGCGCCGGGTCACCGCCCCTCCGGCCGGCCGGCGGATACCGTCGGGCAAGGTTCCAGTGAGAGGAGGCCGAGATGCTGAGCGGAGAGATGGCGCGCTACCAGATCGCCGACCGGGTGCGCGACGCCGAGGCCGACCGCCGAGCCCGGACGACGCGCCGATCCAAGGCCGTCGAGAGCCGCGGCGTGACCCGTCGCATCGGACGCACCGCCCTGGCCGCCGCCCTGTGGCCGATCAAGCACTGAGACGGCCAAGCACTGAGACGGCCAAGCACTGAAACGGCAGGCCGAGTTCACGGCACGGTCACGTTCGCGCAACGCCGGCTTCACACACGACCCGTAGGTTCGCCCCGCCACGAGAGGCGATGCGCCCCCTCTCGGGCGGGGGGCCGACCCGGATCGGGGAGGCCCCCCGCCGCCCCCCCTGGGTTCCCCAGAGGGTTCAGCAGTGGACCTCAGTCCAGGTTGCGGATCTCGAGTGGCTGGAGATCCGGCTCGGCCTCGAGCCCCAGGATCCGAACGTAGAACGTCAGCTCGGCCTCGAGCGCGCGAGCGATGTGCTCGGCCTTGCGGAACCCGTGCTGTTCCCCCTCGAACACGAGGTACGCGTAGGGGACGTCTCGAGCATCGAGCGCATCGACGATCGCCTCGGCCTGGGACGGAGGGACGACCGGGTCCTCATCGCCCTGGAGGATGAGAACCGGTCTCGTCATCAGCTCGGCGTGGCGGACCGGAGATCGGGCTCGCCACAGCTCCACCGCCTCGGGCCACGGCCCGACGAGCACGTCGTTGTACTTCAGCTCGAACTTGTGGGTGTCGGTCGCGAACGGCTCGAGGTCCGAGACCCCGTAGTAGCTCGTCCCGGTCGCGAACGTGTCTCCAAACGTGAGCGCGCACAGCGTCGTCCATCCGCCGGCGCTGCCACCGCTGATCACGAGGCGTTCCGGGTCCGCCTCTCCCTGCTCGACGAGGAAACGGGCCGCCGCCGCCGCGTCCTCGACATCCACGACGCCCCACTCCCCGTACAGGCTCTCCCGGAACGCTCGGCCGTAGCCGGTGCTTCCCCCGTAGTTCACGTCCGCCACCGCGAACCCTCGGCTCGTGAAGAACTGGACCTGCAGATCGAGCTCGGGAGTGGTCTCGGAGGTCGGGCCGCCGTGGACGAGCACGATGAGCGGCGGGCGCCCGCCGTCGGGCAGCCTCGCCTCGGGGTTCGTCGGCGGGTAGTGATAGCCGTACGCGATCCTGCCGCCGGCCGAGCCGAACGCGATCGGGCGGGCCTCGGACAGGAACGCGGGATCAACGTCGAGCTCGTCGCCCTCGCGGATCACCTCGACGTCGCGCGAGAGCAGGTCGATGGACACGACCTGAGCGGGCGTTCGCGGCCCCCCGGCCACCACGACGAGCCGGCTCCCAGACGCGGCCAGCGTCGGCCGGAAGCACGTGAACGGGAGGTCGAGGTCGAGCATCTCTCCACTCCCCGGATCGAGCAGGGCAAGGTGGTGCTCCCCCTCGAGCCGGTAGAGACAGGCGATCCGGCCGTCGGACAGGTGCGCGACCGTCGAGTACCCGAACTGCCACATCGGCACGCCGAACTCGGCCTGGATCGGGGTGAGGTTGACGGCTTTCGACCCGGGCTCGTCCCGATACAGGTTCCACCATTGGGTGCGATCCGAGACGAAGTGCAGGCGTCCGTCGAGGCTCCAGGACGGCTGGAAGATCGACTCGGCCTCGCCGCCGGCGACGTGCCGGGATCCGCCGACCGAGCCGTCGCCGATCTCGACCACCCGCAGGTCCGTCCCGTCCCAGGGCATCCGCGGCATGTCCCACTCGATGAACGCGAGGCTCCGGCCATCGGGCGACCATCTGGGAAACGCGTAGAAGTCACGGCCGGAGGCGATCGGCACCGGCTCGCTCGAGCCCTCGACCGGAAGCACGATGAGCTCGTTCACGGCCAGACGCTGCTCGCCGTGACGCTCGCGAACGCACGCGATCCAGCGTTCGTCGGGCGACAGATCCATGTCGGCGTACCGCAGGCCCTTGGCGACCGGTGGTTCCGCCGTGATCGGCTCGGGCATGCCTCCGACGTCCTGGCGGTAGAGCCGCTGGTCGTCGTCGTTCGAGAAGAACACCGTGGAGCCGGCGATCGCGTAGGAGCCTCCGCCGTACTCGTGCACGCGGGTCCGAGCCGAGAAGCCGGGGGGCGTCACGTCGTGCGGCTCGGACCCGGGCTCGGCGCGCACGACCACGTACCTGCCTCCCTCGGAGGGACGGCCCTCGAGCCAGAAGGTGGTCTCGCCGTCCGCGAAGGACTCCCGAAGGCTCACCTCGCTCCGGGCCACCCGTTCCGCGGAGATCGGCGACGGCCACGCGCCGGCCGGGAGGGGACGAGGCGGGCTCACCCCGGCCATCGGGCGACCAGGACCCGTGTGACCTTGAACCCGCGGTCCATCGTGCTGCGAACCTCCGGGAAGCCGTCACGACGCATGACCGATGCGGCCGCGCGCGACCGGTCCGGACTGACCTCGACGAGCAGCCAGCCTCCCGGCTTCAGCCAGCGGCCCGCCTCGGCGGCCGTTCGGCCGAGCAGGCCCAGCCCGTCGACGCTTCGGTCGGTCAGCGTGTGCGCCGGCTCGTACCGGCGGATCTCCTCCGGCAGCTCCCGGAGCTCGCTTCGAGCGACGTAGGGGGGGTGCAGGGTGATCACGTCGACCCGACCCGCCAGATCGCGCGGCAATGCCGCGAACAGGTCCCCGGTCACGAACGTCGCGGGCAGTCGGAGGCGCTCGGCGTTCGCGCGGGCGACCCGGATCGCGCGACCCGAGATGTCGGTGCCGAACACGCGGGTGCCTCGCACCTCGTTCGCGATCGCGAGCGCGACGGTCCCACCTCCGGTGGCGACATCCACCGCCACCGGCCGCCGGCGGCCCCGGAGGCGGCGCACGGCCTGCTCGGCCAAATACTCGGTCGAATCCCGCGGGACGAACACGCCCGGTCGAGACGCCACCTCGAGACCGCGGAAGACCGCATAGCCGCGGATGAGCTGGACCGGCTCGCCCGCAGCGCGTCGCTCGACCATGCGGCGAAACCGGCGGCGGGTGGTCGCGGAGACCTCGTCGTCCGGCTCGACCTCATCCACACCCATCGCGTGGCACAGGAGGTCGTCCGCCTCGATCTCCTCGCGGTCGCGCTGCCAGTGGTCGATCGCCGTGGACGCCTTCAGCTCGGCGACCGCTTCTGCAAGGACGTCGGAGGCTTTCATCGGCCGTGGATGCTACCGGGTGTGATCGGCGAGTACGCCGGACGAGTCGCCGGCCACGGTCTACCATCTCGTCCGCCATGCCGAAGACCCCGGCGACGGGCTCGAAGCCCCGACGCAAACGCTCGCATCCCGCCGGTCTGGACGTGCGCCTGACCGGCGATCGGATCGTCGTCGAGCACCCCGACGGTGGAGAGCGGACGACCCGGGCCGGCCTCCTCATCCCGGCGACCGCGACGCAGGCCCCGAAGCGATGCGTGTGGGGCGACGTGATCCTCGTCGGTCCCGACGTGCGCGGCGTCAAGGCCGGAGACCGCGTGCTCTACCTGCCGCAGGCCGGCCTGGAGGTCGAGCTCGGCGAACGCGAATGCCTGCTCCTTCGCGAGCGGGACGTGCAGGCCGTGTCGTCCTCGCCGAACGGCAAGGAGCGCGAGCCCGGGCAGTACCTGTAGCCGGCCGGCTAGGCCGGCACGAACGTGAGCCGGATCCGACGCTCGTCGTTCTCGCGGTTCGGATCGATGACCACGACGCGCTGCCAGGTGCCGAGCAGGAGCCCTCCGGCCTCGACGGGCAGGGTGATCGACGGCGAGACGAGCACCGGGAGCAGGTGATCGCCCCCGTGACCCACCGATCCGTGCCGGTGCGCGTACCGGTCGTCGCGTGGGAGGAGCCGCCCGAGCAGCTCGTCCAGGTCCTCCTCGGATCCGGCTCCCGTCTCCATGAGGGCGAGCCCCGCGGTGGCGTGGAGCAGGAACACGTGGACGAGGCCGTCGCGCCCGTCGTCGCGACAGAACGCGCGCACGGCATCGGTCACGTCGACCACCCGCCGGCCGCGGGTGTCGATGACGTGCTCCCGCGCGTTCATCGAGGCGCCCCCGGCGCGGCGTCGCCGTCGCCCTCCGGAGACGGGGGCGGCGGGAGCGGATCGTGCGTGCCCGCCGGCCCGGGCTCACCGGCCGGGCTCGACGCCGTCGTCGACATCCATCCCGTCAACCCGGCAGGGGTGGCCGGCCCGGCGTCGTCCCGTGCTCCCACCGACACGATCGCGGCGAGCACGCCCTGGATCCCCCCGAGGATCACGAGGTACAGCCCCACGGCCAGCTCCAGCTCGAGAGCTCCCGAATCCAGGGCGCGCTGGACGTCGGCACGCGCCAGACTCGACCCCGCCGCATCGAGGAGCTGGTCGGTCGAGGTGACGGCCGTGTAGATCCCCACGCCCGCGGCCACGAGCCCGCCGACCACGGCGCTCGGACGCATCCTGGCAGCGGCGTCATACGAGCCGAGGAAGACCCGGATGCCCGCGACGGCCATCACGACGCCCGCGAGGAGGCTCGCCTTGCCCTCCCACCCCTCGATCCCGTTCAGCTGCTCGGAGAACGGACCCGTCGAGACCTCGACCCAGGGCAGGAACGAGCCGACCCCGGCAATGACCCCGCCGGCCAGGACGAGCGCCCCGGCCAGCGTCGCGCGCGAGCCCACCGATCCGCGGGGCTAGACGCCGCCGCCGTCCGCGGGTGGGGGTGGAGGTGACGGATCCGGTGTGGGAGGACTGTCCGCCGGTGGTGGCGGCGGGGTCGAGCCGGCAGGTTCGGCAGGCGCCGTGGCGCCTACGGCGGCGAACCCGGCCGCGGCGGGTTCGGCTCCGACCGGCACGCCGTCTCCGGCCTCGACCCTCGTCGACAATGCCCCACCGACGATCGCGATCACGCCGCCGGCGATGACCACGTACAGACCGATGCTGATCGACAACCCCAACTGCCCGGAGTCG
This sequence comes from Actinomycetota bacterium, assembly GCA_036555645.1. GTDB lineage: Bacteria > Actinomycetota > UBA4738 > UBA4738 > HRBIN12 > DASSJM01. The sequence continues at coordinate 6,202 of DATBLA010000029.1, forward strand.
ATCGCCGCGTCGAGCACCTCCCGCATCTCCTCCGTCGACACGCCGAATCCGGGGGCAAGCTCCTCGGCCGCGTCGTCCAGGACGCGATCCTTGGCCGTGAGCGCGTCGTACAGGCCGACGGCCGCCCCGATGATCCCGGCGACGATCACGATGATGGCGAGCGCGCGTCTGGCCCCGCGCATCAGCACGATCCCGCATCCGATCGCCACGATCCCGAGCACCAGCGTGATGTAGCCGTCCGAGCCGTCGGTCCCCTTCGCGGCGACGGTCTGACCTCCACCGGAGACCTCGGCCCAGGTGAGGAACGAGCCGATCGCGAGCAGCGCTCCACCGACGATGGCGAGAACGGCGCCGATCGGCGCTCCCGCGGTGCGTTCGCGTGCCATGCGTGCCTCCGTTCGTCGACGAGTCTGGATCGAACCGCATCCTTCCACCTGCCGGGGGGCACGTCGAGCATCGCCGGCATCGCCGGTCGCGCGGTGGGTTCAGTCCGGATCGGGGCCGTGGAGCAGGTCCTCGAGAGGCCACGTCCCCTCGGAGGTGTTCGAGATCACCGTTCGCGTCGTCGACGACCCGGGGTCGTGGGTGCTGCGGAACGAGACGCCCGCGTCGTACCCGTGGATCTCGACGAGGTCGCCCGGGCCGAGCCAGAAGCCGAGCCCGTAGCGCATCGAACGATCCGGCAGCTCCGCGCGCGGCCGGATCATCTCGGAGACCCAATCCGGGCTCACGATCCGGCCGTCGAACAGCGCCATCCACAGGGCGCGGATGTCCGGCGCGGTCGAGTAGATGCCGCCGTCGCCGCTGCCCCGCACGGGGAGGTGGAACACGTTCGAACGAAGACCGTCGGCCGCGAGGTACCCGATGGCGGCGCGCCCCGGCAGCTCGTCCGATCGCAGGAACTCGGTATCGGGCATCCCGGCCGGCTCGCAGACGGAGCGCCGAACGAGCTCGTCGAACGGCATCCCGCTCACTCGCTCGGCGATGAGCGCGAGCACGACGTATCCGCCGTTGCAGTACGAGAACCCCTCACCGGGGGGGAACTTCGCCTCGTGACCGTCGAGGACCGCGAGGTACTGCTCGGTCGTCACGAGCTCGCGCACCGGGACCGGCAGGAAGTACTCCGCGATGTCGTCGATGGTGTCCTCGTCGAAGAAGTCGCCGATCCCCGAACGGTGGCACAGCAGATGCTCCACGGTGACCGCGTCGTCGATCAGAGGGAGATCGGCGCCGAGCACAGCGCGGGCCGTCGTCGCGAGCTCGAGCGAGCCGTCCTGGATGAGGCGGACGATCGCGAGGGCGGTCAGCCCTTTCGTGCCGCTCGCCAGCCCGAACCGAGTGTCCGGGAGGTTGGGGATCTCGTGGGCCCGATCGGCGAACCCGAACGCCCTCGACAGCTCGACACCGCTCGGTCCGTCGATGCGCACGACGCCGGAGAACCGCGTTCGCTCCGCCAGGGCCTCGAGCTCTTCTTCGAACGCCTGCACGCCGCCGAATCTAACTCCGTCGCCAGACGGGGCTGCGGTTGAGGCTTCTTCACCAGAACCCGCTCCTGCACAAGAAGTCGGCGGCCTGCACGAGAACGCGGCTTGTCAGCGAGGTCGGGGATGATCCAACGGTGAGGACGGTTCCTGCCAAGGGGCTGCCAGGTGAATCCGCCGGGCTGGTGTTGGCCACCGGTTGCGCGCCGCGGCGGGATGAAGGGCAATCTCGGGTCCCCGCGCTGCGTGAACCTGCCAAAGTAAGCCAGCCCGCGGAGCGTTGTCCTAAGTGGCGAAGGAGCCGTCCTCGTGGCTTCGAGTCGGGCGCTTGGCGCCGATGCTCGCTCCACCGTCTGAGGACGAGCAAGGCCCACCGGTTGACGATTACCTGTAATCGTGTAATCATCCGCCGATGGACCGGACACGGTTTCCTCATGGCTCCGCCGAGGAGATCGCCGGGTGGTTCGCGGGCCGGCTCCCGGAGGGATGGTTCGAGGGCGCGCCCGAGGTTTCCGCGGACCGCGACGAGATCCTCGTGATCGGAACCCTGGCCGAGCCTGACCTCCCCGAGGACGCCGCCGATGACGCCCGTGGGGCGGCTCGCCTCGCTCGCATCGACGGGTTCCGTGAGGACACGCGCGAGCGCCGCATGCAGATCGCCCAGGAAGCGCAGCATCGGTTCGGCCGGCGCGTGTCGTGGGGCGCTCGGTGCGGCGAGGCGGGCAAGCTGTTCACGACGGTCAGCGTCCCCGCGATGACGCGGCTTCGGATGGACGAGCGACGCGTGCTCGACACGCTCGTCGAGGGAGGCGTCGCCCGGTCGCGAAGCCACGCGCTCGCCTGGTGCGTTCGCCTTGTGGCGCAACGCCAGGAGGAGTGGCTGGCCGATCTTCGAGAGGCGCTCGGTCAGGTCGAGAGGGTGCGCGACGAGGGGCCGACGAGCTAGCCGCTACTCGGTGCCTAGCCCCATCCGATACACGCGCTGCCCGCGATCGAGGTCGAACAGCACGACGGCCTCGACCCCGTTCTCGAACAGGTCCTGCCACGAGGAGCCGATCCAGTCCTCGGCCGCGTCGGCGTCGGGGAACCCGTGGGACCGGCCCACCTCGTCACCCGTTCCGTCCAGATAGGTCCACCCGAACATCACGATCTCCGGATCGCCACGATCATGTTCACGGCCCGAGTCACGAGGACCGTCTCCCCCGCCTCGAGTCCCTCCGGCGTACTCTCGGGCCCCAGGCGCGCGGTCTCAAGCACCCGGTCGGGATAGACGACCGTCACGTCCACGTAGCCGACGCCGTGGACGTCCCACGGCTTGACCTCCACCACGACGGCTTCGCGTTCGCCGAGCATTACCAGGCACGCTAGCGCACGCTCCGCGCACGGGTGGGGAGGTCGGCCGCCCCCCATCTCCCCGACTTGAGTCACCGCCTGCAGTGGCCGAAGGTTGTCGGGACATGCCCGCACGGCCCCTGCGGCGCGTCGTCGCCGTCCTCGCATGCCTGGCCTGCCTGTGGGTTCCGCAGGCGGCATCGCCCGTGGGCGCGGGCGGACGGACCGCGGGTGAGCCCGGCTCGGGCCCGCAGCCCTGGTCGGTCTCGGGCACCTTCTCCGTGAACGGCATCCGCTGGTCGGACGTCGATCGCCATCACTGGGCGAACCGCGCCATCGACTTCGTCGGGGCGACGAACCCGTGGATGCGCGACTTCCGTGCGCCGGGCCCCGACGGCGAGCTCGCCTTCCGCCCCGACATGCTCGAGCGACGACGGCTGTTCGCCCGGTCGCTGGTGCGCGCGTTCGGCGACGGTCTCGTCGAGGACCCGGAGCTCGAGTTCGCCGACCTCCCGCGGAACGACCGCTTCGCCTCGTACGCGAACCTCGCCGTGACGGCCGGGTGGATGCGGGTGGACGATCACGGAGCGTTCCGGCCGCTCGAGCCGGTGACGACGCGGGAGGTCCACCGCGCGCTCGTGCTCGCGCTCGGGCTCGGCGAGCTCGCGGCGGGAGCGGACGCGCTCCATCTGCGCGACGGCACGCCGATCCCGACGCCCCCGGACTTCGGCACGCTGCTCATCGGGATGAAGCTCGGCCTTCGGTTCAACCACGGCGACGAGACGCTCGACGTCGGGCCCGACACCCAGCTGACCCGCGGGGAGGTCGCCTGGTCCCTCTACCGCGCCGCCACGGTCCCGTCGTGGACGGTCGATGCGCTCGCCCCGTTCGCGACGATGGAGCTCCCGAACCTGGGCGAGGACATGATGCAGGTCCTGAAGTTCGCCGTGCGGTACGTGGGCTACCCGTACGTGTGGGGCGGAGAGTGGAACACGGCGGGGCCGGCCGGGTACTGCTGCGGGTACCAGCCCGTCGGGGGCTTCGACTGCTCCGGCCTCGCCTGGTGGCTGCTGAAGGCCGACGCGTCCGGTTGGGACAACACCCCGCCGCGCGAGTACGCGGGATGGGGGCTCGGGCAGCGAACCTCGGCCTCGATGGCATCGGTCGGCCGCCGCATCCGGTGGGACGAGATCCAGCCGGGCGACCTGCTGTTCTACGACGGCAACGGCGACGGGACCGTCGACCACGTGGACACGTACGTCGGCAACGGCTGGGCCGTCGACTCGGGCAGCAGCAACGCCGGCGTGACCTTCACGTACGTGACCGGCACCTGGTACGAGGACCATTTCGTCCGGGCGCGGCGCATCGTCCGCTGAGCCGGCGAGCCGTCAGGACGACCCGGGCAACACCGACTCCAAGGCCTCGCGTTCGGCGGGCGTCAGCCGGCGCGCGCGCAGCGTCTCGGGATCACGGGCCACGACCACCGAGGAGGCGGACGCCGAGAGCGTGCCGTCCCGCGTTCGAACCTCCTCCCGCGTGTGGATGCTCGAGCGTCCGATCGACTCGAGCTCGCATCGAACGCTCACCCACCCGTTCGCTTGCGTGAGCTCGGATCGGTAGTCGATCGCGACGCGGACGAGCACGAAGTCCGACGTGCTCGCCGAGATCCCACCCAGCACCTGCTCGACCCACGCGTCCCGCGCCTCCTCGAGGTAGTTCAGGTACACCGCGTTGTTCACGTGGCCGTACGCGTCGACGTCCCGCCACCGGATCTCGATCCGCTTCTCGAGGGCCGAGGCCGGACGCGGTTCAGGCAAGGATGCGATCCACCTCGAGACCCTGTTCCATGAGCCAGGAGACGGCGCGGGAGATCCGCTCCTCGTCGCCGTCGACGTCGAGGATGACCCAGCCGCCGCCCTCCCCGAGGTTCGCGCGGTGGATGTTCGTGACGAGGCCGAACTCCGAGCTGAGCCGGTGGATCACCGGCTCGGACACGAGATGCTCCGGGAACGTGAGGTGGAGCTTCGCCGTCGTCACGGTCGAGCATCTTCCCACGGCGCCCCGTGGGCGCGGCGCGCACCGTACCGGGGGTAGGCTTCGTCCCACGTGGGCGACATCGTGAACGCGCGGGACGTCACCTCCGTCGGCGTCGTCGGCTGCGGCCTCATGGGCTCGGGCATCGTCGAGGTCTGCGCGCGAGCCGGATGCGCGGTGACCTACGTGGAATCCTCGGAGGAGCTGGTCGGCGCCGGCCGCGCGCGCATCGAGCGCTCGATCGCGAAGGCGCTCGAGCGAGGCAAGATCGAGGCCGCCGAGGCCGAGGAGGTCCGTGGCCGGATCGGCGGCGCAACCGATCTCGGCGAGCTCGGCGGCGCGGACCTCGTGATCGAGGCGGCGACCGAGGACCTCGAGTCCAAGGTCGCGGTCTTCCGAGCGCTGGACGGGATCGTTCGAGCGGAGGTCGTGCTCGCCTCGAACACGTCATCGCTCCCGATCGTCGAGCTCGCGATCGCCACCGGGCGGCCCGACCGGGTCATCGGCATGCACTTCTTCAACCCGCCGCCGGTGATGCGGCTCCTCGAGATCATCCCGGCGATCACGACCTCGGAGGAGACCCTCGCGTTCGCCAGGGCGTTCGGCGAGCGCGTCGGCAAGACGGCGGTCGTCTCGAAGGACCACGCCGGGTTCATCGTCAACCGGATGCTCTGCCCCTTCCTCAACGACGCCGCCCGCCTGTTCGACGAGGGCCTGGCCACGCGCGAGGACATCGACGCCGCGATCTCGCTCGGCCTCGGGCATCCGATGGGGCCGCTCACGCTCATGGATCTCATCGGGATCGACACCGTCGTGCACGTCGCCGACGTCCTGTATCGCGAGTACGGCGACGCCCGGTACATGGCCCCCCAGGTCCTGCGCAGGATGGTCGCGTCGGGACGGTTGGGTCGCAAGGCCGGCCGCGGCTTCTACGAGTACGACTGAGATGTCGCCGTTCCGAGGCTCGGCCCGTCCCACCGCTTCGTGGGATCACGTGCGCGTCGAGATCGCCGACGCCGTGGCCACCGTGACGCTCGATCGCCCCGCCAAGCTCAACGCCCTCACGTTCGGGGCGTACGCGGACCTTCGCGACCTGCTCGCCGAGATGCCGCACCGGGACGACGTTCGCGTGCTCGTGATCACGGGCTCCGGCCGCGGCTTCTGCTCCGGTGGGGACGTCGACGAGATCATCGGCGAGCTGCGCGAGGCCGATCAGCGCACGCTGCTGGACTTCACGCGGATGACCGGCGCCGTCGTGAAGGCGATGCGCGAGTGCCCTCTGCCGATCGTCGCCGCCGTGAACGGCGTCGCCGCCGGCGCGGGAGCCGTCATCGCCCTCGCCGCCGATCTTCGCGTGCTCGCGCGCTCGGCTCGCTTCGCGTTCCTGTTCACGCGGGTGGGGCTCGCGGGAGCCGACATGGGGTCGGCCTACCTGCTCCCCCGGATCGTCGGGCTCGGCCGGGCGACGGAGCTGCTGATGCTCGGCGAGGACGTCGCCTCGGAGCGCGCGCTCGAGATCGGCCTCGCCACCCGGGTCGTCGAGGACGGGGATCTGCCCGGCGCGGCGACGGACATCGCCACACGACTCGCGTCCGGCCCGTCGTTCGCGTACGCGACGACGAAGGTGCTGATCACCCAGGAGCAGGACATGGGGCTCGCCGGTGCGATCGAGCTCGAGGCCGTCGCGCAGGCGCTCCTGCTGCGGAGCGAGGACCACGCCGAGTTCTTCGCGGCGTTCAAGGAGGGACGCGATCCGGCCTGGACGGGTCGGTGAGCGCGATGCACGAGATCCGCAACGCCGAGGACCTGTCCCCCCCGCGGGGGTTCTCCCACGCCGTGATCGCCGCCCCGGGCCGGACCGTGTACCTGGGCGGACAGACCGCGCACGGCCCCGACGGCGTGCTCCGTGGCGCGACGATCGTCGAGGAGTTCGATCACGCGGCGGGCAACCTCGTGCGTGCGCTCGCCGCCGCGGGCGGCCGTCCCGAGGACCTGGTCTCGGTCCACGTGTACGTCACCGACGCCGCGGCCTACCGTTCGGCGCTCGGACCGATCGGCGAGGCCTGGCGGGCGCGCGCCGGCCGCCACTACCCGGCGATAGCGCTGTTCGAGGTGTCGGGGCTGTTCGATCCCGCGGCGACCGTGGAGCTCGTCGGCGTCGCCGTGATCCCCGAGGATCCCTCAGGCTGAGCCGAACAGCTCGCGCGCGATGATCTCGCGCTGGATCTCGCTCGTGCCCTCGTAGATGCGCGTCGCCCGCACGTCGCGATAGAGGTGCTCGAGCAGGTGGCCGCGCTCGAGCGCGACCGCGCCGTGGACCTGGATCGCGGCATCGATCGCCTGCTGGGCGACCTCGGTCGCGTGCAGCTTGGCCATCGCGACCTCCCTCGTGGCTCGTTCACCTGCGTCCAGGAGCACCGCGGAACGATAGACGAGCAACCGGGCGGCATCGACGCGCGTCGACATCTCGGCGAGACGATGGGACACGGCCTGGAACTCGCGGATCGGTCGCCCGAACGCCTCTCGCTCGGACGCGTACGCCGTGGCCGCATCGAGCGCGGCCTGCGCCATCCCGACGCAGGCGGCGCCGACGCTGGGACGGAACCGGTCGAGCGTGCCGAGCGCCACCCGCAGCCCGTGGTCGAGCTCGCCCAGGACGTGGTCGGCGGGCACGGCCACGCCGTCGAAGCGCAGGCGGCCGATGGGATGGGGGGCCACGAGCTCGATGGGCTCACCGGCCAATCCCGGCGCGTCTCCCGGGACGACGAACGCCGTGATGCCCTTCGCCCCGGCCTCCGGCGTGGTGCGCGCGAAGACCGTGTAGACGTCGGCGTCCGGAGCGTTCGAGATCCAGGTCTTCTCGCCGTTCAGCCGGAAGCCCTCGCCGTCGCGCGCCGCCTCGAGCTCGATCGCCCCCGCGTCGCTGCCGGCGTTCGGCTCGGTCAGGGCGAAGGCCGCCACCGCCTCGCCTCGCGCGACCGGACCGACGTACCGCTCGACGAGCTCGGGCGAGCCGAAGGTCGCGATCGGCCGGGCGCCAAGGCCTTGGAGCGCGAGCGCGCTCTCGGCCTCGGTGCACCCGCTCGCCAGGCCCTCCCGAACGAGGCACAGGCGCATGGACGAGAGCGGTCGGCCCGGACCGCCGTCCGAGTGGACGATCTCGCCGAGGAGTCCGGTCTCCGCGAGCGCGCGCACGAGCGGCCGATTCACGCGTCCGGGCTCGCCCTGTTGCGCAAGCGGTTCGAACACCTCGTCGGCGAGCCGGCGAGCGCGCTCGAGGAGCTCCACCTCCTCGTCGGTCAGTCCGAACCGGGACGACGCCGCCATCCGGCACACTCTAGTGGCGGCGCGAACGCGCACATGCGACCTGCGGCTTTGCTTCGGCTCGGCGGCCTCACGATGATGTGGGCCCCGCGACGGGAGAGCGAGCGCGATGGCCGAGTCCCCCTACTGGAACCCCGCTCACGAGACGATGCCGCGTGAGCGGCTCGAGGCGCTCCAGCTGCGCAAGCTCCGCACCCTCGTCGCGTGGGCCGATGCGAACGTCCCGTTCCACGCCGAGCGACTGCGCGCCGCGGGGGTGACCGCGGACTCCCTCCAGACCCTCGAGGACATCCGCCGCATCCCGTTCATGACCAGGGACGAGTGGATGCAGGGACAGCTCGAGTCTCCGCCCTACGGGACGATGCTCGCCGCACGGCCCGAGCGGGCGATCCGGTACCACACGACGTCGGGCACGACGGGCAAGACGCCGCTGCGCGTCCTGGACTCGATGAAGGATTGGGAGTGGATCGCGGAGATGTGGTGCTACGGGCTGTGGGGCTTCGGTGTCCGCCCGGCCGATTCCGTCTTCATCGCCTTCGGGTACGCGACGTTCATCGGGTTCTGGGGCCTGCACTACGCCTCGGAGAAGATCGGGGCGCTCGTCCTGCCGGGTGGAGCGATGCCCACCGATGCCCGCGTGAGCGCGATCGTGGACTCGGGCGCGACCGTGGTCGCGTCGACGCCCACGTACGCGCTGCGGATGGCGCAGGAGGCGAAGACCCTCGGGATCGACCTCGCGAACGCCCCGGTCCAGCGGCTCATCCTGTCGGGCGAGCCCGCCGGCTCGATCCCGGCGACGAAGGCGCTCATCGAGGCCCAGTGGGGCGCCCGGGCCGCGGACACCGCGGGGATGACCGAGGTCGGCACGATCATGGTCTTCGAGTGCGAGCGCCAGCCCGGCGGCACCCACATCATCGAGGACCACTACATCGAGGAGGTCGTCGACCCCGAGACCGACGAGCCGGTTCCCTACGGGGAGATGGGCGAGCGGGTGGTGACGTCGTTCGGCCGCGGCTTCATCCCCGTCCTGCGGTACCGAACGCGCGACTTCGTCGTGAGAGTCCCGCACGACGCGTGCGACTGCGGACGCACGTTCGACATCTACGAGGGCGGCCTGCGCGGCCGGGTCGACGACATGAAGCTCGTGCGGGGGACGAACGTGTACCCGCGCGCGGTCGAGGCGATCGTCCGCGATCACCCCGAGATCGACGAGTTCCAGATCCGGCTGTTCACCGAGGAGGGGATCCGGGACGAGATCGAGGTGCTCGTCGAGATCCCCGACGAGACGGTCGACGGCTCGCGCCTCGTGGACGGTCTCGGGCGCGAGCTCGCGGAGGCGCACGAGAACCTGCGCTTCGGGGTTCGGCAGGTCGAGCTCGGGAGCCTGCCCCGGTTCGAGCTGAAGGCCAAGCGCGTCGTCGACGAGCGGATCGTCATCGGGACCGAGGACGAGCGGAGGACGACATGAACAACGCGATGGGCGTGGAGCTCTCGGCGCCGGAGGCGGACCTCGTGGAGTGCTACGAGCGGCTGGCGTCGATCCTGCGCGAGCGCGGCGACGAGCTGCCGCCGTTCGCCCGCCGGAACGCGACGAAGGCGCTCGCGGCCCTGTGGCAGGTGGCGAACGGGCTCGACGTGGAGCCCGGTCAGCTCTACGACGTCGGGGCGTAGTCGAGCACGACGAGATCGCCCCGGCCCGCGGCCAGGATCGTGTTCGCCTGGTCCAGCGTCCACACCCGGCCCTCGACGATGACGGCGACGCCGGCCTCGTTGCGGATCCGGTCGGCGAAGGCGACGAGGTAGCCGGGTCCGTACTCGGGATCGGCGCGACGCGCCGTGCCGCCGACGACGTGGACGAGGTCGGCACCGAGGTCACGGACCGCGTTCGCGAGCCCGACGGCGTCGTCGAGACCGAACCCCCCGCGCGACCAGTCGGTCGCCGGGAGGCGCACCGCCAACGGCCGATCCGAGGGCCAGGCGGCGCGAACCGCGTCGACGACCGCGAGCGGGAATCGCATCCGGTTCTCGAGCGGGCCCCCGAACGCGTCGGATCGCGGGTTCGTGAGCGGCGAGCAGAAGGCGCCGAGGAGATACCCGTGAGCGGCGTCGACCTCGAGCAGGTCCGCCCCGGCCTCGGCCGCCCAGGTGGCGGACCGCTCGAAGTCGCCGCGGACCCGATCCATCTCGGCGCGGGTCATCTCCGCGGGATCCAGCAACGGCCACGGTTCGGCGAGCGGGAGGTCGATCCCGAGCGAGCGCGATCTCGTCGCGCCGCGAGGACCCGCGTGCCCGATCCGCAGCCCGAACGCGGACTCGGTCCGGTGCGCGTCCTCCACGATCGTCGTCCAGGCCGTTCGTTGGGCCTCCTCGTACATCCCCGGCGTGCCGGGCGTGATCCGTCCTTCGGAGGCGACGGCCACGAGCTCGGACAGGACGAGCCCGGCCCCCGAGGCGGCCGCCTCCCGGAGGCGATCGCCCATCGCCCTCGAGGGCGAGCCATCCGAGGCGTCGTCGAGGCCCGGCGGCGACGTCACCACGCGGTTCGCGAGCCGGAGCCTGCCGACCTCGGCGGGCACGAACACGGGCGGCGGGGCGAGCCGGCGCGCGGGTCGGTCGCCGGAGACCGCGGCCGCTGCCGCGAACGCGGCGTCGGACCGGCGGACGAGCTCGGGGTCGCGCTGGGTGAGGTTCGCGTACGAGATCCGGCCGCTGCGGGTCAGCAGGTTCACGGCGAACCGCACCGGCTCGAAGCTCGCGTACCGGGAGACGTTCTCGAAGTACGCGGCGCTGTCGAGGGCGGCGCGCTGCGTCCGCTCGACCGCCGGCTGTCGCTCGAGCTCGTACGAGGTCAGCGCGCGCTCGAGATCGTCCGGATGGCGCTCGAGCGCGCCCGCGAGCGAGATCGCGTCCTCCATCGCGAGCTTCGTGCCGGACCCGATCGTGAAGTGCGCCGTGTGAGCCGCGTCTCCCACGAGCACGACGTTGCCCCGGTGCCATGCCGCACACCGAAGCGTCACGAAGTTGATCCACGCCGACCGGTTCGACAGGAGCCGGTGGCCGGCCAGCTCTGGAGCGAACAGCTCCTGGCAGAACGCGATCGAGGCCTCCTCGCTGGCGTCCGCGAGTCCTGCCCGCGACCAGACGTCCTCCCGGCATTCGACGATGAAGGTCGACCGGTCCGCGTCGAACGGATACCCGTGGACCTGGAACATCCCGTGCTCGGTCTCGCGGAAGACGAACGTGAACGCCCGGAAGACCAGGTCGGTCCCGAACCAGATGTAGCGGGTCGCGTGCGCCCGCTCCTGCACGCCGAACGCGTCGGGCGTCGCTCGCCGCACGAGGCTGTTCACCCCGTCGGCGGCGACGACGAGATCAGCGGCGGGCAGCGCGTCGACGGCCGGCACCTCGTCGTGGAAGCGGAGCTCGACGCCGAGGTCGCGGCACCGGCGCTGGAGGATCTCGAGGATCCGCGCGCGCGCGATCCCGGAGAAGCCGTGACCCACCGAACGCACCGTCTCGCCGCGGACGTGGACGTCGATCGTCGACCACCGCGCGAACGTCTCGGTGATCTCGGCCCAGGTCGGCTGATCCGCGTCGCGGAGCGACCCGAGCGTCTCCTCGGAGAACACGACGCCCCATCCGAACGTCGCGTCCGGCGCGTTGCGCTCGTGGACGACGATCTCGCGTTTCGGGTCCGACTTCTTCGCCAGGAGGGCGAGGTAGAGCCCGGACGGTCCTCCGCCGATGACCTCGATCCTCACGGCGGGTCTAGGCCCGCGCGGCGAGCACGTCGGCCAGGCGGTCGAGCTGGGTCAGATCGGGGACCGTCGGCAGGAGCACGAGCTCGTCGCAGCCGGCCTCCTCGTACCCCCGGCA